>RDZR01000068.1 GCA_004294095.1 Verrucomicrobiota bacterium
ATGATGGCCTGTGGATTGATCGCTTCGAGAAAAATATCATTGAGTGAAAGTTCTTCGCTCGATTTCCCAGCGATGATGAAATCAGCAGAAAGATTACGCCCACTCGCCAGCAATTCGCTCTCCGCAGCAGATCCAGAATCACTGGTAAATAAGATCCGCCAACCTTGCCAGTGCATGCGAAAAATCACCACGCGTTTATCCGCCGCCAAGTGATGATCGTGGGGATCCGGTGCGTGCAAAACTTCGATCACTGCGCCGTCTGGCAACTCTAACATTTTTATTTCCGCCGCAAATAGGCACTCGATTCTTGCATTGGGAGCCTCATCTCTCCATGCGCGGAACGACGGGCTTCTCGAACGCTCCACCGGCAACAACACACGCTTAATCGGAGATGCCGCCCAGACTTGTTGCGCGCCGCCCATATGGCCACCATCGGCATGTGTTAGAATGACAGTCTGCGGCTGAATCCCGAGCCACTTGATCGATGGTGCTAACTGATATTGAAAACTTTTCGGCCCACCGCAATCGATCCACACCGCGCCATGCCAGCCGTGAGAAAAAAGCGCCGCAGCATCGCCGTATTTTAACTGATAGACTAACAGAAATGGCGAATGTTCTCGCGGCCACTGGAAATGACCGCCCGGCACGTTGGCAAAAAATTCCGCCCCATCCACGCAGCGGTCCGCGACCCATGCATTCACCTGATTGATGCCACGAGCGAGTGGCGGAATCACGTTGTAAAAAACGGCAGCGGCCAAGCCTAGACTCAAAATTACAAACACGATTGGCACAATCACGACACCCGCAAGAATGGAAATCGGCGTGACCAGCCCGAAGTGAAATGCGGTCAGCGGCGTTGAACCGATGCCTGCCGCAAGCGAAACGGTAAGCGATTGCGAAACGGATCTGCGCAATTTCAAAAATCCGATCGCCCAGCGCGATGCATGGGCCGGCGGCAAGTAATCGTTGGATTCCGCCATCCACGCAAACACGCGGCTCGCCCAGGCCGTGCCGAGCGCGATCGCCGCCACCACGCCATAAGACAACTGCACGCCTGCTTGAAAAAGCATGCGCCCGTCCCACAGCAACATCACACAAAGCACGGCACCTAACGAGTTGAGTAAATCCGGCCTGCGGCGATACCAAAATGCCGAGAAAAACAACGCCGCCATCCACGCGGAACGCACTGCTGGCGCACTATTTCCCGTAATCCACGCGTAACCAAAAACCAGCCCGATCAAAAAAACAATCGCCACCCGCCGCGGCACACCTGCGGCTCCTAAAACAAACCACCCAATCGTCGCCGCCATCGCCACATGCAAGCCACTCACTGAAAATGCGTGAAGCGTGCCGCTGTTGCGAAATGCCGCCACCATCACCTCCGCGTCTTGCGGGTGCTCACCGATCACAATCGCCCGAATGACCGCCGCCGCATCGCGCGTTGGGTCGATGCCGGCAGTCACCGCGTTGCGAAATCCAAGGCGAACGTCAGCGAGCCAACGCGCCCACGCAGATGTGATCATGCGGCCCTCCTCCCGAGCCAGAAAAACGGCACAAACTCCCTGATTGCTGAGCCAGGTTGCCGTGTCAAATTCCCCAGGGTTCCTCGGCTTCGGCAGCTCTTCAATCATGCCAAACGCGGTCATCTGACTGCCAGCCACTGGCAACGGACCGTGGCCTTTCCACCACACAATCGCTCCAGCATGCTTGCCCAGATCAAGACGTGCGGCAGCCGTCCAGCGCTGAACATCACCACGCGCATTTTCTAGCATGATCGCACTTATTTTTCCGTTAGAAAAATCTAACAAATCTTGCTCACGCACATCGCGCAAATGCTCACGCCACGCCATACTTGCCAAAGCAATGGCACCTAACAAGCTGACGATGATAGCTTTAGCACGTCTCCGCCAAATGAAATACGCCGCCCATCTCAGCCACAGCACGGAGAGCCAACCAAGCCACGGCTCAATATTTGCCAGTAAAAAACAAATGACCCACAATAAGCCGACGACAAATAACGGGTGCCGCCCGCTGAAGACTCGACCGCGTTCTGTTAGTCCCCACAAAAAACTCACACCTCACCGCTGAGGCAATCGGTTAGAAAAAGCAAGTCTGCGAAATAAGCTCAGCCCTTCTGATCTTTCATGCGGTTGAGATAAGCCTCCTCCTCCAATGACTGCATGGACGTGACTGATTCTTGACTCCACTCATGGATTTTGTGGTTGGCGTTGGCCGAGTGCCTAGTGCTGGGGAATTGCTCGATCACCTGCTGCATGATGGCGAGTGCCGAAGCGCGATCTCCTTGGGTATCGTGATACAATTCGGCCAGGCGGAAAAGGAAGTAAGCGGTGTCATTTTCCGGCCACGGCTTCATTTCTAACACTTCACGAATGGTCGCAATCGCCGCGGCGGGATCATGCAGCGTGTCTTTTTGGATTTTCACAATCTCCACCCATGGCACCCGGTTGTCTGGATCCTCCACGGCTGCCAGGCGGAAGGCCTCGATCGCTTCGGGGAAATTTCCTTGGGCAATTTGCGATCGCGCCTCGGATAGCGCGTCTTTTTTCACGACCTCGCCACTATCATAGACCGATTGCGTCAGGCGCTCGGTGAGGAATGGCAATACGGTGCAAACGAAGAAAACACCCACCAATCCTGCACTGACAAATGCCATTAAAACACCACTAAAAATCTTCTCATTTTTCAAAGCATCCATCTCAATGCGTTTTGCTGGCAATTGATCTTCCAAATCTTCGCCGGACTCAAGGTGCGTGATCTCTTGTTGGAGTGCGGCAATTTTCCCATCCCCCTTGGAAAATAACATCCAACTGCCAAAGACCAAAACTGCTAACACGACATAAGCGATCCATTTCATCATTCGACGAACCTGAGTCACTCACCGATCGATGAAAAGGAAAAAATCCACTTGGCCGCTTCACATCCGGCGAGCATTGCGGCCCTCATCGATCAGCTTCCAAAAATGCTTGGAATTGGCCAACGCCTCGTCCTCGACCAATGGCATCTTCGAGCGGAATAGGAAATCTGAAAAAGTCCCTTTGTGCAGCACGCGGTGCACAATCACCTGTTGGTCTTTGACTTCAAAATAAAAGCGATAATCCTTGGCGCGGAAGCGATATAGTGCACGCCCATCGCGCTCTAATTTTCCAAAACGATCACTCTGCAAATTGTGCAAATCCTCTTCTCCCACCTTAAATTCCTCAAGCAATTCTAACTGCTCGAGAGTATCCAAGCGTGAAATTTCAGCGGCGCTGATTTCGTTAAAGACGATTTGAAACACAGACAAAGGCTACGCCGCGGAAAACCGCCTGAAAAGAGCAAAGATTCCCGCTTGGTATGCGGCCGGTTTTCGGCTTTAGTTAAACTCATACGATGCGTTGTTTTTATTCTCATGCACTGGAGTTGGCATTGCCAGCGGACCATCCATTTCCGATGGATAAATTTCGCGTCTCCAAGGACATGCTGTTAGATGGCGGCATTCTTCGTCCGGATGAAATCATCGAGGTGCGCCCAGCAGAAATGCAAGTGCTCAGGCGCGTTCATGAGGCATCATACATCGATAAAATTTCTAACAGTTTACTCGATCGCAAAGAGCAACTCTTGCTTGGGCTGCCCGCGACGCCAGAGCTGTTCAAACGCAGCATCACGGAAGTGGAGGCCACCCGACTTGCCTGCCACGCCGCGCTGGAAGAAGGCGTTGGCGTATGCCTCGCCGGTGGCACGCACCACGCATTCCGCGAGCATGGCGAAGGTTATTGTGTGTTCAACGATGTGGCGATTGCGATTCGTGATATTCAATTCCGCCAACCCAACATCCGCATCATGGTGGTGGATACCGACGCGCATCAAGGCAATGGCACCGCCGCCATTCTCGCCGATGATCCCCGCGTTTTCACCTACTCGATCCACGTTGGGAAAAATTATCCCACGCGAAAAATCACCGGCTCGCTGGATGTGGAAACCGTGCGCTACGTCGAGGGAGAAATGTATTTGAAGCAACTATTTAGCAGCCTGGCCTCTGCCTTGGATCAATTTTCTCCCGACCTAGTCATTTGGATTTCTGGAGCCGATAATCACCGCAACGATCGCTTTGGGCAAATGCATCTTTCCCTCAAAGAAATTCAGCATCGCGATGAAACACTGCTGCGCGCTTTTATCAAAAACCGCATCCCGGTGGCCGTGCTCTACGGCGGCGGCTACAATCGCCAACCCGAATTCACTGCCAAACTGCACCGCAATACGATCGCCTCAGCCAAGCGACTCGCTCAGGAATACCGCGGAATTTAACGCACCTTTTCCCGCGCGATTTCGGCACGGGGTTTGCTGATTGGAAGATCGTAAAACCATTATGAGTAAAGGTCTTGCCATTCTAACATCCGGTGGTGACGCGGCGGGCATGAATCCAGCCGTCAAATGCTGCGCGGAATATGCAGCCCAGCGCGGATACACGCCCTATTTGATCTACGACGGCCTGCGCGGCATGGTGGAAGATAACATCGTGCTGAGCAGCCGGGATTTGCTTTCCGGCATTCTTCACCGCGGCGGCACCATCCTGCGCTCATCGCGCTGCAAACGATTTTTCGATTTTGAATACCGCAAGCAGGCGTATGAAAATTTGCAAAAGCGCGGGATCAATCACCTTGTCGTCATCGGCGGCGATGGATCATTTCGCGCGTTGAACCAATTTTACCATGACTTTGGGGTGCCATTTGCCGGCATTCCTGCAACGATTGATAATGACATTGCGGGCACCGATTATTGCTTGGGAGTCGATACCGCGCTGAATGTGATCCGCAGTTCGATCGATTCGATCCGCGATACGGCCAGCTCGTTTTCTCGCGCATTTGTGATCGAGGTGATGGGCCGTCACTGCGGGTATTTGGCATTGTCCAGCGCACTTTCAAGTGGCGCGGAGATTTGCCTGGTGCCGGAAGTGCCTTACAATCTCGATCAAATCGGCGCGCGCCTAAAAATGGAAATCGATGATGGCCGCCGCTACGTGCTGGCGATCGTCGCGGAGGGAACTCAGATGGCGAGCTATCTGACGCGCTGGATCAATGATTCCATCGGCATGGAAGCTCGCCTGACGATCCTCGGGCATGTGCAGCGTGGAGGATCGCCCACCGTTCATGATCGAGTGATGGCGTATAAATTTTCCATCGCCGCGATCGATGCTCTCGATGCCGGTCTCACCGATGCGATCATGGTCTATCGAGACGGCAGCTACAATCATTTGCCGATTCATTCCGTGGCTGATGCAAAATATGTGCTCGATCCATTGCTGCTCCGCCTCGCTGGGCCACTCGGAAATTAAGCGTGCCCGAAAATTCCTTTTTTCTCGCCTCTCGCCTTGCTACGCCATCCCGCAGCGATATCATCGAGCCGCGTGGAATCCGACAGCATCAAAATGACTCGCCACTCATCATGGCGGCGCAATCTCGCCCGTATCATTTTGATTTCTGGCGGCTCGGTGGCGATCTTATTGCCCGCATGGTTGCCAAACCGCCCGACCGTGCCGATCGAAAGAGGCACCGTGGAGTTGTTGCAAGCGTTTTTACTCGCGGGAGCAGCAGTCGTCATGATCGGTGCGATGGCTCACGCAGGCCCATTGCGGGTCATTTGCCGCGTGATTGCGCTCATCTTAGTCGCCGCATTTGTGGGTGAGATTGAGGACTTCGTATCGGGCATTTTAGGGCTTCCCTTTCCAGAGTCATGGATCATTGGCATCATCGGCATTTGGATCATCATTGATGTGGCTCGCCACGGGCGCGCGTGTGGAGAATTTTTCTCGAAACTGGGAAATCACGCCGGTGCTGGATTCATCGCCGCGGCGCTTTTGATCATTTACGTGTTTAACCGTGTGATCGGCAGTGAAGCATTTTGGAAAGCCAGCCTCGGGCCCGCATTTTCCGAAGATATTCCAAAAATTTGCAAAAGTTACCTAGAGCTGCTCGCTTGTTATTTGATTTTTATTGGTGCGCTCGGTCTTTCCATCACCCTCGCTCGCCGCCGCCCAATCTAACAATTTTCTACCCAACATGTTCAACATCGTTTTAGTCGAGCCAGAAATCCCTCACAACGCAGGTGCCGCCGGCAGATTGGCACTGGCCACTGGAGCCACTTTGCATTTGGTCGAGCCACTTGGATTTTCGTTAGAAGACAAGCACGTCCGGCGCACTGGCTTGGATTATTGGGAAGATGTGGACGTGCGCGTTTGGCAATCATTCGAGGAGCTGCGCATCGCGGCGCCCACCACCGCACAATTTTGGTATTTGAGCACCAAGGCGCAGCGCTCGCCATGGCAGGCGAGCTTCCGCGCTGGGGATTTTATCGTCTTTGGCAAAGAAACCCGCGGCTTGCCGGAATCTTGGGTTTACGGTGCCGGCGAGCAAGCACTGCGCATCCCGATGGCTCCTGGCTCGACGCGCAGTCTGAATCTCTCCACCGCAGTGGCCATCGTGCTTTACGAAGCCGTTCGCCAACAATCACCTAGCTGGTGAAACCATTCACTCACGGCCGTTGGCGCAGCTTGCGGTAAGCTGTTAGATAGCCGACGCATTGGGAAATTTCCGCTAAACTCGCCTCCCAATTGTGCTCATATTCAATGCTCACATTGCCATTGAATCCGGCCTCAATCGCAGCATCGAGCATGCCTGCAAGATCTAACACACCCGTGCCGAATGGACGGTCATGCGTCCACTCGCTCGCAGAGCCGCGATCTTTGAAATGGAACGAATGAATCCGCGGAGCAATCTCGCGAACGACCGCCAGCGCATCCAATCCGGAGCTCGTCCAATGGCCAATATCCGCACCAAATCCGAGCCGCGCATGCCGACCTGCGAGCGCGTTTGAAATCGTCTCCGGATGCCATAACGCGCTCGGCTTCGGATGATTGTGAAAACCCACGTTCACTTCATATTCCACGGCTAATTTTTCTAACAGGTCGATCGATTCGAGGGATTCCGTAGTGATTCTTTCAAACCCAAGAGCCTTGGCTAGGTTGAAAATAGCTCGCGCAGCTTGCTCATCATTTGGAATATCCACGACGCCGAAGTTGACGATGCGGAGTTGATGTTTTTCGAGCTCTTGGCGCACACTTTCCAACTGCTGTGCATCGAGATGAGCTCCAAATTTCAGCTCGCCGTGTGGCCCGCCAAGCTTCTGGCCGGGAAATAACTCGACGCAGGAAGCACCGCTCAGTGCGGCGAGCCGGAATGCTTCCCAAAGATCAAAACGATGAAACGACCAACATTGAATTGCAGTGGTCCAGTCCGTGGAATTTTCGCTCTTATGCATGATCGGTGTCGGTTTCATGATGCGTGAGTAAAGTAATGAAGTGGCAGGGCATAGCAAAAAAAGATGCCGCAGAAGATTCATGAATTAGATGAAAATTTTTGCCTGCCACAGCGCGGCGTGGATTTTAAAATCGATGGCGAGCCCGTCCCGCTCGCACGTTTGCAGCCAATCTCGTAGCTCCGCGAGTGGGATGTGGTGGACGGTGATATTTTCGCTGCCCACGCCGCCGCCTGCATGCTCGCGCACGAGATCGGTGGCGTGAAATAAGTGCATCACCTCAGATGTCATCCCGGCTGATGTGGGAGAAGCAAGCAACGGCTCGATCAATCCCGCGCGGTAACCTGTTTCTTCTAACAATTCCCGCCGTGCTGTTTCTGCGAGAGGTTCTCCATGGAATTCTGGCTCATCGCCGACCAATCCGGCGGGCAGCTCAATCACCCGCCGCTGCAGCGGCACGCGGAATTGCTCGACTAAAATGATCTCCTCGTTGGCAGAGACCGCCAAGATGCCCACGCAAAGTTCCGAATGGGGTCTGCGCACAAAATCCCAAGTGTCGATCCGATGCATGGCGAGCCAACGCGTGGCAAATAGTGTTTCCATAAAAATGTTCTAATCAATTCAAGGCAAGAAACCATGGCATCCTTGCGTAAAGCACGTTAATTTCACGCACGTCTTCATGGCCCATCACGATTTCCATTTTCAAGTCTCCTACAAGCATCGACTTTATTTCCTGCAAAATGCCTTCTCTGCCGAGAACCGCGCATGGCTCGATGCGTTGGACCTCAGCCCCAGCCGCAAGTTGCTCTGCTTCGTCGAGCAAGCAGTCATCGATGCTCGGCAAGAGCTTGCTGAGGAGATCGCCACGATGGCCGCAACCACACCTCTTACTTTTAGCGGCACGCATGTTCTGTTAGGCGGGGAAATAAGCAAGGCAAGTGCCGCAGTTGCCGAGCAGGCGCTCATGGTAATCGACCGCGCGGGCATCGATCGCCATTCGTATGTTCTCGTCATCGGCGGCGGTGCGTTTCTGGATGTGATCGGCTACGCAGCCGCGCTCGCACATCGCGGGCTGCGCTTGCTGCGGATGCCGACGACGACGCTCGCCCAAGCGGATAGCGGCGTTGGCGTGAAATGCGCCATCAATCATTTCGGGAAAAAAAATTGGTTGGGCGTTTTTTCAGTGCCGCATGCAGTGATCATCGATTCCGCATTTCTAAAGACACTCTCGCCGGAGGTGAGGCGCGAGGGATTGATCGAGGCACTCAAAGTTGCCCTCGTGAAAGACTGCGCATTTTATGAATCCATCGCCTCATCGAAAAATGCGTGGCTCAACCCATCTAACGAATTGTTAGAATCGTGCATCGAGAGATCTGCGCTGTTGCATGCTGGGCATATTTGTGAAGGAGGCGATCCATTTGAGTCAGGATCTAGCAGACCGTTAGATTTCGGCCATTGGTCCGCGCATAAACTCGAAGCATTGACGGATTACACGATATCGCACGCCGCCGCAGTGGCCGTGGGCATTGCGCTGGACTTGCTTATTTCCGCTCGGCTTGGCCATCTCGATCCGGCGATGGCCGATGAAATTTTCGAGCTGATCGAGTGCATGGGCTTTGCCACGTATCATCCCGCGCTTGATCTTCGTGACGCATCTGGAAATCGCGCCATTCACTGCGCGCTGGAAGAATTTCGCGAGCATTTGGGTGGCGAGCTTGCTCTGCTCATGCTTCGCAAGCCGGGCGCGGCCATCGAAATTAATCACATCGATCATGCCATCATTGATGCCTGCATTGATCAGCTTGGCCTGCGCCACGACGCGGTTAGGGCAAAATTTTCTCCGTGAAATTTGAGAAAAAATGCCCCCGTCAAGAATCGAACTTGAATTTAGAGTTTAGGAAACCCTCGTTCTATCCATTGAACTACGGGGGCGAAGGCGATGACGGCGAGAAGCTGCGATATTTCCTACCCTCGTGGCAAGTCCGCGCTTGGGGAAATCAGGCTGATTGCGCGTGCATTTGCAGTGATGGCGAGGTAACGCTCGGCGGTGAGCGAAATGCAGCCAATCATCGATTTACACAGCGATGCCTATTTCATGAGCCAAGCGCTGCGCGAGGCGCACAAGGCATATGCCGCAGGTGAAGTGCCTGTGGGGGCCGTCGTTGTGCAAGAAGGCAAGATCATTGCCCGCGCGTGGAATCAGGTAGAAATGCTCAAGGATGCCACCGCTCATGCGGAAATGCTAGCGCTCACCGCCGCGCAGGAATTCCTCGGCGGTTGGCGGCTTGATGGCTGCACGCTCTATGTGACCAAGGAACCATGCCCGATGTGTGCCGGCGCGATTGTTCATTGCAGGCCGCAGCGCGTGGTCTTTGGTTGTCCCGATGCCAAGGCCGGCGCGGCTGGTGGGTGGATCAATTTGTTAGAATCCAATCCGCCGCTGAATCACCGCTGTGATGTCACTTCCGGTGTGCTGCGAGATGCGTGTTTGGATTTGCTTCAATCGTTTTTCCGCGAGGCGAGGAAAGTGAAAAAACTCTCCAGCACTGCGCCGCGTTTGTATGAGCCACCAGAATCGTGATTGCAGAGCCACACGCCGCACGATTAAGCTCGGGTGTGGCCTCAAAAGGGAAAACAACGGCGAGCAATCGTCCTACCAAGATGGATGGATTTTTTGCCGTCATCGGCACGGACGAAGGCTTGGTGCGCGATCGATCGTTTGAAATCTATCAGAATCTAACAGGTGGAAATGACGATGGCTTCACCCACGAGACGATCGACGGCACATCGGATAATTCTGAATCCGCCCATCAAATTTGCGCCTCTACCATGCAAGCGTTGCTGACGGTGCCACTCTTCGGCGGAGATAAAGTCGTTTGGCTGCGCCACGCGAATTTTCTGAGTGATTCGGTGACGGGCCGCTCTCAGCGCACGGAAGATGGCGTGGAATCATTGCGCCGCACGTTGGAGCAGGGATTGCCGAGTGGGGTGAAATTTTTGCTTTCCGCCATGGGGGTGGATAAGCGCCGCGGTTTTTGGAAATTTATTGAAGCATCGGCGGAAGTGGAAGTGCATGACCGCATCGATACCTCGCGCGATGGCTGGCAAGAAGAAGTCGCTGCGCGCGTGCTCAACATCGCTGAAGAACGCGGCATGAGCTTTGACGATGATGCGCTCGAGCTCTTTATTTTGCTCGCGGGAGAACAATCCCAGCAAATTTCCAATGAGTTAGAAAAGCTCGATCTTTACCTCGGCACCGAGCGCCGCGGCGTGACGTTGGAGGATGTGCGTCTGTTAGTGCCGTTGAGCCGAGCGGCGGTGGTTTTTGAAATTGGCAGTGCTTTGCAGAAGGGCAACGCCATGCGCGCCATCGAATTGATTGATGAGCAACTGGAGGCGGATGAATCTGCGATTGGCATCATGCGCGCATCCATCATCGGAGTCGTGCGGAACTTATATCTCGCGCGGCTGATCATGGATCAGTTCAAAGTTTCCCTCGGCAATTACGGCCAATTTTCCAAACAACTCAGCCAACTTCCCGAAGCGGAACGGGCTTGGTTGCCGCAAAAAAAAGATGGCAGCGGGGTGAATGTTTTCCCGATCTTTCTCGCCGCACCACAAGCGAAGTTTTTTGATCTAACAGGATTGCAACGCGTCATGCGCTGCACGCTCACCGCCGATCAAGCGCTCGTATCTACTGGCCAAGATCACCGCATGGTTTTGCATCGCTTGGTGATGGAAATCACGGCTGCTCGGAGCAACAAACCGACTCGCGAATCACGATGAAATTTGTCATGACAAGCATCTTGATCGGACTGGTTGCCGGTCTGTTAGGCGCGCTGTGCGGCGTCGGGGGCGGCGTGGTGATGGTGCCTGCTTTTACGGCTCTGTTAGGCCTATCTCACAAGCAAGCGGTGGCCACCTCGATGGCGGTGATCATTCTAACAGCTGCGGGTGCGACGGCGAACAACGCCCGTTGGAGCAATTTGATCGATTGGAAAGTGGTGCTGGCTGTGGGGCTCGCGGCTGGACTCGCCGCATGGCTTGGCAGCGATCTGATGCGCAGCCTCAGCAATCAAACGCTCACGCGCATTTTTGGCATTTTTCTGATCCTCTTTGGCATCCGCATGTTATGGAAAGGATAACGCGGCGGCGGATCCTTCTGAGTAAGGTCAATACCCAGCTGGATGGCGCATGATGTGGCCACGGCCAGCGCGAGTTTCTGGCTTCCAGCGCGGTCCTGTGCGTCCACCGCGGCCGCCGGTATCGAGGCGCAAGCCGGCGACGGTCATGAAAACGTGACCATTGCGGACGTAAACGGTGATCCAATCCCCTGCGCCTCTTTTGCCGTAATTAAAGTAACCTTTGGAGGTCATCGAGCCTTTGAGCAAACCCGCCTCGCGCAGCACGTAAGACACGGTGCCAGAGCAATCGTAGCCGCTATCTTTGAAACGCGCGTGACCACCACCCCATTTGTAAGGCATATTCTGCAAACGATTTCCTGCAGCGATCGCGCGCTTGACCGCTGCTGGGGCACGCTTCGGCGCGTAGGCCATGCCGTCTCTCAAAAGCGCGGTGCGACCATGCACAAATTCGTATTTGACCGGCTTTTTCGCCTTCACTTGCGTGAAGCACGAAACCCCGCCAAACAGAGCCAAACCAATGCATAACAAGCGCACGATCCATCGTTTCATGACGACAGGCTAGCGAAATTAGTTAAGATATGCAAATAATTTTAAAAAATTAATGATTTTTTAAAATTTTGCGCGTCGCACTTGGTTGAGCCAACGAGTCACGTCTTTGAAGATGGCATCTCTGCGTTGGTCATACATGAGGAGGTGATAAGCCTGAGGATAATGGCGATAAGTGACTTTGGTGGAAGTCGGCACGCGAGAAATGAAGCCGCGGACATCGGCATCGTTGTTAAAATAATCTTGTCCTCCGTGAAGGATAAGCAGCGGTTTGCGGAAAGTCGCCGCGCAATCATTCATGCTGCGGATGTGCTCGCTCAAGGCACCGATCAGGCGCAGTGTGTGTTTATCGACGTGGTAGTCATTTTTCTGGACTTGATCGAGATGCGAGGAGGATTGCGTCATTTGCAGGGACTGGCCACTTGAGAGAGTTTCCAGAGAAATGCGGGCGAGTGGGAGCGTGGTCGCAGCGATTTGCACCAAGCCGGGAGTCCATGCCGGAATGTCATCGCGGAAGCGCACGATGGGCGATGAGAGCGCGATGGCATCGCATGGCGGGTCATCCGCAGGTGCTGCGCGCCAAGCGTGGGCGGCGATCAGAGCGCCCATGCTCTCGCCAAACCAAACGATCTTAGCACGAGGGTGACGTTCTTGCACGATTTGGGTAAAGGCAAAAAGATCCCGATACCAATCGCGCGGATCACCAATATCGCCACGCCGACCGACGCTTGGATCGCGCCCTTGCCCGCGCACTTCGTATGCGTAAAGAGCGGACTTAGGTTGATTTTCTAACAAATAATTTCCGAGGTTGGTGTAATCGCTCGAAGCACCGCAAAACCCGTGAATTCCGATGACGACGACATCCGGCTTGGTCTCGCGAGAAACCCATTTGCGGAAACCAAATGTGTCTTCGGCCGCAGGCTGGGGATTAGGCGCGCTGACTAACGTTTCCTTGGGAGCACAGCTTGTGAAGCCCAGCGCAAGAGCACAGAGTAAAACTGGAAGAAGAAGCCATGGCTGCACTGCCATGCAACAAATCAACCACGTTATTAGGCTGCTTGCAATGCACAACTATGGCCATCGCTGGAGGCCGTTCTAAGAATACAGAAGAATTTGCGAGAAAATTGAAAATTCCGGTTTTCTTTGTGGCATTCCCGTCTTTCAATACGCCGCCCATGAGTCATCCCATTTTTCGCATCGCCATCGGAGCCGATCACGGCGCGTTTGAGTTAAAGAACGCAGTTGTGAGTCACTTGAAATCGCTCGGTCACCAGTTGACGGATTTCGGCACATACGACACACATTCAGTCGATTACTCAGAATATGCGAACCAAGTGGCGCGGCAAGTGGCAGACGGCACGGTGGATTTTGGCGTGCTTGCCTGCACCTCGGGGGTGGGCATGTGCATCGCGGCCAATCGCCACCGCCATGTGCGAGCGGCGAATGTGCGCACGGTGGAGGAGGTGAAAATCACACGTAGCCACAATAATGCGAACGTGCTCTGCCTAGCCGGAAAAATTCTCGATGCGACCACCGCCAATGCCATGGTCGATGCTTTTCTCAGCACGTCCTTCGAGGGCGGGCGGCACCAAGCGCGTGTTTGCAATTCATCGGGCAGCCGTCTTGCCACCACAGATCCTGAAATCTATCAGGCAATGGAAGGTGAAGCACGCCGCCAGCGCAATCACATCGAATTGATCGCTTCGGAAAATTTCGCATCGCCGGCAGTGATGGAAGCTCAAGGCTCACTACTGACCAATAAATACGCCGAGGGCTATCCCGGCCGCCGCTGGTATGGTGGCTGTGAATACGTGGATGTGGTCGAGCAATTGGCGATCGATCGCGCCAAAGAGCTCTTCGGCGCAGAACACGCCAATGTGCAGCCTCACTCTGGCTCCCAAGCCAACACCGCCGTTTATTTTTCCGTGTTAAAACCTGGAGATAAAATTTTCACCATGGATTTGGCCCACGGCGGCCATCTAACGCACGGCCACAAAGCAAATTTTTCTGGCCGTTTCTATGACGTCACTCACTACGGCGTTTCACCCGATGACGAACGCATCGATTACGCCGAGTTAGAAAAAACCGCGCGCGATTTACGGCCGACGCTGATCACCGTGGGTGCTTCTGCGTATTCGCGAGTGATCGACTTCGAGCGCATGGGCAGGCTGGCTCGCGAAGTGGGCGCGTATTTATTTGTCGATATGGCGCACATTGCCGGATTGGTCGCCGCGGGCGTGCATCCAAGCCCGATCCCGCATGCGGATTTTGTGACATCGACGACGCATAAATCGCTGCGCGGTCCGCGTGGTGGAATCATCATGTGCAAAGAAGAATTTGCGAAAAAAATCGATGGGCAAGTTTTCCCCGGCGTGCAAGGCGGGCCGTTGATGCATGTGATTGCGGCCAAAGCGGTGTGTTTTGGCGAGGCGTTGAAGCCTGAATTCAAAACCTATTCCGCACAAGTCGTGCGCAATGCACAAGCGATGGCCGCGCGGCTGACGCATCACGGATTCCGCATCTGCTCTGGCGGCACGGACAATCACGTGATGCTTGTCGATCTGCGGAATAAAAATCTCAACGGCACCGAGGCTTCTCACGCGCTTGATGAAGCGGGCATTACCGTCAATAAAAATGGCATCCCGTTTGATACCGGTAGCCCGATGAAGCCAAGCGGCATCCGCATCGGCACGCCCGCCGTCACCACCCGCGGCATGCTTGAAACGGATATCGAGCAAGTGGCGGATTTCATTTCTGAGGCACTCACCGAGCCAAAAAACATCGAGCGTTTGCACGCCTTGCGCGAAAAGGTCTTCGCGTTCAACCGCCGTTTTCCGCTGCCATGGTGAGCCATGCCCACGGCGGCCAACGCGAATTTCGTGCATCACCAGCATGAATCCGATTCTCGCGCCGTCTTGGAATTTCGCTTTTCACGGACGCAGCTAAGCCAAAGACTGACACCCGATTCATGAGTAATCCATTTCGCGAAGATCTTGTATCCCGATCGCCGGCTGAGCCGTGCAGCATCGTCATTTTTGGTGCCACTGGTGATTTGACCCACCGCAAGTTGATTCCCGCGCTTTATAATCTTGCCGTCGATGGCGAGCTGCCAACCGGCGTGAAAATCATCGGTTTCGCTCGCCGCGAAAAGTCTGATGCCGAGTTTCGCGACGGCTTGGAGCTCTTGAACAAAAAAGTTTCGCGCAGCGGGCACGATCCGCAGATTTGGGAAAATTTCATCCAATCGGTGAGTTATCATCAATCCGAATTTACCGATGAAGAAGGCTACCGCGCGTTGGCCGAGAAGCTGGACGCAGAGCAAGGCGGCAAAGGCGGCAATCGCTTGTTCTACATCGCATCTGCCCCAGAATTTTTTGATGAAATTTTGCTCCTGCTGAAAAAAACGGGCCTCAATCACGCAAAGCCGGGCTGCTGGTCTCGCGTGATTGTGGAAAAACCCTTCGGCACCGATTTGGCCACCGCCAAGCACCTCAACGAAGTCGTGCGCAACACGTTTCAAGAAAAGGACACCTTCCGCATCGATCATTACCTCGGCAAGGAAACCGCGCAAAATTTGATGGTGCTGCGCTTCGCAAATTCCATTTTCGAACCGCTCTGGAATAGCACCTACATCAGCCACATCCAAATCACCTGCGCCGAAAACCTCGGCATGGAAGGCGGCCGCGGCGGCTATTACGAAAAATCCGGCGCACTGCGCGACATGGTGCAAAATCACCTCCTGCAATTGCTCAGTCTAGTGGCGATGGAGCCGCCGACTGACCTGACCGCAGATGGCGTGCGCGATGAAAAAGTCAAAGTCATCCGCTCCCTGCGGCCGTGGGACACTCCGGAAAAAGTTGCTGCCAACGTCGTTCGCGCCCAATATTCTGCTGGCCACATCGATGGCAATCCAGTGCCCGGCTACCGCGAGGAAGACCGCGTTTCTCCAGAATCGAAAACCGAAGCCTACGTCGCCGTCCGGCTATTGATCGATACCTGGCGCTGGAGCGGCGTGCCATTCTACATTCGCATGGGTAAGCGGTTGCCGAAAAAATCGACAGAAATTTCCGTGCATTTTAAGCCCGCGCCCGGCGTTTTATTCAACACTCCCGGCCAAGGCGTCTCAGGCGGCAATGTGCTCGTCATCCGCATCCAGCCCGACGAAGGAATCTCGCTGCGCATGATTTCCAAAATCCCCGGCAACAATCTGCGCCTAGAGCCGGTGAAAATGGATTTTAACTACGCCACGAGTTTCGGCAAAGGCAGCCCCGAGGCGTATGAACGACTTCTGTTAGATTCAATCGTTGGCGATGCCACACTATTCGCGCGCCGCGATGAAGTCGAAGAAGCATGGAAATTTATCGATCACATCGAGCATGCTTGGCACCAATCGGGGAATCCACCCGAGATGGCAGAATACGTCGCCGGATCATGGGGCCCGCGGCAGGCGGACAAGCTCTTGATGGAAGACGGCAACCAATGGCGTAGGCTCTGAAGCTCGCCATTGATTGAGTCATCATTTAGCGCAGCGGCGCTGATGGATCAGCGGCCTCTGACGGCGCGGAAAATAATCAGCAGAAGAACGGCTCCACCTGTAGCAACGAGAATGCTTCTGAGATCGAATGCATTCACTGAACCAATGCCCAGCTGGCTGCCAATAAAGCCGCCAAGAACTCCGCCTAGAATACCAATAATGATGGTGACCAAAATCCCGCCCGAGTCTTTACCGGGCATGATAAATTTAGCTAAAGCTCCTGCGATTAATCCCAATACGATCCAAGTTAAAATTCCCATATAGTTTTTTTTTGTTGAATCTCAAAATACACTAGGACGCGCGCAAGATCCAACGGAAATTTATAGTTTTTTTTTGACCACTCTCGTCGCTGGTAAAATCAGGCTCTTTGCTTGCAGACCGGTATGATTCACATCATCCTCAGCGCATGTGGACCCCAAAGTGGAAAAAGCAAGCGATGGAGCTGGTCAAGAATGGTCGTAAATTTGTGCATTACAAAAAGGACCTTCTGAAGCCAGATCGTCTAGCAGAAATAGAATCGCGTTTGAGCGATTTGAAGTCCGCCATCGCTGCGAAAAATATCCCGCAAACGGAAGCTGCCTCCAAGCAGTTACGCGCAGTTTGCGAGCACGCGCTGCCTTACGAAAAACCACAAGGGGCCTTTGAGGAAAACCTCGAAGTCCTCTTCGTCGCAGTCGTCATCGCGCTTGGCTTGCGCGCCTATTATTTGCAGCCATTCCGCATTCCGACGGGCTCGATGCAGCCGACGCTCAATGGCATCATTGGCACGCCGCTGGCCAAAGAACAATGGCCTTCATTGCCAACTCGCATTGCGGAAAAAATTCTACGCGGGCGCACGTATGTCCACGTCGTCAATGATCAAGACCGCCACATCGCCTTCGATCCTAAAGGGCGGCCCGCGATAGTCGATGCTCAGTGGTTGCGTTTTTTCAGCCGCTCGCAGATATTCTTTACCGATTCCAAGCCGCTGCGTTTGCCAGCTCCATCATCTCAAGCATATCAAATCGGTCTAGCAGATGCGGTCCGCGCCGCTATTCGGGAAGGTGGTTTGATCAAAAAAGGCACCGTGCTTTGCGAAGGGACAGTCGATTCCGGTGATCTGGTTTTGGTCAATAAATTTTCCTACCACTTTCGCAAACCAAACCGTGGCGAAGTTTTCGTTTTCGATACCCTCGGCATCCGTGGCATTCATGACCGCAGTGGCGAGCAGGCGGATGGTGCCCACTACATCAAGCGGCTTTGCGGCGTGCCGGGCGATACCATTTCGATCCAGCCACCGTATCTGATGGTGAACGGGAAAATTGCTAAGGAGCCGGGCATCGAGCGGGTGATGAAAGCGGAGGGCCCCTACGCCATCAATCCTCGTGGCTATCTGTTAGCTGATCCCGCCGAAGCGCATCGCGGGGACCAAATTTTAACCCAATATCTGACCAAACCTGGCTCCAGTCTCACACTTTCCGCCAATACAGCACCCGGCTTGCGAGAGTATGCGGCACTGGGTGATAATTCTCCCAATTCGTTAGATTCGCGATTCTGGGGCACGGTCAAAGAGTATAATTTAGTCGGCCCGGCGCTCTTTTCATTGTGGCCAGTGACGACCGGGCACTGGGGATTCATTCGCTGAGAATCGTGCATGCCACCGACGATAACCGAAAAAAAATTCAATCGAATCTCGCCTTCGCGCTGTGCTTACTGCCGCGAGAGCAGCGAGATGACATGCGGCTTTTTTATCGATTCTGCCATTTGATTGATGAGATCGCGGATGATCCTTCGCGGCCTGCCGAAGAGCGTCGTGAAAAATTGCTCAAATGGCGTGATGGCTTGCAACATGGATTTCATCAGCCAGACGCGTTTCAAACCGAAATTGCGAGCATGTTTCGCCGCTGCGAGGTCAATCTGAAATTTCCATTGCAGCTTATCGATGGCTGTCTAGCAGATTGCTTGCCGCAAAATTTGCGAACGTTGCAGGAGCTAATCAGTTACATGGATCACGTTGCCACATCGGTCGGCATGGTCTCGATTCATTTGATGGGCTGCCGCTCGGCGATGGCGGGAATCTACGCCGTGGCCTTGGCCAGAGCATTGCAAATGACCAATATTTTGCGCGATGTGGGCGAAGATATTATGAACGGCGGCCGCATCTATTTGCCCACCGAGCTGAGGGAACATTTTGGCTACCGGGATCAAGATTTTGAAAACCGCATCCACGATGATCGCTTCCGCAGCATGATGAATCACTTTGCGAATCTAGCAGATAGTTGGTTTCGGGAAGCGGACGATTATTTTCCGCAACAAGATCGGATGGCCCTCAGGCCAGCGCGCGTGATGCACGCGGTCTATGCGGAATTGCTCAAGCGCATGAGGAGTGATGATTTTCAGGTCTATGCTCAGCGTTACCGAGTGCCGACAAGCTGCAAGTTCTGGTTGCTTTTACGCCATATCATTGGATGATTCTAAAATCTGAATACAATCAGACCTTCGCACGTTTCTATCTTGCTTATGAAATTTGTCACTTTGAGTTTAGCCGTCGTTATGCCGTTTTTGGCATCCTGTTACGATCCTTTTGAGCCTTATCCTTACCCAGATCAGCGTTATCGTGGTCCAGATCGTTACGGTCGAGACGATCGCGATAGTCGTTACCGCCGTGATGACCGTGATTTATCTTATCGTGATCGTGACGTGCGCCCGCCGATGGATCCGCGCAGAGACCCAAATCGCTTGTTGCCGGAGCCGCCTCTGCCGCGGCAACCGATCCGTCCAGACACGCGGACTTCTCCCGAGCAAGGCGGCTATCCGATGGCAACGCGCACGGCCAATCCGAACCAAGTGCTTAGCCCATACGAGCCGTTCAATGTGATCGACGTCGAAGGATTTCGCTCCGGCCAATTGGCTCGCGATCCATCGAATCAGAAAATTTTCCGGATCCCGTAAATCGGCTGTTAGACGTAATGCAATGCTTTCGCCGTGATGGCCACGGCATCTTGATTGTCTAACAATTCTTGGATTGGATCCCAGCGGCCTGAAAGCAATGCTTCTCTAGCAGAGTCCGGCATCCTCACCGAAAATTGGTGCCCACCTGAGGTGCGCACTTCGAGTTTCTGGACATCGATCGTGATTTCGAGGGTTGGATCCGCTTCCACGGCATCGCGCAGCGCGGTGATATCGGCATGCGTGGCCACCACACACGGCATGGCGAGTGTGGTCGAATTGCCAAAGAAAATTTCGGCAAACGACTCGGCAATGAGGCCATTAAATCCGAATTTTTTCAACGATTGCGGAGCATGCTCGCGTGACGATCCGCAACCGAAATTGAGGCCTGCGATGAGAATCGAGGCATCTGCGAAGCGTGGATCGTTGAGCGGATGATCCGTCTTCTCACCCGTATCCGAATTGTAGCGCACATCGTAGAACGCAAATTCGCCAAGGCCATCAAACGTCACGCACTTCATGAAGCGAGCTGGAATAATGCGGTCCGTATCGATATCCGCTCCGGGAATAAAGATACCGCGGCCAATGATGTGTGGAACAGGTTGCAACGACATAATCGAAAAGATGTGATTTGAAAAATTGTTAGGAAGCGACGGCCGCGGATGGTTGCAAAGTGAATACCTCACGCGCATCTGCCACAGAGCCACGAATCGCTGCTGCCGCCACCATGACGGGTGACATCAGGATGGTGCGGCCGGTTGGCGAGCCTTGGCGGCCTTTGAAATTTCTGTTAGATGATGAGGCGCAGAGTTGATCGCCCACCAGTTTATCCGGATTCATGGCTAGGCACATCGAGCAACCAGCACCACGCCACTCGAATCCCGCGGCGCGGAAAATATCGGGAATGCCCTCGGCTTCGCATTGCTTCGCCACAATTTGTGAGCCAGGCACGACGATGGCCGTCACTCCCGAGGCGACTCGATGGCCGCTGATGTATTTCGCCACTTCGCGGAAATCGGATAATCGCCCATTGGTGCAAGAGCCGATGAAGGCCACTTGAATTGGCACGCCTTGGATCGGCGTGCCGGGTGCTAATTTCATGTAAGCCAAGGCCTCCTCGATGGAAGATTTTTCTAACGGGCTCGATGCTTTTGCTGGATCTGGAATCGATTCGGTGATGCCGATGCCTTGGTCGGGAGAAATCCCCCAAGTCACACTAGGCTCAATCTCTTCTGCGGAGATGCGGACGATGTCGTCGTAATCAGCATCTGCATCCGATGCGAAACTCAGCCAGCGGCTAGCGGTCTCGCTAAAATTTTCCATATCCACGTAAGGGCGGCCGCTCAGGTAAGCGATTGTTTTCGCATCAGGATTCACATAACCGCAACGAGCCCCGCCTTCGATCGACATGTTACAAACCGTCATGCGCTCTTCCATGCTCATGCGATCAAAAACATCACCGGCGTATTCATAGGCAAAGCCAATGCCGCCTTGAGCACCGAGCTGGCGGATGATGTGGAGGATGACATCTTTAGCATACACGCCCGGCCGCAGCGAACCATTCACTTCGATGCGGCGCACTTTTAATGCTTCGAGCGCTAAAGTCTGAGTGGCCAAGACGTCACGCACTTGCGTCGTGCCAATGCCAAAAGCAATCGCTCCAAACGCACCATGAGTGGCCGTGTGAGAATCTCCACAAGCAATCGTCGTGCCCGGCTGCGTGATCCCTTGCTCAGGACCAACGACGTGCACGATGCCTTGTTTGCCCGAGGCCAAATCAAAATACGTGACTCCAAAGTCATCGCAGTTTTTGCGCAGGGCCTGCATCATTTCCGCGGCGAGCGGATCTTGCGGAGCATCTTGATTTTGTGTCGGCACGATGTGATCCACCGTGGCAAATGTGCGGGTAGGATATTTCACCGTGAGACCCAAATCGCGTAGCATGCCGAATGCTTGGGGTGAGGTCACCTCGTGAATCAAATGCGTGCCGATTAACAATTGCGTGCGGCCATCAGCAATGGTGCCGACGGTATGAGCATCCCAAACTTTTTGAAAAAGACTTTTTCCCATGACGTTGTGCCGCGCGGTTGCAACGCAGCGGGGTTGGAAAATGGCCTTGGCGAGCCAGCTTGTCAAAGCATCATGTTTTACTCGTCATAAAAAAATACAATGCGGCTGGTTAACCCAACTCGACGTAGAGCCCGATGCCAATGGCGATCAAAGCCGCGATTCCTAGAAACGCAAGAATGCCCTTCCATAGGCGACGTGAAATTTTGCGATCCGTCGGTAGTTTGCCATCGACCCACTGATCCCAGCTGCTATTCGGCTTACTGCCGGCGCGATGGTAATGCCGAGCCGCGCCAGTAAATGGCTGGCTTGATTTTTCAGGCATGTTGCGTGGTTTCATCAAATATGATGTGGGTCGAAACAAGTCGCGGAAATGATCTGAATAGAACATCTCCCCCTGATACCAACCAAGGGGAGACTGGATAAAAATAGCCCAGCGATGAACGTGGACGATAATAAATTATTTGGACGAGCCAGTATCAATTGCAGGAATTTCCTGAAATTGAGGCAACGGGCGCAAACCAGGTGGCTTGGAATCACTGGTGCAACAGCAGGACGCAAGAAACAAACTAGCAGAAGCAATCAGTAAGGTAGCGATAGTGCGGAACATGGACAATGGAATGATTGAATTAGAAATGAAGAAGATGAAATTTTAGTTGAGGCGTGCAAGCGGAATCCCCGATCTGCTGCATGATTCTCCAACAGCTCGGGCTTGATGTCACTTACTTGGTGCCACATAAGTAGGCTTGGATTCGGCTGGTGCGGATGATGGACAGCATGAAGCAGCGAACAAAGCGGAAATAGCAGCAAGAATAATGAGTTTCATATTTGTATTTTGAGATTTCTTAACTCCGCAAAAACGTGAATCGATCTTGCGGATCGAAGCCGACTTTAGCTTCCGGGTGATGGCCTGCAAGGTAAAATGCAGTTCGCACACCATTACACATCGCTCAAGTTACTTTCCATTCATCAGGCGCGCCCTATTTCTGAGCATCTTGCGCGGCATTGTTTCAGTGCCTATTTTTAGATTGTTAGAGAATGATGATTTAAAATGCATTGCTTGCCAAACCCGAGGATTGGGATTTGTGTTCAGGAATGCAAATATTGGGTGAAAAAATCAGATGGGCGGTGATTGGGCCGGGTGGAATCGCGCACAAATTCATGCGTGACATGCGAGTGGTTGAAGGTGGTGAAGTGCGATGGATTGTTAGCCGTGAGATGCAACGTGCGCGTGCCTTCGCGGATGAATGGAATGTGGAACATGCCGCGGACTCGCTGGCACAGATTACGGAAAGCGCTGAGGTGGATGCCGTTTACATCGCATCGCCTCACCACGCGCATGCAGCGGCGGCACGGGAGTTGCTGGCGCATGGCAAGGCGGTTTTGTGCGAGAAGCCACTCACGGTGAATGCACGCGAGGCTGGAGAATTGATTCGCCTCTCACATCTGCATCAAACATTTTTAATGGAGGCAATGTGGACGCGCATGTTACCGCTCTATCAGGTGTTAGATAGATGGATCAAAGAGGGCGCAATCGGAAAACCGGTGGCGGTTGTTTCACAATTTTGCGGCTTGCCGCCCAAGGATCCATCGCAGCGGTGGTTTAATCCTGAAATGGCTGGGGGCGCGCTGTTAGATTTGGGAGTTTACAATTTGGCCATGAGCCAATGGGCGCTTGGACGCAAGCCGCAGCGGGTAACTGCAAGTGCGAGATTCGCAGAGTCTGGTGTGGATGAATTGATCGCCGCCACTTTGGAATACGATGGCGGTGGCTATGGCCAATTCATTTGCAGCATGTGCGCAAGCGCTGAAAATCGGTTAGAAATTATTGGGGATAAAGGATCGATCCGCGTGCCTGGCAATTTTATCCAAGCGGAAAAAGCAGGTCGTTGGGCAGACGGAGAGTTCACGAGTTGCGATGAGCCGATGAAAGGCGAAGGGTTCGTGCACGAAATCGAGGAGATGCAGCGCTGCATGCGCGAGGGTGCGATCGAAAGCCCACTGATGCCGCATGCCGATACATTGGCGACGATGGAGGTGATGGATGAAATCCGCAGGCAAATTGGTTTGCACTATGCGAATGACGATCTTGGATAATTCCGCAATGGACCGAGATGCTTCGATGGATCACGCTCGGTCATGCGGATTTTACTTCAATGCATGCCATGGTTGGCGGCCTTATTGAGCGGCGTTTTGGCAGTCGGCCTATTTCCTCCATGGAATCTCGAATGGTTGGTGTGGATTTGCATGTTGCCGTTGTTATGGGCACTGCGGGCGATCAACTCGAAAAAACCCAAATGGGGCGGGTTTTTGTTAGGTTATAGCGCTGGCGCGGCGAGTGGATTGATTCAATTTTTTTGGCTGAGCACCGTATCGGGATTAGCCGCGGTTTTGTTGCCATTGTATCTTGCGCTGTATTGGGGAGTATTCGGTGCATTTGCCGCGAGTTGCTTCGGGTGCGAGCGACGTTCGGGGAGTGCCGTAGTTGCGAGCGCGTTCTCACTTGCAGCGGTGTGGGCAGGGTTGGAATGTTTGCGAGGGTGGCTTTTTACTGGGTTTAGTTGGAATCCGTTAGGTGTGGCCTTTCATGAAAATGTGTGGATCTCACAAAGCGCAGATCTGTTAGGCGTGCTCGGACTTTCCTTATTTGTCATTTTTCTGCAAGTGCTGGCACTTGAGGCAATCTCGCGGCGGCGGTGGCAATTGGTTTTACCAGCCATCGCATGCGTCGGTTTGCTGCTCATTTACGGATCGTGGCGGATTCGCTCTTTGGAAAAAGTGCCTGCCTTGGATTTGAAATCAATGCTGGTGCAGATCAACATCCCACAAGACGCGGCGGAAGTGCTCTGGCCGCAGCTCGAGGTGCATCAAGCGTATGAAGATGAGACGATCCGTGGGCTTGAGCAGGCAGAGACGGCACCTGATTGGGTGATCTGGCCGGAGACGGCACTCACCGGCAGACTGTTAGTCACGCCCGAGGGTGAGTGGGCAACTTGGGAAATCGATTTTGAGACGTTGAGCCGCGTGCGCGAGAAGCATGATTTTGAACTGATTTATGGAGTGCATAAACTTGAGGCAGAGCGTCAAGAGGATGGTCTTTTAATGCCGAAAATCGACGGCCGATCCTACAACTCCATGGCGATGCTTTCCGCAGAAAATCGCATGCTGACACACGATAAAATTCATTTGGTGATCTTTGGCGAAACGATCCCATTCGTCGATTCCTTGCCATTTTTGAAAAAAATTTACGCACAACAAGCAGGCGTGGAATACGGTGGCTCGTTCACTGCGGGTGATTCATGGGAGCCGATGCAAACATCTGTTAGAGGGAAAAAGATTTCGGTGATACCGAGTATTTGTTTTGAAGATTCGGTGGCGCGACTGATGCGAAAATTTGTGAGAGACGAGCCGCAGGTGATCGTGAATGTGACCAATGATGGGTGGTTTAAAGAAAGCCCGGCGGCGGCGCAGCATTTTGCGAATACTCGGTTTCGCGCCATCGAGTTGCGGCGGCCGATGCTGCGTGCGGCCAATACCGGGGTGAGTGCCGCCATCGATGTGTTAGGCCGGACTCAGCATCCAATCACTGGAAAATCGCAAAAGCTGGTGGATGCGAATGGCAGCCATTTCACGCGAGGAACTTTGATGACGCAGCTTCCTATTCCGTTAGATCCTATCGTTTCGCTTTATGCGATCGTTGGAGATTGGGGGATTATAGGACTGGCGCTGTTAGGCGTGATGATGCCATGCATGCAAAAAACCCTCTCCCGCAAAAAACGAGAGAGGGCGCTGATTGAATGAATAGAATCGAGAAAAAAATTACTCGCCCAAGCCGAAACGCACAAAGCGAGTGACGGTGATGGTATCGCCAAGCTCGGCGCTTTTCTTTTCTAACAATTTGATGATCGTCGTGTCCGGATCCTTCACGAAGCCTTGCTCAAGGAAGCAATTTTCAGCAAAGAACTTACCGATTTGTCCCTTGAGGATATTCTCGATGATGTTTGCTGGCTTGCCGCTATCGATCAAGCGCACGCGGAAAATTTCGCGCTCAGCCTCGACAATGTCGGCTGGGATGTCATCGCGGGAAAGTCCTTTAGGGGCGCTCGCGGCGATGTGTAAGGTGAGGTCTTTGACCAATTCCTTAAAGCGATCATGGCCAGCGGTGGCGGCTTGAGTCGTTCCCACTTCGATGAGCACGCCCACTTTGCCACCCATGTGGATGTAAGAGGAAATCACACCGCCCGGAGCCGCCGTGAAACGCACATATTTGCGGAATTGCAGATTTTCTCCAACCTCAACGACTTTAGCCTTCACCGTGTTTTCGATGGTGTATTCGCCGTGTTGAGTGGCGAGTGCAGCAGCGTGATCGGGGGCGTTGGCAGCAGCCAAACCATCGGCGATTTGCGCGACGAAGTCTTGGAAATTTTGGTTCTTGGAAACAAAATCCGTTTCGCAATTGATTTCTAACAAAATGCCGGATGCCGCATCCGGAGCGATGCGTGCGGTAATCACACCTTCGTTGGCAGCGCGATCCGCCTTGGCACCTGCCTTGGCGATGCCGCGCTCGCGGAGCAACTTGATGGAGGCCTCGATGTCGCCATTGGTTTCAGCAAGCACGCGCTTGCAGTCCATCATGCCGGCATTGGTTTTATCGCGGAGTTCTTTAACGATAGAAGCAGTAATCATAGGGAAAATAGAATTTAGTTTTTGCGAGCAGCAACCATCGCATCCACCAAATTTTGGAGAATGATGCGGATTGAGCGGATGGCATCATCATTGCCCGGAATCGGGAAATCCACGACGGCCGGATCGGCATTGGTATCGACGATGGCGATGATTGGAATATTCAAGCGACGAGCTTCGGCGACGGCGATGGTCTCACGAGCGGAGTCCACGATGACGACGGCATCGGGCTTTTTGTCCATATCGCGCACGCCGCGAAGGTTGCGTAAGAGTTTGTCGCGCTCGCGGCCGAGAGCGGCGAGTTCTTTTTTGGACATGGCCTTGAACTCGGGCTGCTTCTCGATGTTTTCGAGATATTTCAGACGCTCGACGGATTTGCGAACAGTGCTACTATTGGTGAGCATGCCGCCCAACCAGCGGTGGTTGACGTAAAATTGGCCAGTGGCCTCGGCGGCTTCGCGGATGGCATCTTGCGCTTGGCGTTTGCAACCGACGAAGAGCACTTTTTTTCCTTTTCCAGTCAGGTCAGCAAGGAAGTCTGCCGCTTTGTCCATCTGCTGGACGGTTTTTTCCAAATTGATGATGTAGATCCCGCCTTTGTCCTTCATTAAAAAAGGCTTCATGCGTGGGTTCCATTTTTTCGTCTGGTGGCCGTAGTGAACGCCAGCGTCCACCATCTCGTTAATTAGGTCGTTAATCATATGGGTATGGGATCCCGCCTTCATTCAGGACGGGCGATTTTGAAAAACTCGCCATTATTTCGGTTCCCTCTGAGTTTTTCGTTGGTGATTGAATGGCAACGAGGGGCGCAGTGGGTATTAAAATGGCGGCCACTTGGCAAGGGAAATCCTCCAAAGACTGCTTTTTTC
>RDZR01000069.1 GCA_004294095.1 Verrucomicrobiota bacterium
ATTCTTTTGGCCTCTCTGGCCGCCAGCAGCCTTACATGGGCTGCCACGATTACGAATCCTTATGAAAATCCTGGCACCGATGGTGTCGCTTTCCCTTATCAAGCGAAGGCCTCATTTGAGGTGATCGATTCTTGGAACAGCACAGCCAGCGTCGGTGGCTGGAGTTATGTGGACCTGGATCCAGCAAAAAATCAAAACCGCGGGTGGGGGCATACATCGCGATGGTATCTGATAGAAATCAACGATCCCACCACATTTCAGCTCGAGCTGAGTTCTACCGATGGCAGCACTCGGCCCGGATTTGTGCTCTATCTCGGCGAATCCATTGAGGACGTCCCCGGAGCGGCTCACACCTACTCGAACAATGGCAATCAAATGGCGACGTTGAATGCTGGTTGGGACAAAAATGGCGCGGGCGGCACTCCGAGCTTGAGCTATGTGGCCCACGGCTTCAATCGCGACGGCTCATCGCTCGTCAGCTCGGTCAATCTCGCGCCGGGTCTCTATAGCCTTGCCATCGGAAATGGGGCTGATTCCAGAAGCAATCCTGGAGGACGCGCACTCAGCATCACCATGAGCACCATCCCCGAGCCATCCTCCGCGCTGCTCGGCGCGCTGGGTGCCCTCGCCTTGCTGCGCCGCCGTCGCTGAAATGACATGAACCACTGGGAGCTTCCATTTTTAGGAGGCTCCCAGTCTCCACTTGTTTTTATGTCAACTATTTCACGTTCGATCGTTGCCTTGATTTGCCTGACATCGTTTGGCTTTGGCCAAACTTTTTTTGAGGCTCGCCAGCAGCGCCCTTTGTCCATCACGCCCGACGGCTCAAAGCTGCTAGCGCTGCATTCCACGGCCCACTCACTTTCCGTTTTCGATATCGGCTCACCCGCCCGCTCCACGCCATTACTCATCGCAGAAATTCCAGTATCAACCGCTCCGGTGACCGTGCGTGCGCGGACCAACGACGAGGTCTGGGTCGTCAATGAGGTTTCGGACTCGATCTCCGTCATTTCTCTATCCCAAAGAATGATCATCGATACCTTGCGAGTTCCGGATGAGCCTGCTGACTTGGTTTTTGCCGCCGGAAAGGCCTTTGTTTCATGCTCGCGGAATGCACGCATCAGCGTGTTCGATGCCGCCAATCGCACGTCGCTCGGCTCCATTCCCATCGATGGGATCATGCCCCGCGCACTCGCTGCCAATCATGATGGCTCCCGTCTCTACGTCGCCTCCCTGCTCTCGGGGAATCGCACCACCATTCTCGGCCAAAATCAAGCGCCACTCCAACCAGCGCCGAGCAATGCTAATCTCCCGTCACCTCCGCGCGTGGGACTCATCGTCGCCGCTGATGATCCACGCGTCTCATGGAATGTGCTCGATCATGACATCGCCGAAATTGATACAACCCAGCTCACGTTGACCCGCTGGATATCCGGCATCGGCACAAATCTATTTGACCTCGCCATCCACCCGGACGGATCGCTGTGGTGTGCAAATTCTGAGTCGCTCAACCTGACTCGCTTCGAGCCGGAACTCAACGGCCACTTCGTGCTTCATCGGCTTTCCCGCATCGCCTTGCCGAGTGCGGAAATCCAACACCACGATCTTAATCCCAGCGTCCCTCGCCGCACAACGCCGGATCCAGCGCTGATCCAACTCGGCCTCGCCCAACCGACGTCGTTCGTTTTCAAAGCGGATGGCAGACGGGGCTGGGTCGCCGCTTTCAATTCAGACCGCATCGCGGAAATCGATCCCGCGACGGGTGCCGTGCTGCGCCGCATCGATCTCCGCCCACCCGGCCTCGGGCCTGATGCCATGCGCGGCCCACGCTCGCTCGTTCTCACCCCGCAGCGGCTTTACGTGCTCAATAAACTTTCCGACACCCTAAGCACGATCCACCCAGATT
This sequence comes from Verrucomicrobiota bacterium, assembly GCA_004294095.1. Classification (GTDB taxonomy): domain Bacteria; phylum Verrucomicrobiota; class Verrucomicrobiia; order Verrucomicrobiales; family Akkermansiaceae; genus Luteolibacter. The sequence continues at coordinate 1,907 of RDZR01000069.1, forward strand.
CCGGCGCGGTGCTTTCCGAGACCGCCCTCGGCTCGACCAATCCCGTGCAAGCTGACGTCCGCCGCGGACGAGGCGTGCTTTTTGACGCGCGGCTTTCCGGAAACGGCACGATGTCCTGCGCCTCATGCCACCTCGATGCCGACCGCGATGGCCTCGCCTGGGATCTCGGCGATCCCGGCGGCCCAATGGTCTCCGTCGCCTCGGCGGAACTCTCGATTCACGATTTCACGGTTCGTCAAACGCAACTGCACCCGATGAAAGGCCCACTGCTTACCCAAACTCTTCACGGGTTGGCACTCAATGATGCGCGTCCCAATGATCCCACCGACGGCACGCCTCGGCCACCTGCCGCGATTGTGACGAAATTTCATTGGCGAGGCGATAAGCCGTCCATCCAGTCCTTCAACTCGACTTTTCCGAACCTGATGGGCGGCGTCCCGCAATCTGCTGGCGATATGGATCGGCTCGCGAGCTACCTGATGGCCATCGCGCTCCACCCAAATCCACACCGCAATCTCGACCGAAGTTTGCGCACCGACCATCCGGTCGGTAATGCCTCGCGCGGGCGGACGATTTTCAACGATCACCTGATGAGCCACTGCATCGTCTGCCATGATTTTAACGCAGGCACCGATCAAAATATCGATTTTGCCTCGAATGTGGATCGATTTCAGCCTTTCAAAAACCCGCCGCTGCGCCTCATTTATCAACGCGACGGCATTTTCAACCCCACGCCGGGGGCCAATTCTCTGGCTGGCTTCGGCCTGGCTGCCGATGGCTCTGGCCACGAATTACCCATCGTTCATCCTTACGATCTCGACCTGTTGGACACACTGCCACTCACGCCTGCCAAACTCACCAATCTCGCGGATTTGAAGGCTTTTATCCTTTCCTTCGATACCGGCACCGCGCCGATCGTTGGCCATGATCTCACTGTAAATCTAACAAACCGCAATCATGCCGAGACGCTCAGCCGTCTGAATCTTTTAGAAACTCAAACCAACATGGGCTGGGCTGGCCTCGTCGTATGGGGCCGCGCAGCTGGCGAAACGCTGCGGCTGCGATGGAACTCGGCCACTGCCCGCTACGTCGATGAGAATCGATCACTCACGCGGGCGGCATTGCTCCAATTTCTAGGGACCGGCGAAGCACTCACATTCTCCGGTGTTTTCGCCGCAGAAACTCGCCTCCGCTCGGATGATCGAAATGGCAATGGCCTCACGGATTCTAACGAAGCGCCGCCATCGGCAGTGCTGTCCAGGGCCCAGCCCGGTCTCAAATTACAATGGAGTATCAACGGCTGGCATCCTGTGTCCTCAGACACGCTGCAAGGCCTATGGCTGCCCGCAGCGGGAGACCCATTCAACGGCGAGCCGCTCACTCTAGGCGTTGATCCCACTGCCGCGCCTGCCCGGTTTTTCCGCATGCATCGAAATTGGTAAATGTTATGAAAGCGATTTTCCTTCTCACACTATCTGCCGCCACCGCCATGGCTCATCATGGGCAGGACTTTTTCCTCTCACTGGATGCCCGCGTGCCCGCGCAAAGTGGGTTCGCCGCCTTCGCGACTGCGGCGGCAGGAGAGCATGATTTTTCAATCGAAACTGGCCTGATCGCCGGCCTTGGGGCGAATTTTGCCGCAGGCTTCAGCGTTGATTTCAGCGATAGCGGTTCTTTCCAACCCAATGGCATCGCTCCGATCTTGCAATGGTCTGCGCCGCTCGGGGAAAGTCCGCTTAGGATCGGAGCGGCATTTTCTTATCACTTTCACGATTCCTCCCGTGACTCAAGCGGCGGCGAAACTCACTCGCATGGGGGCCATTCCCACGGCGGCCACCCGCATGGTCGCTTCTCTTCTCGTGAAATACCAACCGATCAGTTTGCATTTTCTTTTAATCCCGATGCACCGCCTCCTCCTGATTCCGTCCCTGTATCCGCAGACGTTTCCAGTGGCTCTTCGACGATCCATCTTCATGACGAGGATTATTTCTTAGCGCGCCTCATCTTGGAATATGAGCTAACGAAATTCAGCCGCGTGGTGGGAAATTTGATTCTCGCTGGCACCAGCAGCTCGGATACAGCGATTGGTTACGCTTTGGCTGTGCGCCAGACCATCAGCCCTCGTTGGGCGGCAGGCATCGAAGCCATGGGAGATTTCAATACCGGCGGCTACCATCAAGTCGTCATCGGAATCATCCACAGCCCGCGTCATGATTTCGGCCTGCGTCTTGGGATTTCCCATGGACTCGGCGCCGCCAGAGAAGGAGCAGCCTGCCTCATCGGCACCACATGGCGTTTTTGAGCCAACCTCCAGGCCAGCGGCAGGCGATCAAAAGCCAATAGGACACTCCTTGCCGCCAACCAAAGGCGCGAACTGACTTTGGATATGGTAAATCTCTATTGAGCTACTCAAATCATTCTGTTGAATAGTTTGCTGGGAGTGAGATGGGAGACTATACCCGCCAATTGTATCGCATAGGCCTTGTCTGCTTTCCGGAATCAGCGTCGTCGAGGACCGATCCCGATTCATATTGATCAAGAATGAAACCAGCATGGCGATCGCCAAGAAAACTCCGACCCCGATCCATTCTGTGATCACGGATTCAGAAGAATTGCCATAATCCAAATCGACCTTCCCAAGAGTAACTATTTTGACAGTCACGTGCCCCAGCCACCCGCAGAAGCCGAAGAACAGGATTTCTAGAATAAACGAGATCATTGGAATTCTGTGGATAATGATAAGCGCATGCACCACTGCCAGCAAGCGCGAGCGTCAACCACGGGGTTGAGATTATGAATGGGGGAAATTATCGAAACTGGGCGGCTAGTTGATGTTGTCATATCGCGACTTGATGTGCTACTTGCTTTCAGTTACCGGTGGCGAAGTAGTGGTGGATGAAATAAAGCTCGCGAAATAGAAAGCCAAGCTTCGTCTTTAGTGATCGGTATCGGGATGTTGGAGTTGGTGAGGAAACGGCATCAATCTCCAAGTCCTCCGCCATCATCATCGCACGCTTCATGTGCAGTGGGTCACTCACAATGATTGCGGACTTAATTTCATGCTGCCTCATCACGGCAAGTGCTTCTGACAGGTTCTGTTGAGTCGTTCGCGACTTCTCCTCAACGAGAATATCCGCAGCAGGCACCCCATGCTGAATGGCAATAGATCGTCCGACGCTAGCCTCCGAGTGAATCTGCCCCTCGCCAATGCCTCCGGTAAATACTAGCTTGGGAGCTTGCCCTGAATCGAAAAGACTGATCCCATGACGTATTCGCTCCTCAAATACGGGTGATGCTGTAGTCCCCTGAACTGCTGCTCCGAGAACAATGATGCAATCAGACTTTGCCGCTCGGTCATGCATTCCGTATCTCCAAACGATGTTTCCTAGAACGACGCACCAGGATAGACCCGCAATGAGCAGCCAAATGACGGATCTCTTGAGGTGTCTGCGTATTTCTTTTTTAGGCACAATATTGAGTGCTCTTACGGGAGCGATAGGTTTGAGGCTATCGCTCGAACTTATCTTGAATTATTTTTTCGTTGGTGGCACCCATGCAGCCACAAATGCACCTTGAGCCCTTAATCTTGCCGCCATACCACCTTCGCTCAAAGACTCAAAAGCTTGCTTAGCAATCAGTTGCGGCGGCCAATCTGGGTTATGCTTCATAAGGAATGGAGAATTCAAGCCCGCTCTCGATTAGGATGATAATGGTCCTATGAGAGTGCTTGGCCTATTTAAGCGTTTCAATCAAGGTCTTCATGCTATTTAGTATGACAAGCTCTTGGTGCATGATTGCAAGGCCTTCTGATTTGGTAAGTTCGCTCGTTTTCATCCCGACAGACTCGCGCAAGACGACATCGCTCTCCACGACAAATACCGCTTTCACTCTTCACATGGACATGGATTGCAGTGAAGTCATCAACAACCATCATTTCCACGGTCGTGCGATTGCGAGCTCAGCTTCAGTCTTAAACCATTGTGGAATTTCTGATTCTGCGAGCTTGGTGCATCTCCATTCTTTCTTTTCAGGTTGATTGGTCCTAAAAATCAATATCTCGCCTTCGAACGATAACTCTCTGGCCCAACCGACATCTTCTCTTCTCGGTTTAAATCGGAAGACATTTTCTTCTTCAAAACAGCCCCACGACCGTATTGGTATCCATCTCCTCTTTGCGTTTGGACTTGTATCCTCAACGAAAGAGACACTGCGAAAGTCATCTAAAATCCGAAAAATGGAATTTTTCGATGGGTCCGAAGACAATACTGAACACCAAGTGCCAATTATTGAATTCCGATCGAAGGTCATTATTTTTTAGATGGAGGTAGTTGCAGTAACGTCACCCATTTTTCTAACTAATCGATTGAAATATTCCAAGAAAATGGTGCCGCGGAAAAAAATTTTATAACGAATCGTTTCTTGCTAATTTTTTCCAGTCAGAGCTTGAAAGAAGCAGCATTTCCCCATGTGTATCAGCGATATGCACGTTCCGCCGAAATGGAAGAAGATAGGGATCATGGTTTGCACGGTTAGCTCGCTTGTGGTGGGTCAAGCGGCCGGGTTGGAGAACATTTTGAGCAATCCGAATTTCGAGAAGCGTGGAGGAGGCATTTACGATTGGCGATCAGGCGGCTACGTCGGTGGAAATCCGGACACGGGGAAATTGTATGAAAACACGGTCGCAATTGTGCATGAGGGGGAAAAGCGATTTTTGCGGATGAGTGGCGCGGCGGAGTTCCCAGATTTTGCATTTAGCCCGTTTGACCGCTTGCCGTTGCTGCCGGAATGGAAGTCGCTCACGCCATCTGCGGTGATCCGGATGAGTGGCTTCAAAAAGGTCGAGACTTGGGGAGGCTTTAATATGTGGCTTAAATTTTATGATGCGGATGGCAAAGAAATCCCGGGCCAAAATAATGCGTTCGTGCGTTGCACCCAAGATCAAGACTGGCTGCCGATGAGCCAGACTTTTCCAATCCCAGCAGGTGCCTATGAAGTCAGCTTTCACCTCTATTGGCTGTCTGCGGGCGGGGTGGCGGATGTCATGAACTTGCAGCTCAAACCTCTCTAATCCATTTGATATGAAATTTTTCCTGTTCGTTAGTTGGTGTTTATCACTCACGTTGTTTGCTTCAGAAACCCAAAAACCATCGCTGCCCGAAGGTGAATCGTGGTCCTGGGATGCGGAGCCGGTGGTGGCGACGAGTCAATTGCGCGGCGAGCGCGTGCTCAATGGCCTCTGGCTATTTCAACCCGCAAAAGACGCGCAAGCACCTACTGGCCCGTGGGGGGCGATCCGCGTGCCCGGCTCGTGGGAAATGCAAGCAGAGTGGGGAAATATGAATTTGCCCGGGCTCGTTGGGCAATCGCCTGCGTGGCCGGGCGTGACTTTTGGCGATGGGGACAACGGGAAAAATGAACACGTCCTGAGTTTGCCCAACGCTTGGTATGAACGAGAAATCAGCATCCCAGAAGCGTGGAAAGGCCGCAAGGTGATGGTCGATTTCCAACGCGTGAGCACAGATGCCCTGGTTTTTCTCGATGGTAGAAAAGTTGGAGAGCTCCATTGGCCGGGCGGCAGCGTCGATCTCACGCCGCACGTTCAATTTGGCGCGAAGCATCAGCTCCGCTTGCACATCACGGCCGTGGCCAGCGAAAAGGAATTGCTCATCGCCATGCGCGAGGATTATGCGGACAAGGGAAATTCTGGCCTTCGCCACCGCGGCATCATCGGTGATGTGGTGATGACTTCCGAGCCCGCAGGCCCGACTTTACAACCCATCGCGGTCAATTGCTCGGTGCAAAAAAGCGAAATCAGCCTCACCTTTGGCAGCGACGGCCTGACTGCCGCGACGGATGGCACCGCCACCGCGATCATTCGCAAGTGGCCGAGCGGGGAAGAAGCTCTGCGTTGGGAATCCCCAGTGCGCCTCATCCCTAACGAAACGATCACGCTGACCCAGCCTTGGAAAGATCCGCTGCTGTGGGACATTGGCCAGCCAAACCTCTACACGGTCTCACTCGAAGTCAAAGCCGGAGCGCTGCATGACGAGCGGACCGAGCGTTTCGGCTTCCGTGAAATCTATCAGGAAGGACGCAAGATTTTCATGAATGGCCGCGAGCTCAGAACGCGCACCGCCCACGCCAACGCCGACCAAACGGGCGGCAACCGCGAAAATGCCGTCGCCCACATCAAGCGCCACCTTCACGACGGCTACTCGCTGTTAGAAATTTGGCCCAACGATGTATTCCGCCGGGGATTTGGTGATTTCCGTGGTCACTACGCCCATTGGGCCGATGAAATGGGCATCCTGCTTTTCATGCCATTAGTGCGCCCAGATGACATCTTCAAATGGCAGCAAGAGATTCCCGAGCCACTCTATCAGAAATGGTATGAAGCCAATCGCAAGCACGTCGTGGATGTGCGAAACTCTCCATCCGTGCTGGCCTATTTATTTTTCGGCAATGAATTCATGACCTCGGATGATCAAAATCCGCTGCGCATTGGCAATCGTGAGGCACTCATGCAAAGCCAACAAAAAGACGTGAGCAAAGCTATTGAGATGTTAGAAAATTTGCGCAAGCTCTCCCCCACTCAACTTTTTGCATCCCACTCCGGAGCCGCCGTTGGTGATTTTCACACAGCGAACCATTACCTAGGCATCACTCCGATTCAAGAGCGGGAAGAAACCCTTGCCGCTTGGACCCTAACAGGCGATATGCCATTTGGTTCCGTAGAATTTTGCTCACCCTTTTCGGCTGATCTGCATCGTGCACGTTCGGCATGGAATACCATGAGTGAAGCGCTCTTCCACGAGCACGCCGCTGCACAACTCGGTGCAGAGTCGTATTTGTTAGAAACCGATGCTTACCGCAAAAGCATCGTGGATACCTACGATCCTGTTAGAAAAGAATACACCGCATGGGCGGGAGGCCCGAAAGGATACGTCGCCTACCAGCCCTATCAGATATATGCGGTGGATTCGCTCAAACGCATTTGGCGTTCATGGCGCACGTATGGAATCACCTTTGGCATGGTCCAGTGGGAAAAATTCATTAGACCAGAGGTAGAGGTTCCCGGAAAAATCAAGTGTGCCCCTTTTGTGCCTGGCACACGCGGTGTGTATTACGCGGAAGTCCCGGCAAATTGGCGCGATGATTCTGCGTTAGATTTAGCCACCTTATTGCCGCATCAACGCGCCTACTACGATGGCATCCAGCCGACGCTCGCCTACATCGGAGGCTCAAGCGAGAATGATGCATGGGTGGCTAAAGATCACCATTTCACGGCGGGCCAAGCCGTATGCCAATCGTTCGTATTGGTTCATGATGGAAGCCAAGCACTCAACTATCGAATCGATTGGTCGCTGACTTGGCCGGACCAAAAATTTGATCAACAAGGCGAACAAGAAGGCTCGATTGGCGCAGGCAAATCACTCGTTTTACCTCTTAATTTTACCGCGCCATTGGTGACGGAAAAAACCGATGCGGTGCTAAAAATGACGGCGAAAATTGGAGATAAAATCTATCAGGACGAGAAAAAGTTTCGGGTTTATCCAGTGGTGGAAGAAAGCCCGAAAAAAATGTTAGTTTATGATCCAGAAGGTGAAACATCTGCTACGCTCAAATCATTAGGCTATGATCTCGCCCCGTGGGTTGACCAAATGGAAGCCCGTGATGAGCTGTTAGTCATCGGTCGCAAAGCACTCTCGGATCCATCGTTTCCCAAACAAGCATTCCATGATTTCGTCCAACAAGGCGGACGCGCAATTCTTTTTGCGCAAGATCCCGAATACCTGCGTGAACGTGCAGGCCTGCGCGTGCATCGCTGGATTGGCCGCCAATTTTGGCCCGTTGGCACGCAGGCTGAGCATCCTTTGCTTAAAGGTGTTGATGGCATCGATCTTCGCGATTGGTCTGGCTTCTCAAGCCTGCTTCCTAACTTGAACCAACATGATTTGGACGAAGCCGCGCAGCGCAAAGGATACCCGATTTACGGCTACCGCGTTGGCGGGCGCGGCGGGGTGAGCAGCTCGGCATGGGAGAAGCCACATCACAGCGGTTGGACTCCATTGTTAGAGGGTGAGTTTGATTTGGCCTACTCACCGCTCATGTATCTTCCCTACGGCAAAGGATTGCTGGTTTCGTGTTCGTTAGACATTGAGGCCCGGCTAGACCCCGCGGCATCAAAAATCACCCATCGCTTGATCCAGTGGGCAAGCCAATACACCTCACTGCCGCGGCGAGAAACATTTTATACTGGAAACATCGTAGGTGAACAATGGCTGCGCATGCTCACCCTGAAATTTCAACAAACCTCATCCGCTCCGGCAGCTGGCAGCCTGTGGGTGATTGGGCCCGACGCAAAAATCGAATCCTCCGTGGTCGAGGCAGCACTCGCCCAAAATACCCAAATCCTCATCATCGGCGCGCAAGCAACCTTGCCGATGGGCCTCACCACTCAGACCAAGGCATTTGGAAAAATTTCCCAGCCATTGCCATTGTGGCCCGAGCTTGCCGGCATTTCCATGAGTGAGCTGCGCTGCCGCACAGACATTCAAGTGCCGCTGGTGCAAGCAAGTGAGGGCGTGGAAATTGCCGCGGATGGATGGATCGCGCGCCGCAAGACTGGCGCAGGTGTTCTGATGGCGTATCAAGCACATCCGGAATTGTTAGAAATCGAGAAAAAGCCATATCATCGCTACTCCGAGTGGCGTTGGAATCGTGCACTCTCACAACTTCTAACCAATCTGGGCGGAACCTTTATTACAGATGAGCAATTTTTCCAATTCAAAGCCAATCCATACTCCTCGATTGATCTTGCAGGAACGTGGAAGTGCTGGCTTGAAAAATCCATGCCGCCAAGTGCATCACCAAGTGAGCCATCGATCGATGCAGTGCCAGTGGACCGCAGCATCGCACAATTAGGATTCGACGATTCATCGTGGGAGACGTTCCAAGCACCAGCCATCAATCAACTTGGCTCAACAAATTTAGAAAAAACCGATGGCTCTATCTGGTTGCGCTACCGGTTCAATATCCCCGCCGAGTGGGAAGGAAAAGGCGATGTCACACTCACTTTAGGTGCCTTGGATGACTTCGACCAAACGTTCTTCAATGGCATCCGAGTCGGTGCCGTCGATCGCACGCAACCGGATTCATGGAACTTCCCACGGATCTATCGAGTGAGATATTACGTGGTCAAACCAGGCCAAGAAAACGTGATTGCCATTCGCCTCTTCGATCAATTCGGCGGCGGTGGCATGGGCGCGGGCGGCACTCCATTTTCGATGCGAGTGGAATTGATGGATCAACCGGATAACGCGTCTTACTACGTTCCAGGATTTTTGTTAGATAAAGAAATGGGCGATGATCCTGCTCGTTACACTCGTTGGTAACACTGATGGCAGAGTCCCCTAAAAATCATCAACGTTGGGTTTTCGATTCATTCGGAAAACCGCACGATGTGTTAGAATGGAAAACGCTGCCGCTTAAATTGTTAGAAAATAATCAGGTCTGCGTGCGCTGGCTCGCCGCGCCGATCAACCCAGCGGACCTGAATTGGGTTGAGGGAACTTACGGCTCTCGTCCGGAATTGCCGGGTGCCGTAGGAATCGAAGGTTGCGGAGAAGTGATCGCCAGCCGTGCTTCATATTTGAGCGAAGGAGATCGTGTGATCTCGCTCAAGCGCGCCGATTCGTGGGCGAGCCACTCGATTTTACCGGCGCAAAATTTATTCCGCGTGCCGCGCGAGATCGATGCTCAGCAAGCCAGCATGCTCAAAGTCAACCCAGCCACTGCTTGGTGCTTATTGAATCATTTCACGACTCTTCAATCCGGCATGACGGTGGTGCAAAATGCAGGCAGCTCAGCAGTCGCGCAGTGCGTGGTGCAACTCGCCCGCGCGGCAGGTATTCGCACGATCTCATTCGTCAGAAAACCAGCATCGATCCAGCACCTAACAGAAATTCGCGCAGACCATGTTTTTTTAGACGACGAAGAAGGACATGCCGCCGCCGCAAAGTTTCTAACAGGCGAGTCCGCGATGCTCGCCTTCAACGCCATCGGCGGAGAAAGTGCTACGCGGCTAAGCCAGCATGTGGGTGATGGCGGCCAAGTGATCACATACGGCGCGATGGCCCGCAGACCGCTGACCATCAGCAACTCGATGTTGATTTTCCGCGACATCCAATTCCGCGGATTATGGGTCACGCGATGGTTGGCACAAGAGCCGCCAAGCCGCGTGCAAGAGGTGTATGAATTGCTCGCAGAAAAAGTGCGAAGCGGAAACTTGGTGCAACGGATTGATGCAGTTTTCCCGCTAGATCAATTGATGGCAGCATTAGCGCGCTTGAATGCGGAAGATCGCTCGGGCAAAGTGTTGCTAGCTGCGCCATGATGGCTGCAGAATCTAACAGCCGATTGCCTTGCTTGAGCTTGCACCCATCATTGATTTTTTAAAAACAGAACGTTGGTCGCAACGATTTGATGAAGATGTGCTCGCGATCGGCAAATCAATGGTCGGTAAAGTTGGCAATATTCGCACCGAGAAATCTGGAGAGAACTCGCTGAGCGTCATTGCCAACGTCGCCAACGAAGAAACGGAAATTAATTTCTGGAAAGAGGGAAATGACATCCGATTCGAGTCTTATTGCTCATGTGAAGTTGGCAGCGATTGTGTGCATGCAGTTGCTTTGATGGCGAAACTTGCGAAATCAAAATTTCCCTCGAGGGTCGAGCGCGCGGCGTTGGATAAAGGCATCGCGGAATTGATCAGCAAGCCGAGCGAGGTGATAGAAATCGAAGATGCTCTCCTGCCCGAACTCATCATTGAGCCGCGCTTCCACCTGCATGTGCGGCGCGAAGTGGTCGATCGGCAAATGCAGATTCTCCTGCAATCACTCGGGCAAGCGCAGACATCTCATTGGATTTGTGCCGAGGCGGTGATTCATTACGGGAAACATCGTAGATTATTTTCCAACCATGATTCGCTGCCAGTGCTTGGCGAGCATGGAGAACCAGTGCGCTTGGTCCGCAACAAAATGGCTGAGACGGCGGCATTGATGAGATTGCGAGATATGGGATTTTCTTCCCTGCAAACCAATGCCGCGTGGAAATTTTTACTCCATACCAAATGGCGCGATGCACCGGACGTGCAAGCAATGGACCGCTGGTTTCCGGACCCGAGCATCATTCCCATTGACGATTTTTGGTATCGATTCCGCGGCGAATGGATGGAGAAGTTAGAAAACGATGGCTGGAAAATCACCGTCGATGATCAAGTTGGCCATCGCGTGCATATGGCGGAACCAGCTGCATGGAAGACGAAACTCGATCAACGCGAAGTCGGTTGGTTCTCGCTCTCAGTTGGCTTTGATGTTGCTGGCGAACGCTACGATTTGCTGCCCATTTTAGCGAATTTGTTAGAAAATCATTTTTTAGAAGAGACGTTAGATCGGCCCGCGCAAGGTTTTGTTTATTCACCGCTGCCGAATGGCGATGCGCTGAAATTACCGATCGGGCGCGTGCGAATCATCCTGCAACACCTCGCCGCAGTGTTGGATCCAAAATTTCCCGAGAGGACGCGGCTTCACCTGTTAGATGCCGCAGCACTGGCGGCGATCGAGCCACTCGGCATTGAGGCACCGAGCGCACTTCGTGAGCAAGCAACCAAGCTGCGAGATTTTTCTAAAATCGCGGCCACCGAGCCACCTGAAGGATTGCAAGCGACTCTGCGGGATTACCAGAAGATGGGTTATCAATGGCTGCAATTCCTCGCGCGCCATGGGCTGCATGGCATTCTAGCAGATGACATGGGCTTGGGGAAAACTCTGCAAATCATCACGCATTTGTTAGAAGAAAAACAATCCGGTGCGTCATCAGGCATGCCGAGTTTGGTTGTTTGCCCAACGTCTGTCGTGCCCAATTGGCAAGCGGAGGTTAAAAAATTTGCGCCCAGTCTGCGTGTGCTGATGCTCAACGGGCCAGAACGCAAATCGTATTTTCGCTCGATCCCGTATGCGGATTTGGTGATCACTTCGTTTGCCTTATTGCAACGAGACATTGATGTGTTAGAGAAGCATTCATTTCACGCAGCGGTGCTCGATGAAGCGCAGCACATCAAGAATCCGCGGGCCATGGTGAGTCAAGCAGCATGCCGCTTGCAGGCGAAGCATCGGCTCTGTCTATCAGGCACTCCGATTGAAAATCATTTAGGTGAGTTATTTAGTCTGATGCATTTTTTGGTGCCAGGATTTCTTGGCAGTGAAAGTAGTTTTCAGGAAATGTATCGCACGCCGATTGAGAAAAATGGCGATGATGCCCGCCGCCTCGCGTTGAAAAACCGGCTTGCGCCATTGATCCTCAGACGCACCAAAGATCAAGTGGCTAAAGAACTGCCACCCAAGACCGAGCTGGTGCACCTGATCGAGCTCGAATCTTCGCAAAAGGATCTCTACGAAACGGTGCGCGCCACGATGGATAAGCGCGTGCGAGAGGCGATCGCTGCGCGTGGCCTCAGCCAATTTCAAATGGTCTTCCTCGATGCCTTGCTCAAGCTGCGCCAAATCTGCTGCGATCCACGCCTGCTGCCAGAAGAAATGCGGCAAGAAACCAAAGCGTCCGCCAAATTGGATTACTTGATGGAACTCATTCTCGTTTTGTTAGAAGAAGGAAGACGCATCTTACTCTTTTCTCAATTCACAAGCATGTTAGATAAAATCGAAGCATGTCTGTTAGAAAACAAGATCACCTATCTCAAACTCACTGGCGCATCGAAAGACCGCGGCCAATTGGTCGAGCAATTCCAATCCGGGAAAGTCTCACTGTTTCTTATTTCACTCAAAGCCGGCGGCACCGGGCTCAATCTCACCAAAGCGGATACGGTGATTCATTACGACCCGTGGTGGAATCCGGCGGTGGAAGCGCAGGCAACCGATCGCGCCTACCGCATCGGCCAAGAGAATCCGGTATTCGTCCACAAACTACTCTGCCAAGATACGGTGGAAGAACGCATCCACCGCATGCAGCAAAAAAAAGGCAAGTTGGCCGCCGGGTTTTTGGACGGCGCAGATGCCGCGCAAGCGCTCGATGCCAGCATGGTGCGCATGTTGTTAGATCCTTGATTTCTTGCTATCACAACGCACGGCGGCCAAGCTCACGCGGTGACGAATGAAGAAGCATGGCAGCATCGATTTGGCGGCATCGCGCGCTTGTATGGAGTGGATGCGTTGAATTTTTTTGCCAAATCCCGAGTGGCGGTGATTGGCATCGGTGGTGTCGGATCTTGGGCCGTTGAGGCACTGGCGCGTTCAGGCGTTGGCCAAATCACCCTAGTGGATTTGGATGACATTTGTCTAACAAACGTGAACCGCCAACTGCACGCGATGGATGGCCATATTGGCCGCGCGAAAATTGAAGCGATGGCAGAACGTGTGCGTGCGATTTCCTCCGATTGTGAAGTGATCACGCTGCCATGTTTTTTAAATGAAACGACAGTCGGCCGTATTTTAGATCACGGCTTCGATGGCCTAATCGATGCCATCGACGACGCCTCGCACAAAGCACTTCTCGCCGCTGAGTGCCTGCGGAGAAAAATCCATCTCGTCACCTGCGGCGGCGCAGGCGGCAAGCGTGATGCCACGCGCATTCGTGTGAGCGATCTCGCCCAAAGCGGCGCAGATCCCCTGCTCCACGCCATGCGGCGCGCGATGCGTCAGCACCATGGATTTCCAAAAACGCCTCGCAACACAGAGCCCCTGCCATTCGGAATCGAGGCCGTTTTTAGCGACGAGCCGCCGTATTACGCGCAGTGCGATGGCAGTGTCTCACGGCAATTTCCGACCGATGCACAAGGGCGCTTGAATTGCACCACCGGCTTCGGCTCGGTGTCTCATCTGATTGCGAGCTTCGGATTGATCGCCGTTGGCCGGATGTTAGATTATCTGACCGCTCAATCTGCCGTTGGCGAGAAATGAGCCAAAAAAAAGCGGCCCGAAGACCGCTTTGAATTTAAATTGAGACAAAGCGACTCGCCGATTACAGACCTTTTTTCGAGAGGCGCGTTCCCGGAGTGGCTCCTTGGCGTGCTTTGAATTTAGGGTTCGATTTGCAAATGACATACACAGTGCCTTTGCGCTTTACGATTTGGCAATCCGCGTGACGGCGTTTTGCGGAAGAGAGAGATGAAAGAACTTTCATGACAAAAAATGGTGATAAATTAAATTGGGCGCAAGTAGCGGAGGGGCAAATTACGGGTGGGCCGCTCGATGTAAAGCGATTTCTTCACCGATTTCAGAGAAATCTTGAGAATGCCGCCAATTCCGCGGTGAATTTCCACTCGGTGGTCGTATTTTAGGCCATTATTTAAGCAAATTGTGATCGGGAAAATCGACCGATTACAACATGCGAATTTACCTACCAAAGGAATGCACTAATCATAGACCACGACGCACTCTGCCACGCTCGCAACGCGTATAGACGCCGTCCATCGGGAGCCACCGCCAACTTGTTCGCCGTAGCTTAGCGAAGGAGGATGCCTTAAAAAACCTACTCTTAAACGTCCTATTTCATGCGAACCCCGCATTCCACTTCACATCATACTCACGCCCAAATCCTACGATCCCAATGGAAACAAAAAACGATCAGATCGTGGCTATCTGATTGAACAATGCGCCAGCATTTTAGACGAAGCCCGCAGGGTGAAGAAATGAAATATTTCATTTCTGAATCAAAATGACACACTCACAAATTGGCAACCATACACGATGACAAATAAGTGCGCAACAGTTGGCGCGTGGGTTCATTTTAATTCAGGTAAGCCTGCAGAACGGCGCATCTCAATAACCATATGTGCATATCGTTCGCCCCTAGGGTGACTACGCATGTTTTTCACTCGCCACACCTAATATTCATTCCAACTTCGGTGTGATGTGTTGTGAGGAAGCTCGTCCCTTTCCGCCTGCACATTTCTAACGATAGTTTGGATTATGAAATCTTCATGGCGCACAGATTGGTTTGTTTCGCACGACATAAAAAGAAACAGAACGAAGAAAACAGTTAACTTGATAAATTTACCGTCCATATGTTTTTTCGAATGAGTTATTATTTATGTGTGTTGAAAATCCATTTGTAAAATCGGATAATCCCGAGACAAATCTGATCGGATTGAGTGAACTAGCCCAAATATTAGCACCGTCTCCCGGAGGTTGATTGTAATATAGAGATCCCCCAATAATATTTTTAACTAGATTAGCTCGGATAGACGTGACAGCGGGGCTGAGAGTGGCCACAGGGACGATGCTATGCGGAAAAATTTAGGGGTGGACAGCGTTGATTTTCCCTTTGCATTTTAGGATTGATCAACCACCCCCGTGAACTCCGCGAGCACCGCTGTGCTTTGAAGACGATTTGCTACCTCTCTTCGAATCCTTACCACCATCACTTCCCTTAACCATTTGTTGTCCGGACTTTTAGGTTCACCTCACCAAACTCAGCAAACAAGGGGAGCCGCACCGTGAAGGTCGTGCCTTGGCCTAACTCACTGGACAACTCGACGCTGCCGCCGTGGAGAGTGACACAGCGCTTGACGATGACAAGGCCGAGTCCTGTGCCAGAGATCTCACTTGTGTTGCTGCCACGGTGGAACGCATTGAAAATTTGCGACATATCTTTTTGTGGGATGCCAATCCCCTGATCACTCACAACAAAAACCGCATCGTCTCCGTAGCGCTGAATCTCTAGTTTCACGGGGCTTCCAGTGGGCGAGAACTTCACCGCATTATTCATCAGGTTCGTGAAAATGTGCCGCAAAATCGTAGAATCCGCGTGGGCGTCCTGAGGGGCGATGGTGCTGCAAACCACGATGGGGCACTTCTGTGAACTTGCTAAATCCACATCCGCCGCGAGCTGTCGGCAGAACGCAACCAGCTCCATTGGCTCTGGCTTACAAAACTCGCTTCCGGCATCCACACGAGCAAGCAGCAGAATTTCTTCCATCATCACACCCATCCGCCGCGTAGCCTCGACCACGTCATTGAGGTGCTCGTTCCGCAGCGCTTCGGGCAGGCGGTCGAAGTATTTTGTGAGAATCTCGGTGCTGGACATGATAACACCCAGCGGCGTGCGAAACTCATGGGAGATCATGTTTACAAAGTTAGTCTTCAGCATATTAAGATCGCGCTCAACATTGAGCGAGCCACGCAACTGCGCCTCCATGGCCACCCGTTCGGAAATATCACGACAGACCCCGCTGAAATACATCGGAGTGCCATCCTCAGCCTTGATGCCTATGCCCACCATTGACACGGGAAACTCGCTACCATCGCAGCGTTTGAACATCACATCCTCTTGCCAGGCACCCGTCTCCATGGCGCGCTTAAAGCCATATTCATAGGCACGGCGAATGAAGTCATCCGACGCGAATGTGGTAAAGCTCATACCCACCAGATCCGCATCTAACGCGTGTCCAAGCAGTGCGCGGCCTGCTGGGTTGATGTAGAGCATCTCGGCTTGGAGGTTGGTGATGCAGACGAAGTCAGATGTGATATCCGCCACCGCCTTGAAGCGTGTGAGTGCTAGATTTGCTTCATATATTTTTTCCGCCTGTTGGCGCAGCCCAGCTGTGGCGACTTCCACGCGTCGCTCCAAATCCGCATTGAGCGCGAGGATCTCTGCTTCTGCCTCTTTACGCTGAGTGATGTCGCGAATGAAGCCAGTGAAAATGGGATCGCCGCCCGTTTCTACGCGGCTGATCGATAGCTCAACAGGAAAAGTATGCCCATCCCGATGCAGCGCCCGGAGCTCGATGCGCTGGCCAAGCATCCGCATCTCACCTAGGGCGGCGCGAGCCATGCCTTGGCGATGCCGCTCACGCAGGTCTGGCGGCACGATGAGCTCCGCCATTTCAAGCCCCAAGACTTCTGCCCGCGACCAGCCAAAGGTTTGCTCTGCGGCGGGATTCCAGTCCAGCACGCAGCCCGCTCCATCAATGGTGACGATGCAGTCCAGCGCCACATCCAGCGTGGCTTTAAGCCTAGCACGTTCATCACGCAGCGCCTCTTCCGCCCCCTTCCGCTCGATCAAGTCGCGCGTGACCGTCAGCAGCATGGGGCGCTCACCCACCCAAGGCAGGTAATCACGATATCAGCGGGGAAACTCTCGCCCGTGTAGCGTAAACAGGTCCACTCAAAACGATGAGAACCATTCCTAATGGCGGTCATAATCATGTCGATCATGGCCGTTTGAGAGTCTCTGCCGTCGGGTTGTAAAGCCGGAGCCATCTGCGCCGGGGTGAGCATGAGCACTTTCTGTTTATCATCGCAGTTCATCATTCTCAGTGCGGCTGGATTCACATCCACCATTTTCATCTGCACGGTATCCATCAGCGAAATCGCGTCGGAGCTGCGTTCAAAGAGCGCCAGAAAGGCATCATCGACTAAATGAATTGCAGAAGTAGAAGAAAGATCGGGCACAGGTCGAGACTACCGATGCGCGCACTTATAGCAACGCGATACGACGGAGATGCAACCAAAGGGGTATGGCGTTACTTTAAAATCCTTGTAGTCTTTTCCCCAAGCAACCTCACCATGAAGAAAATACTCGTCATCGAAGACCACCCGCAGATGCGGCGCAACGTCACCACGATCCTCACCATGGAAGGCTATCAAGCCATCGGTGCGGAGAATGGCCTGCTGGGACTCGCCGCTGCCCGCGAGCACCGCCCAGATATGATTATCTGCGATGTCATGATGCCGGAACTCGATGGCCTAGGCGTGCTCACTGCCGTGCGTGCCGACGAAAAAATTTCCAACATCCCCTTCATTTTTCTCACCGCCCGTGGCGAAAAGTTGGATCAACGCATCGGCATGAATCTCGGTGCCGACGACTACCTTTCCAAACCCGTCGGGCATAGCGAACTCATGGCCGCTGTGGAGGCGCGGCTGAATCGCCGCCGGATTCAGGACGACAATGCCAGACCCTTCGCTCCAGACTTCTCCTCAGCGGCACCGTTGGAGACGGCACTCGGTATTACCCCGCGCCAAGCTGAAGTGCTGCTCTGGGTGGCCCAAGGCAAGAGCAACAGCGAGATCGGCACCATCCTCGGCAGCGCGGAAAGCACGGTGAAGAAGCACCTCGGCAACATGTTCGAGAAGCTCGGTGCTGAAAATCGCGCCAGCCTCATGGTAATGGCGTTAGAACATCTTTCGAACCAGTGAGCGGGTGGCACATCGGGATCTAGCGTCGCAAGTGTTGAACTTACGCGCTTTTTTTGGTCATCGCATAGGCCAAGTGGACGTGGGAGTTCGCCCGCTGTTACTACGGTTGTAGTGGCACCACGGCTTTGATGCGGAAAAAGCGCGTGGGTGCCGCGACATCGAGGGGCGTGCGGGTCGTTGCGCTGCCATTGTCTGCACCAAAGCTATGGGGGTCTTGGGGGGAAGCATGCCAAGGGTTGGTGAGGCCCAGATCGGTGGAGTGCTCGATGACGTAGCGGCGAGTCGCCGAACTGGTCCATGTGAGTAAGGTGGCGGGCCGTTCGGGTTGACTGGCGTAGTTGATGTGATTGGCGGGTGTGCCGTCGCCGCAATGGATCCAGCCGAAGTTGGCAGCCCAAGCTCAACTATCGCCCTAGCCGAGGGTGGATTGCTGGCCGTGAAGAGGGCAAACGCAGAGAGTTGCGAAGAGAAAATCGGGATGAATTTTCATGAGGAAAACGAGATTGGTAGGTGGTTTAAATCCGCAAGCGGCGGCTTACGGCGTGCCGAGGTGCTTTTGGGCGGAGGTGATGGTGCTGCCACCTCCGGCCGTGCAGCCGATGGCGATGGCAGCAGAGATTCCGACTCCGCCACTGCGGGCACCACGGCAGAAGCTGGCGGTGCCCGTGATGCTCATGGCGAAGCTGCCGCTGGTAGTAGTGCCGGAGCAATTGGTGGCGTTAAGGGCAGACAGGCCGATACCTAGACCCGAGCTTGCACCAAGGCAGTTGCTGGCGTTCGCAATGACCGTCATGCCAGCAGCAGAAGTGCTTCTACCGATGCAGTTGTCCGCATTCCCATTCGCAGCCAAACCCGTGCCGGTAGAGCTGATGCCGGTGCAGTTGATGGCATTTCCCGCAGCGATGCCGGAGTCGTTCACGGCGATACCTCTGGAGTTGCTGATATCCGCGAGAGGGCCGTAGATTCCAGAGCCGTTCCCAACACTTTCCGCGAAACACCCCTTCACCACCGCGTGGGAGGTGCTATTTCCGGCATTGATCCCGTCATCGGAAGCGTTTCGCACGACGGTGTCGGTGACGAAACTGCAAGTGATGCCCATCTCGCCGCAAGTATCGACGAGGCAGCGCTCCACGATGTTGCCGCTGGTCCAACCGGCGAAAATGCCCCGGTTCCGCACGCCGCGCACGATCACATCACTGATGTGCAGGACTGCGGCGGAGGGTTGGGAGCTGCCGACCCCAATATTCCAGCCTGCCAGAGTGAAAACACCGCCGGTTTGCGTGGTGCCGCCCACGATGCTCCCATTGCGAATTCGGATGCCCTGATTTCCGCCAATGTTGAGGGCGGTGCCGCCCGATCCCGTCAACCGGACAATCGAGAAGCCATTGAGATCGAGTGTCACGTTGCTGGCATTGATCGATATGCCCTCTGACAAAGTCTCCGTGGCTATATTGGCGGTCAGGTAGTAGCTGCCTGGAGCGCTGATGACATGGACTGCGCTGGCGTTCCCTGGGCAGGTGGTCTGAGTCACTGCCGTGCGTGGCTCGACCTCGCTGAGGGTTTTCATCACCGGTGTAGGCGCACCGGGTGGCGGGGTGAGGCTGCCCTGGGCGTGGAGATTGAGAGCGGCGGCGAGCAGCAAGGCGGCGGTGAGGGCGGATGATGATTTCATGATTATTGATTTAGTGAAATGTGTCGTCGTGACCGACAACCATTCGCAGACCCTGCCCGATATTCTGGAAATCTGGCAATACGCCTAAAGGCGCATGCGGTGCACCGACGTAAGCCGGGGTGCTTCCAATATGCAGCCACTTGTGCGCGGTGAGGCGTATTTTCTAACTGAGTGCCTACCTGTTGGCGGTAATACGATTTTCAACACCGCTGGGAGACCAAAGGTGTATTCCGCAGGCTGGTAAAACAGCGCTATCAGGCCAAAAGGCGACTTTAGGCGTATTGTTGGAATTGAGTGAGTCCCGTTAAATGAAGTCCGGTTGCAGAGCCACTCTCCATTTGAGCCACCGAGCACCCTGAAACATCCGCCGACCGTCTAACTTCCATCCTCTAAATCACACCACTTATGAAAATCCGCACCATCACCCGCTGCCTTTCTTTGCTCATCTGTTCCACCATCGCGGCCCGGGCCGGCACCCACAACTGGAACGGCCTAGGATCCACCACGAACTGGAGCACTGCGGCCAACTGGCAGGCAGGCTTCACACCCACTGCGCTGGAGGCCCAGCCAGTCGTCCTGGTGTTCCCCGCTGGAGGATTCAAGCCCACCAATGTCTGCAATATCGCCAATCTCAAGGTGGACTCCCTCATCATCAATGGGAGCAGCTACGCACTGAATAATCCATCCCCGGTGGCGCTGCCGATCACGCTCATAGGGAACGGCAACAGCCTCTACAGCGCTGGGACTGATAATATCATCAGATGCCCACTGGTTCTGAGCAGTGCCAATCTGAATTTCGGCACATCGACGGTTGGGGAACTGTGGATCAACGGTGCCATGAGCGGCACGGGTGGATTCAACAAAACCGGCCGGGGGGATGTGTTCCTAGCTGGCGATCAGGACAATATCTACACGGGGACGACCACCGTTCTCGGAGGAACCCTACACCTCGCGAAAACGAGTGGCCGCATCGCCGTCGGGGGCGAGCTGGTCATCGGGGATTTGAACGGATCTTCGCTTCCAAATTTCGCCTTGGACAGCACCGTGATCCTAGACGGCCCCCAGCAATTGCTCTTCAGCGCTGCCGTGACGGTAAATCCGGATGGACTGCTGGATATGAACGGCCAAAGCCTGGCCATCAGTTCGCTGACCATGACGGGAAATTCAAAAATAGACAGCTTCACTGGAACCAAGCCCGTGCTCACATTATTCGGGAATGTCTCGTCCTCCAATCCAACCAATGCGGGTTTCAACCCTTCGATTTCCTGCCGTCTTTCCCTCGGTGGCGGCACCCGGACCTTCACTGTGGACGGAAACCAACATCTTCTCGGTCTATATGGCGAGATTTCCAGCGGCGGAGGCAATGCGGGCATCATCAAAAATGGTCTGGGAGGTTTGACGCTCTACGAGGTGAACGGATACACTGGAGATACCCTGGTAAATGCGGGGACACTTTATGTCTTCGGCTCTCTGGCCGGGAGCAATGTCACCCTGAAACCCAGTAGCACGTTGCGCGGACCCGGAGCCACCGGAGCGGTGCAGTGCCTGGGGGCCACCATCGAGCCACAAATCTACAAAACCAGCGGCCAGCCCGCCCAGCACCTGCGGACCAAAGCCCTAGCGATGGATGCCGCCTCCACGCTACAAGTCCACATTGATGAGGGATACCTCTTTGATGCCGCGTTGCTGTCCGTAGCCGGCCCGGTGAATCTGGGCGGCTGCCGCCTCGCTGCGGAGCTGGACGACACGGGAGGCATTTCCCCGGTGGCGGGCGTGGCCTTCGTCATTATTCAGAATGATCTGGCGGACCCAGTGATCGGCTCCTTTGCCGGCCTGCCGGAAGGGACCCTCTTCAAGTTCAGCGGACGGCAGTGGAAGATCACTTACAAAGGCGGCGATGGGAATGATGTGATGCTCACCGTGATGAGCGCGGTGCTGCCGCTCAGCCTGGATTCCTTTTCCTACGACCCGGTCAGCAAGTTGGCGACACTCACGGGGAATGGCACCCCCGGCGATAACACCTACCGTCTGGAAACCAGTGAGGATCTGAAGACGTGGACCGACCGTGGGGGGATCAACAATACCTACGGCAACCTGACGGTCTATCTTAGCGCAAGTTCGCCGACCCTCTTCTTCCGGTTCGTCAAACCCTGAAATTAGCAGTCCTATGCCTAGCCCACTAACCGAGGTTTCATCAACAAAAATTTCCAATCAAACTAACCCGTCATCAACCATGAACACGACTGATCAAACCACTCCCGCCAATCCAACGGCCACCAACCGCCTCGCCGGCCGGTTCCCACTCAAATTTGAAGCGGCCCCCGCCTTTGGTTCCGGCTCCATGCCAGCCGCCGCTGAGCCGAATTTCGCCATGCTGGCGCATCTCATTCCACTCATCGTCTGGTTCTGGAAACGCAAGGAAAGCCCCACCGTGGACGCGCATGGTAAAGAAGCCCTGAACTTCGGCATCACCGCCATGATTTGTCTGTGGCCGCTAGGGTTCATCGCCGGGCTGCTTCCAAGCTTCATCGCTCGCATTCTGGGACTCGGCACCAGCATCCTCAGCCTCGGCTGCATGGCGCTTGTGATCTACGGCATGATCCAAGCCCGCCAAGGCAAGCTCTTGCGCTATCCGGTCAATTTCCGTTTCATCAAATAGCCACGCCAGCGGGAGCCTCCTAGGAAAATCATCCGATGCGCTGCAAACGACTCATCGCCATCGCTTGGCTCATCATGAGCTCCAGTGCGCTCGGCTCGTGCATTAGCTTGTTCGCCTTCGCGAACTGGCTGGTCGGCGGCTATGGCTCGCAGAGCGGATCGTGGTTCGAATGGGTCAGCATCGTTCTGGGTCCGCCAGTGACTTTTCTGGCCGGCCTCGGTCTGCTGCGCCATTGGCGTCCGGCGTGGCTTTACCTGATCGTTCTGCTGTTCATCGCAGTGGCGGTGCAGGGATGGAACGTGCTATTACCGCCTCCGGGTGGCCCGATCACCACGGTTGGGCCGGACGGAGTTCCGACGACGACATTTCACAGCGGGTCGAGTGAAGCGCTGCCGATCCTCGTTGTTTCCATCGCACTGCTCGCCGTCCTTTTCAGCGCGAAAGTGCGGGCGACATTTACGCCTCCTGCGGCCCCCGTGGAGGAAACCAAAGCGGCAGCCATCACCCTGACGCGCGGCGACTACGACGCAGTGGCAGAGCGCGAAATCGACCGCGGCTGGCGCGTCGGGCACCACGGGCGCGACCTGATGTATTACGAAGAATCCAATGGGGGCGATTGGCGAGGGATTCAGATCGATGGCGAGATGTTAACAGGCCGCGCCCACCACGTCATCTACTTCGCCTCTGCGGAAAGCTGGCACAGCTATCCTGAATGGGCGCGGCATCGGCGTGACCCAATCATCACGCGGATCAAGAGCGAGTTTGCAGAACCAGACTACGAGTATGCCGAAGGTGGGACCGCCCGTGCCACTCCGCCGCCGCCCGCGCCCGCCCCGACTAAAGCCATGACGAGCAGCGAACTCCGCGCCCTGCTCTGTTATCTTGCGATTCTGCTCAGCACCATGGTCTTCATGGCCTGGCTCGTCACCACGGGCTTGCAGCGTGATGAAACCTATTGGCCATCCAAGCGCCACACCCAGCAGCGGATGCTCGTGCATCGCAGTGAGCCCGCGATGTATTGGACATCCATGGCGATTTATTCAGGCGTCGGCCTTGGGTCGCTCGTGCTAGCGGCTTGCCTGATTCGTTGGTCGCTTCCCGAGCGGAAAAAGTAGCCGCATGATTCCGATACCTACCGATTTTTAATCCTTTTCTCAAACACCTATCGGCCCACCCCACCAATTCCATGAAATACCTCGAACACCAAGGCTGCCAGCTCTGTTATAAAATCGTCGGCTCAGGGCCGAAAATTGTCTTTATCCAAGGCACAGGACTGCACGGAGACGGCTGGTCGCCGCAGGTGGAGTCGCTGCAAAACAACTACACCTGCCTGACATTTGATAACCGTGGCATGGCTGCAAGCCAGCCAGGCAGCTCCCACCTGACAGTCGAGCAAATGGCGGACGATGTCTTGGCTTTGATGGATGCGGAAGGCTGGGAAGCGGCGCATCTCGTGGGACATTCGCTCGGCGGATTGATCGCCCTAAAGCTGGCTATTGCCGAGCGATCCCGTGTGTTGAGCCTGTCGCTGCTCTGCACCTTTTCCCGAGGCCGGGATGCCACCTGCATGACTTGGAAAAGGTTCGGCCCTGGCCTGCGTTCCTATCTCGGCACCCGCCTGATGCGACGGCGGGCTTTTGCGGAGTTTGTCCTGCCACCTAGCTATAGCGGAGACAGGGATGACTGGGCCGTAAAAGCAGCCGCGCTCTTCGGTCATGATCTCGCAGATCACCCCCCGGTCGTCATGAAACAAATGGCTGCCATGAGTGCTTACGATGCCACACCCAGTATATCCAAACTCGCCGGGCTGCCTACCTTGGTCGTTGGTGCTAGGCACGACCGCATTGCCACCCTTGAAATAGTCAGGGCTCTCGCGAGCTGCATTCCGGATTCCCGCTTGGTCGAGTTTGATGACGCGGCCCACGGCGTCACCATCACCCATGCGGCAGCTGTCAATGCACTGTTGGTGACACATTTTATCAACACCCCGTCTGCCGATTCTGAATCTATAAAACAATGAAGGCTGGGGTTAGGATATTAAACGACTCATGAGTATAGAAACTCTCGCCCACCGAAATTCCAGCGGGGCATCCAATGCGAATTAGAGAAACGCGACACCGTAGGATAAGCGTGCCACCGTGGTGTTATATTGATTGCGAGCGCGAAATTGTTTTTTTGGTGTAGGCCCATTCGCATCAACCTAAGGCGTAATTCACAGATAATCCGTCGATTTTGAAAAAAAGTCGTTTTTTGCTGACTTGGCGCGTGGTCGCCCAAAATCGAAATACTAGCAGCCTGTCGGACTCAGAATTCAGATTTTCTGAATAAATTCGCGTTAAGTCGCTTATGAAGGAAATACCCGCCCGTTTCGTCAACATTGACCACGATACTCCGCTACTTCTCCCACCCGACTTGCGCGACTGGGTTTCGGAGGGCCACATGGTCCACTTCGTCATGGATTCGGTCAAAGCGCTGGACTTGAGTCGTGCGCGGACCAATCAACGCGGCACCGGTCACGCCCATACCCACCCTCC
>RDZR01000070.1 GCA_004294095.1 Verrucomicrobiota bacterium
AGATCGAGGTGACGGTAGTGAAGGTTAATCATCAGCACGCACCCCTGAATCAATCCATTTTAGTGGAATACTCCGGAAAGGCCCCGAATGATTACCGGCTCATGTCCTCTAGGGATTTCACACCGCTGATCGGGTAGTCAAAAATACCTCGCTTGGCATCACTCGGCGCAGAATGCCGCCGGGAAAGCTGCCCTTATTTGAGTAAACCCGTGCTGGCTGGCTGTGTCTTTTAATTTCGGGTTTTCAAATTGCAAAATCCACGTCCATGATGGCCGCGGATTATGCATGGAGATCTTACCGCCGAAGAATCAGAGCGTTACTCGCGCCAAATCCGCATTCCGGAAGTCGGCGCGGAGGGGCAATTGAAATTGAAGCGCGCGTCGGTTCTTCTCATCGGCACGGGGGCACTAGGCTCGCCGGCAGCGATGTATTTGGCGGCGGCGGGTGTCGGCCGCATTGGTTTGGTGGATGATGACGTGGTGGATGTTTCAAATTTGCAGCGGCAAATTTTGCACGGCGAATCGTGGCGCGGACGGCCGAAGTTGGAGAGTGCGGTGGCGCGCTTACACGAAATCAATCCGCTGGTAAAAATTGATTGTTACCCGCAGCGATTCACGCCGGAAAATGCGTTAGAAATTGCGCGATCCTATGATGTGATCATCGATGGCTCGGATAATTTCCCGACGCGTTTCCTCACGAATGACGCGGCATTTTTTTTGAAAATACCCTTAATTTACGGCGCGATTCATCGCTTTGATGGACAATTCGCAGTTTTTGCGCCGCATCTGGGTGGGCCGTGTTATCGCTGCCTGTTGCCAGAAATGCCGCCACCTGGTTCGGTGCCCTCATGCCAAGAAGCGGGCGTGCTGGGAGTGCTGCCCGGGGTCATCGGCTCGTTGCAAGCGTTGGAAGCGCTCAAAATTTTGTTAGAAATTGGCGGGGTTCCTAGCGAAAAGTTGACTTTATTTCATGGATTGCGCGGTGAGTTCCGCCGTATTTCGCTGCGCCGCGATCCTGCCTGCCGTTTGTGTGGGGAACGGCCTGAGATCACTTCAATAAAAAATCAAGAAACCTTGGCGATTGGCGCGTGTTCTGCCACTCTTTGTCCTATGGAAACGATTACAACTCAAACTCTGCGAGAAAAACTCGCGGTGGGAGCGGAGGGCCTGCTCATCGATGTGCGCGAGCCAGATGAATACGCGGTGGCAAATATTCCGGAAGCGCGCTTGATCCCGCTGGCCACCTTGCCAGATCATTTAGACGAATTACCCCGGGATTGTGATCTTTGGATCCATTGCAAATCGGGCGGGCGTTCTGGACGGGCAGTGCAATTTTTGTTAGAAAATGGCTTCACTCGCGTCGTGAACGTAGAAGGCGGAATGGACGCTTGGCTTAAGGAGTCTCCATGCCAGTAAGCATGAAAGCTCAGGCTTCTCGCTGGGTCGCGCGGGGCGAGCCGCTGCCTTCGGCGGCATTCGATGGCAGCGATGATTTCCCACCGATTTTAGAGCACCTAATCCGCCAACGTGGCTTGCCTGAGGGCGTTGCGCTTGAAAGTTATTTGCGGCCGCGCCTGAAAGATCTAACAGATCCATTTTTGCTCCCAGAAATGGACCTCGCGGTGCATCGGATCTTTGCGGCGATTGATGCGCAGGAATCGATTTGTATTTTTGGTGATTACGATGTGGATGGCATTTCCTCCATCACCTTGATGCGAAAAATTTTGCGTGCTTACGGCGCAGATCCGCGACTTTTCATCCCATGCCGCGGCGCGGAAGGATACGGACTGAGCGCCAAGGCGATCGCGCGCTGCATGGCGGAGGGCGAGAAGCCGAATTTGCTCATCACAGTGGATTGCGGCACCGTTTCGCATGCGGAAATCGCTGATCTCCAAGCGGACGGGGTGGACGTGTTGATTGTGGATCACCACGAGCTCGGCCCGCATGGGCGGCCTGCGTGCTGTGCGCTCGTGAATCCGAAATTCGGCACTCGGTTCACGTATTTATGCGCAGCGGGAGTGGTTTTCAAACTTGGCCATGCGATGCTCAAGACGCGGCCTGTTGATTTAGATTTAAAAGAACTCATTGATCTGGTCGCAGTCGCAACCATCTCGGACATCGTGCCGATGATTGAGGAAAATCGGCTGCTCGTCCGGCATGGATTGCGTCGGCTGGCGGAGACGATGAACCCGGGCCTGCGCGCGTTGCAAGACGTGACCGGCATGAATGGAAACGCAACGGCGATGGACGTCGGCTTCCGGATCGGGCCGCGCTTGAATGCCGCTGGCCGGATGGACATGCCGGAGGATGCGCTCGCCACGCTCACCACCGAGTGCCGCCGCTTGGCATTGACGTATGCTCAAAAGTTAGATGCCTACAATAAACAACGCCAAACGTGCGAATCATTGATCCGCCGCCAAGCGGTGGAAATGCTGCAACAAAATTTCGATCCCAAGAACGATCCCGTCATCGTGATAGGCTCGCGAGATTGGCATCACGGTGTCGTCGGCATTGTCGCCTCGCGTCTGATGCGCCAGTATCACAAGCCGACGTTTGTGATTGCGATCGATGCGGATGGGATTGGAAAAGGCTCCGGGCGCAGCATCGAGGGAGTTTCTTTGGTGGAGGCGATTAACGCCTGCCGCGAGGATCTGTTAGCTGGCGGCGGTCATGCGATGGCGGCTGGAATCTCTGTCGAGGAGGGGAAAATGGATCTATTCCGCAAACACTTCGCCGAGTATGTCATGCAGCATACGAGTGATGAGCAACGCATGCCAAAATTGTATTACGATGCCGAGCTATCGTTTGATCAATTGTCGTTAGAATTTCTCGCGAGTTACGATTTGTTGCAGCCATTTGGCAATGGCAACCCGCAGCCGATTTTTGTTTCGCGCGGAGTGAACCCAAGCCGCCCGCCGATTCATATGAAAAATTTTCACCTACGGCTGATGTTGCGCCAAGGCTACCATGAGCAAGACTCGGTCTATTTTGGTGGCGGTGAGTATGAGTTGCCGGACCCGCCATGGGACATCGCGTTCACGATCGATCGAAATACGTTTCGCGGGCGCACAACGTTGCAAATCATCATTCAAGATCTGCGCGCTAGCGGAGCGATCCATTCCCATAAAATTTAGCCATGGGCGAAAATTCTGCTCTGTTAGAAGCGATGGAGAAGCTCTTTGCCTCTCCAGAGAATTGGCAAATCATCGCCTCCGGCCAAGCATCTGGAAAGGTGAGCCGCATGGCTGGAAAAATGCAAGCACCCGCCATTCGCTTTGAATACGATTTTGCCGAAGGAGGTGGCTTCGTGGTGATGCGAAAAGTCTGTGAATTGCAGTGGCCCGAAACTTTTGAACTTGGCTATTCGATCCGCGGTGAAGGGCCACCCAATCACTTTGAGATAAAATTGATTTCCGCGGATGGCAGCAATGTGTGGCGGGCATTGAAATCCGATTTTGCTCCGCCAAGTGAATGGACCAAGCACATTCTAACAGAACGCGATTTTCTTTTTGCATGGGGCCCGGCCGGTGGCGGCTCAATTGCGGTAATTTCGGCCATTGAAGTCGTCGTCGCAGCGGGCCCAGGCGGGCGAGGGGTGCTGGAGTTTTCAGATGCCACGATGCAGGATCAAGCTCGTCACGAGAATTTCGTCATTACAGCGAGTAGCTCGCGCGCAGAATTCACGGCACAAGGTGCTTTTTCTAACAACGGATGGATGGCCGCAGTGAATGACCAATCATCCTTTTGGCAAATCGATTTGGGCAGGCCGCAGCGCATGGGGGGAGTGGTGATCGATTGGTTGCTGCCTGCTGCTGCTAAGGAATTTTCGCTCTATCAATCGGATGATGGAAAATCTTGGAGCGCATGCTATCAGGCCGAGCATGCGGTGGGCGCACGCACTTACATTTCGCTGCCTCGCGCGACTCTGCGCTGGCTGAAATTCGTCTTTGGCGATGCGGCATCCGCGGCGGTGAGAAACATTTCCATCATGCCCGATTCATTTAGCCAAACGCCGCATGATTTCATTCACGCGGTGGCTAAAAATTTCCCCCGTGGTTCATTTCCGCGCTATTGGTTGCGAGAGCAATCGTATTGGACGCCGGTTGGTTCTCCGTCGGGCAAGCATCGCGCGTTGATCAACGAGGAGGGCATGATCGAGCCGGACGAAGGGAGCTTTTCGTTAGAGCCATTCGTTTTGTTAGATGATCGCTTGTTGACTTGGGCAGATGTGGAAATAACGGCTGCGCTTGATTCCACCGGTGCTCCAACGCCATCGGTGCGTTGGGGTCATCCTGATTTTTTGTTAGAGATTTTACCTTGGATGGACGCATGTGATGAGAATTTCACGCTGCGTATGAATTATCGATGGCAGCTCAAACGGACTGGTGCCGATTTACGACTGGTGCTTTTGGTGCGGCCCTATCAAGTCAATCCTCCATGGCAGGCATTTCGTCATTTAGGCGGCAGGAGCGAAATTAAACGCATCTCGATGGGTGAAAATACGCTGCGCGTAGAAGGCAGTTTGGTTCTGTTAGATAGTAAGCCAGCTGAAGTGAAATTGGCAAGATTTGATGAGTGCGACGGTCTTGGTTTGATCCAGAATACGCATTTTCCAAAGCGAGATGAAGTATTCGACGAGCAAGGATTGGCCGCGGCGGTGATGGTTTGGAACCCGCGCGTGAATGAAACGACGCATCAGGTGACTTTATCATTTCCTTACACCCAATCTAACAAAATGTTAGACGGGAGAACGCGCGATCTCGCGGTTCAAGAATGGCGGCAGGCCTTGGCGAGCGTGATTTGGCAAGTTCCAGCCGCAGCCGAGCATGCCGTAGCCACATGGCGCACTGCGGCGGGGCATATTCTCATCAACCGCGATGGGGCGGCGATCCAACCCGGCCCGCGACGATACACTCGCTCGTGGGTGCGTGATTGCGTGGTGATGGGCGCGGCCCTGGCCAAAGCGGGGTTGCCTGAGGCGTTGCGCGAGTTTGTGGCGTGGTATGCCGCATTCCAGCGCGATGACGGCTATGTGCCAAGTGTGGTCGATCGCGATGGGGTGGATGATTTAGTCGAGCACGATAGCCACGGGCAACTTTGCTGGGGAATTGCCGAAGCGCTGCGCGGATTTCATGATGATGATTTGTTAGAAAAATTATTTCCCGTTGTTCAAAAAGCGGCGGAGTATTTGATCGAGCTACGCAGCCAACGCATGACGCCCGAGTATCAAGATCCAGCGCGGCTCAATGTGTTTGGTCTATTGCCGGAATCTGCGAGCCATGAAGGATATTTGGCGCATCCGGTGCATTCGTATTGGGATGATTTTTGGGGCATCCGCGGGTTGCAAGCCGCTGCGGAATTGGCCATTTTGTTAGATCAACAAGATCTCGCAGCCCATTGGTCAGCACAAGCGGCCGATTTTGAAACATGCGTGATCGCCTCCATCGAAAGAGTCATTGAGCATGGAAAGTTACATTACATTCCGGGCTCGGTGGAGTGGGCGGATTTTGATCCCACCGCAGTGGCGAATGCGATATGTTTGTTAGATTTTGCAGATGCTCTGCCGCAGGAACAGTTGCGCTCGATGATGCAGACGTATTTGTGTGGCATGCGCAAGCGACATGATCCGGCGGCCACATGGCTGAATTATTCAGCGTATGAAATACGCATCATGGGAGCTCTTGTTAGAATCGGCGAGCGCGATGCTGCGAATGAATTGCTCGATTATTTTTTGTTAGAGCAACGGCCGATCTCATGGAACCAGTGGCCAGAAATCACTTGGCGAGATCCGCGAGCACCCGGCCATCTTGGCGATGTGCCGCACACATGGATCGCTGCCGAGTATCTGTTAGCATGGTCATCGATGGTGGCGGCGGAGCACACCAGCCGTGAGAGATTGGTCTTGGCAAGTGGCCTGCGCGCGGAGTGGATTTCCTCCGAGCAGCCGTTTTGGGTGAAGAACTTTCCGACGCGTTATGGTCTGTTAGATTTTAGTATTCACGCGCTTTCTTCTGATGAAGTTTTTCTAACCATTGGTGGGATGTTAGAAATTCCGAGAGGCGGACTTTGGGTGCACCCACCGCAGTTTGAGGAGGCGGTGGAGATCACAGCGGTTCCGTTTGATGGAGTGATTGGCCGCTCCGAGCAGCGTCCATTCGCCTAGCCCACAGCGCCTCGTATGGATGTGGGCGAGATGCCCACGCTCCTTGATTCTAGGACATTTAGGCCACTGCATTTCTCAACGCACAGTCCACGAGTGGCGGGCCCAGAAGGCATCCAAATCCGCGAGGGAGCCATTGAAGGCGTTGTGTTCTAACGGACGATCCATCGAGCCAAAGAAACGCGGTGATCTCCATGGGCCATGGTGGTAATGTTTGGCGATTGAGCGCCCTTCCCATTCCACGCCGGCATATTGCCAAAGTGCCCAGCGATTCCAAATGCCGTAGGCTTCCAACAAATCATTTGGCGTGCGGAATCCACTCGTGTGCGAGTAAAGCGCGATCCAATAGGGAGACTGGCGAATGCGGTTTTTCTGTTGGGATGAGGCACTGGAAAGCGCGCGACGCAAGGAGCTGCTATTTTCCAAATACGTCACTGGCATCACTCCTGTGCGCTGCTGAACTCGATCGATAAAGGCCACCAAATCTGCGGGTGATGACTTGCTATCAAAGTCGCCAACTAACAGAATTGGCTTTCCTAACAAATTTTTCTGATAGGCGATTTGACGCAGGCGATTGATGTATTGATCTGCCTGATAGACGGGATCGATGCCATGAAGGACAAAGAAGTAGGTGCCGAGGCGCATGCCTTCGCGGTCGGCAGCGCTGAGGAAATCTGCGCATTTTTCATCGAGCGTGAGTCCTTTGCCACAGCGGGCGATGAGGCCGAGCGCTTGGTTTTGGCGGAGAGCGGAGACGTTGTGTTCTGAATACGAATCGCCGGCACGTTGGCGTTCTTTGGGATCGAATGATGAGACGTTGACGATTTTCGGTGCTCTTTCCAGACCGACGCTGCCGTATTGGCTAACGCAACTTGTGAGCAGGGCGAAGGCGAAGAAAATGACAATTTTCATGATCTGAGGGTAAGGAATTCGGCTGTGATGCCAAGATGGATTGTGGTGCGTCATTCTTGTTTTCCTCTAGCACCTTTGCGAGCGAGCCAGATGGGAGAGAAGCGCGGACGCTTTGCGTTGGGCGATGAGGGCACGGAATACTCCGCCACTTCCCAGCCGGTGCGGAGGAGACGGCGGGTGAGATTGGCAACCGGCAGTGTGGAGGTGATGGCTAACAGACCACCAGCTTGCAATGCCTCATACGCGGCAGAGAGCCAGGCTTTGTCATCGATCCACGGCCGATTCCGCGGGCCGGGCAGGGCGACATCCAGGTGGATTAAAATGGCATGCACGGTGCCGGAGCGCGATGACAGAGAACGGGGTGAATCGTCATTCTCTAACACCACGCGAGGATCTTTAATGATTGGGCTATCTGTTAGAAATTCGCGGTGCCATTCCACCAATGGAAGCACTGGCTCCAATACGGTGATGGTTGCTTTTTTCTGCAATAGCTCTCGGGAAACACTCGCCAACGCATGACCAAGGCCGAGACCGACGAGCACCACTTTAGGCTGGCGCACGGGACGAAACGGGGCACAGGCCAAGCGTGCCATTTCGGTTTCTGCACTTATCGTGGCTGGACCACAAATTTGTTGGCCATGAAGTTGCAGGGCATGGCGGCCATCGTGCTCTAACAGAGAGAGTGTGCTATTGTCGGCCAATGTTGTTTCTGCTAGAGTGATGCGGGGCTTCATAAAATAAGGGTTATCGAGAATATCTAACTGATGAAATAAAAAACCTCGGCCCGAAGGCCGAGGTTTCATTGGGTTTTAGATGATGATCTAAAGTAATGACTTTAAATCAAAGGCTTCCTTTCAACACGGATGATGGCTTGAAGCCCACAGACTTGGACGCGGCAATTTTCATTGCTTCTCCAGTCTTTGGATTGCGGCCTTGGCGGGCTGCACGCTTTTTCACTTCAAAAGTTCCAAATCCGATGATTTGCACTTTCTTGTCCTTCTTCACGCCTTTGGCGATTGAGGAGAGGACGGCTTCGAGTGCTTCATCGGCGGCGCGTTTAGTGGCATCTTTTCCGAGTGCGGATTGAATTGCATCAATGAGTTCTGCTTTGTTCATGGCGGAGTCCTTTGTGCGAAGCGGTAGCATGCTTTGCAAGGGAAAAACTCAAGTAAAGGCAAAGATTTTTTATCAGGCATCTTGACTTTGCATCGATTATTGCTTGATGCGCTGATGTTTTTGAATGCTGTTAGAAATATGTTTTTATTGTTAGACGCGCTTTTTTAGCCTGTCTGACATTTCAGTTCGATGACGACGATGAGGTGAACGATTTTTCAAGGATTCGCAAAGATTGTGAAATTTTTCACAAATAGATCTTGCGAAGGTTGCAGGCGATCCACTAAACAACCCGCGCCCGTAGTTGACGGGAGCTTTTTATGCGTATTGCTTTAACCACGCTAACCCTGAGTTTAATTGGTCTTTCCTCAGCTTCTGCAGGAGCAGGCGGGCACGATCACTTGCCTGCATACGCGGAGGAGATTTTTCATGCGGGTCCGTTCATCGTTACGAATTCCATGCTGATGGTGTGGATTGTGGCGATTTTCATCATTGCATGTGCTCAGTTGGCGACTCGCAAAATGGCGATGATCCCTCAAGGTTTGCAGAATTTTGCCGAGTGGCTGGTCGAAAGTCTTTACGATTTTTTGGAGGGAATTTTGGGGAAAGACTTGGTCAAAAAAACGTTCTGGTTCTTCGGCTCGATTTTCATTTTGATTCTACTAACCAACTGGTTCGGATTGATTCCGGGAGTGGGGACATTCGGCTGGGCGCTCACTGGTCCAGGCGTTGAAGCTCACGATAAATTCCGCCCATTCCTGCGTGGTGGCAATGCTGATCTAAATATGACGATCGCCATGTCGCTAACGTTTGCGGTTCTCTGGTTTTATTGGGCGATCCGCGAAAATGGACTTGGCGGCTTCTTTGCCCATATCTTCGCTCCGAAAGGAACGTTCAATGGCATCATGAAGGTGATGATGTTTCTAGTGTTTGGGTTTGTCGGAGTGCTTGAGTTGATCTCGATTGCCTTTCGCCCAGTTGCACTCTCCTTCCGACTCTATGGGAACATCTTCGCTGGTGAAAACATTTTAGAGAACATGATGTTGCTCGTCGGTAAATACGAGTGGCTCGCGTGGCTTCCACCGCTGCCGTTTTACTTTCTCGAGATCCTCGTCGGCCTTGTGCAAGCTCTTGTTTACACCATGCTCACGGCGGTCTTCCTTCGGTTGATCTGTGAACATGACGATCACGGGCATGGTCATGACGAAGAGAACTCCATTCACAAGAAAGCCCACTGACAATTTTTTTCATTCTGACCATGGCAAAGACTGTGGGGGATGATCAACCATACAACTAAACTAATAACTATATGCCAATCGAACTCCTCGCATTAACCGCCTCTAACTTTAACACATGGCATTTCGCTGTCGCAGCTGCCGCACTCGGCGTGCCACTCGGCATCGGCCTGCTCGGTGCCAAGGCCGCTGAAGCAACAGGCCGCAATCCAGGTGCAGCTGCTGACATTTTGAAACTCTCCATCATTCTTGCAGCTCTGATGGAAGGTGTCGTCTTCTTCGTAATCTTCCTTGCAAAATAATTTGACGAGTTTGCGGAGGTTCGGCAGTCGTTGATCCTCCGCAAATGTTTCTTTTAGTTTCTATTTTCATCTATCCACTTTCACTTTATCTCGATGATCTCGATTTTTGAAACTCTTGCCACCGCGCCCGTTACGGACTCCGGAAACGTGGTCCTTGAGATCACGAAAAATTTTAAAGTCTATTGGCCACTGCTCATCAGCCAATTCATCAGCTTTGCGATCGTCATCTTCTTGCTCAAAAAATTCGCATTCGGGCCGATTCAAAAAATGTTAGAGGAGCGCCGTTCTCGGATTGCCGATGGCGAGGCGAAGCTGATCGAGATTCAGCGCCAACTGGCAGAATCTGAAAAAACCACCGCGGCGGCGATCGCCAAGGCCAACGAAGAGGCCCAGCGCATGGTGGAAGAGGCGAAGCAAGGTGCCATACTTTTCTCCGAGCAAAAATCCCAAGAGGCGATTTCTCAAGCTCAAGCGATTCTCACCAAAGCGGAAGCAGCAGCCAAAGCAGATCGCGATCGTTTGCAAACCGAGCTGAAGCGCGAATTCGGCCGCTTGATTGCTGCGACCACATCCCAAGTCACCGGCAAAGTCTTGACCGATGACGACCAACGCCGGATCAACGAAGAAGCTTTGGCCAAAGTCGAAGCCTGATTTCACCGCTCAATCATCACTCCAGCATTTTTTCTTCATGAAAATTTCCAAAGTAGCCACCGCCAGTGCCCGTCGTTTATTCGGCCTATGCATGGCTGGCGGCAAACTCAATGAAGATCAATTGCGCGCAGTTTGTGCCAAGCTAATCAGCGAAAAGCCGCGCGACTTTCTCGGAATTTTGCAAGGCTTGCAAAAATTAACGCGCCTCGAGTTTGAACGCCGCGCCGCGACGGTGGAAAGTTCCGCGCCGCTCGACGCACTCTCGCGTGATCGCGTGGCTGCCGGCCTGGCTAAGCAATATGGCGATGACTTACTCATCCAGTATGTCGTCACCCCTGAGCTGTTAGGCGGCCTGCGCATTCGCGTAGGCAATGATGTCCTCGATGGCTCAGTCCAAGGACGGCTTGATCGTCTCATGAAAGCATTTTAATCCACTCAAAAAAGATTCCCATCACCAACCTCGTTTATGAGCAGTATCCTCCAAGAAATCGAACAACAAATCGCCGGAATCACCTCATCCGTCGCGAAATCCAACGTCGGCACCGTGCGCATCGTCGGCGACGGCGTGGCCAAAGTCGAAGGCCTCTCTGACGTCATGCTCAATGAAATGATCGAGTTCGACGGTGGAGTTACCGGCATGGCGCTGAACTTGGAAGAAAGTGAAGTCGGGGTGGTTTTGTTAGGTGATTACAACAAAATTAAAGAAGGCTTCCAATGCCGCACCACGGGGAAATTGCTTTCCGTGCCCGTCGGTGATGCCGTGCTTGGCCGCGTGGTCAATGCGTTGGGCGCAGCCGTCGATGGCAAGGGCGATATCCAAGCCTCCGCATACTATCCGATGGAAAAAATCGCGCCGGGCATCATCAAGCGCAAGTCCGTTTCCGTGCCGGTGCAGACTGGCATCATGGCAATTGATGCGATGATTCCGGTAGGCCGTGGCCAACGGGAGTTGATCATCGGCGATCGCTCGACCGGTAAAACGACCATCGCTGTCGATACCATCATTTCCCAAGCCCAGCAAAATAAAGCAGCCGAGCAAGGCCGTTTGCAAAATCACAAACCGCTCTACTGCATTTACGTCGCGATCGGCCAAAAGCTCTCAAACGTCGCCCGTATTCAAAAAATCTTGGAAGATGCCGGTGCGATGGAATACACCACGATCGTTTCGGCTTCCGCCTCGGATGCTGCGGCGATGCAGTTTCTCGCTCCGTATGCCGGCTGCGCCATCGCCGAGTATTTCATGGATCAAGGCAAAGACTGTCTCATCGTGTTTGACGATCTTTCCAAGCACGCCGTGGCCTACCGCCAAGTTTCGCTCATCCTCCGCCGCCCATCGGGCCGCGAGGCGTATCCGGGCGATGTGTTCTACCTCCACTCGCGGCTGTTAGAGCGCTCGGCCCGCCTTACCGATGCTGCCGGCGGTGGCTCGCTGACGGCTTTGCCGATCATCGAAACCCAAGCTGGCGACGTCTCCGCTTACATTCCTACCAACGTGATTTCCATCACCGATGGTCAGATCTATTTGGAAACGGACCTCTTCTACCAAGGCATCCGCCCTGCGATTTCCGTCGGACTTTCCGTCTCACGCGTCGGCTCTGCTTGCCAAACGAAAACGATCAAATCCGTCGCTGGAACGACTAAGCTCGATCTTGCTCAATTCCGCGAGTTGCAAGCATTCGCCCAATTCGGCTCGGATCTGGATGCCTCGACCAAGAAGAAGCTCGATCGTGGCGCCCGCATCGTCGAACTTTTCAAACAAAATCAATACAGCCCGCTCGCCATGGAGATGGAATCCATCTACCTCTTTGCGATGCAAAATGGCTACTTTGATGACGTTGCCGTCACCGATGTGAAGCGCTTCCAAGCTGCGTTGGGTGAGTTCTTCAGCACCCGCAAAGGTGAGCTGTTAGATAAAATCCGCAACGAAAAACCAGATTTGAAAAAGGACAAAGAGAGCGTGGAAGCTGTGAAAACCGCGATCGAAGACTTTAAAAAATCTTGGAAATAAGCCACTCACCGTCCGCACCGATTTCTAACTGATCTGCCCCATGGCTAACCTTCGCGACATCCGCCGCCGCATCAAGTCCGTCAAAAACACCGCGCAAATTACCCGCGCGATGCAATTGGTTGCTGCTGCCAAGATGAAAAAAGCCCAGGACCAAGCTCTTGCGGGCAGAGATTACTCCAAGCAACTCAGCAGCGTCCTCCAAGACATCAGCGAGGGTTATTCGGATGCCACACATCCATTGTTAGAAATCCGCGAAGGGGCTCGCGAGTTAGTGCTCGTGATCTCGACGGATAAAGGCCTTTGCGGAGCGATCAATACCAACCTCGCCCGCATCGTTCGCGCCAAGTCCACACCCGCAACCGACTTTGTCACTTGCGGCCGCAAACTCCGCGTCATGTTAGAAAAACTCGGCTCGACAATCATTGCCGATTTTTCTGCCAAAGATCCCATCGTCTTCGCCGAAGCGCGTTCGATTGCCAATCTGCTCTCGAAGAAATTTCTCGATGGCGACTACGATCGTGTTTCGATCGCCTACAATCGCTTCGTCAATACGATGAGCCAGGTGCCGGAGATCGTCCAATTGCTGCCGGTGGTGCCGCCAACAGGTGCCTCCGAAAAAGCGGACGAAACCCACGAATTCATCTTTGAGCCATCCCCCAGCGATGTGCTCAGCGCGATTCTTCCGCTTTACATCAACTACCGCGTTTTCCAAGCCCTCGTTGAAGCCCGTGCTTCCGAGCACTCCGCGCGAATGGTCGCCATGAAATCAGCCACCGATAATGCTAAAAAATTCATCAAGGAACTCACCCTCGAATACAACAAACTGCGCCAAGGCGCGATCACGTCTGAATTGTTAGAAATCACTACCGCCATGAAGGCGATGGAGTGAAGTTGATTAGAACCTAAAATTATGAAACTGCATTATTCATTTTTGCTATTGCCGGTCTTCGCATTTCTCAGCTCGTGTGGCTCTGTTTCAAAATTCAGTCCCTCAAACGCGCAAACAACCGCACCCGCGTCTGGCTATACAAAAGTCATTGTGAAAAATTTCACGCACTCCATCAGCGACGTTAAAGTCCAGTCTAAGGTGGATTTGGCCCAAAAAACTGTCGCGGATAACATCGCTTCGGAGATCATTAAAACAGGTCAATTTACCAGTGTTTCTCGTTCAGGTAAGCCTGATGCATCCACTCTCGTCATCGGTGGAAACATCGATAAGTATAACGATGGAAATGCTGCATTGCGCCTTGTGGTTGGCTTTGGAGCTGGAAGTTCTGAATTTAATGCTACGGCAACTTTCTCTGACGGTAAAAGTGGGAAATCCCTCGGAACGATCGTTGCCGACAAAAATAGCTGGGCGCTTGGAGGTGGAATCGCTGCCACCCAAGACGCTGATAGCTTTATTCCTTCCGTTTCCAAACACATTGCCAAAGAAACTGCCGCCAAGTTTGGCAAAAAAACCGCACCCTAACTTTTTCTATTTTTCACCATGAGCAACCAAGGAACCATCGTCCAGATCATCGGCGCCGTTATTGACGCTGATTTTTCCAAGGCAAGTAAACTGCCAGAAATTTATAATGCGTTAGAGATCAACTACGTTCTGAATAACGTTCAAACCAAGTTGATTCTTGAGGTGCAGCAACACTTGGGCGATGGCTGGGTGCGTGCAGTGGCGATGTCCACCACCGATGGTCTCAAGCGCGGGATGTTTTTAACCGATCTCGGGCAGCCGATCTCCGTGCCAGTTGGCAGCCAAGTTCTTGGACGCATTTTCAATGTCACGGGTGATTTGGTGGATGAAAATGTGCCACTCGCCAATGCCAATTTGCGCTCTCCAATCCACCGCGCCGCACCGACGCTCACCGAGCAATCTGCCAACGCGGAAGTGCTGCCTACCGGCATCAAGGTGATCGATCTGATTTGTCCGCTGCTCAAGGGCGGAAAAGGCGGCATGTTCGGTGGCGCAGGCGTCGGCAAAACCGTCGTCATCATGGAGTTGATCAACAACATCGCCAAAGCGCACGGCGGCTTCTCGGTCTTCGCCGGTGTGGGTGAAAGAACTCGTGAAGGTAACGACCTTTATTGGGAAATGATCGAATCCGGCGTTATTGCCACGGAGAAAGACGATCATGGCCACGTCAAACTCAACAGCCAAGGCAATCCGGTGCTCACCGAAGGCTCGAAAGTGGCCCTTTGCTACGGCCAAATGAATGAGCCTCCGGGTGCTCGTCTGCGCGTGGCACTTTCCGCGCTGACGATGGCGGAGCATTTCCGCGATGAGGCGAATCAAGACGTGCTTCTCTTCGTCGATAACATTTTCCGCTTCTCTCAAGCTGGTTCGGAAGTCTCCGCGCTTCTTGGCCGCACGCCGTCCGCGGTGGGCTATCAGCCAACTCTTTCCGAAGAAATGGCCGGCCTGCAAGAACGCATCACCTCCACCAACAAAGGATCGATCACTTCCATCCAAGCCGTTTACGTGCCTGCGGACGATTTGACGGACCCAGCTCCTGCCAATACCTTCGCCCACTTGGATGCGACGGTGGTGCTCGAGCGCTCGCTTGCGGAACAAGCGTTGTTCCCAGCCGTCGATCCTCTCGCTTCGACTTCCAAGGCGCTCGCCCCAGAAATCGTCGGCGAGGAGCACTACCGCGTCGCTCGTGGCGTGCAACAAGTGCTGCAACGTTACAAAGACCTGCAAGACATCATCGCCATTCTCGGCATGGATGAATTGTCCGATAGCGATAAAATGACGGTTTTCCGCGCTCGTAAAATCCAGCGATTCCTCACCCAACCGTTCCACGTGGCTGAAGTTTTCACCAACGTCTCCGGCGTGCTGTGCTCGATCGAAGATACGGTGAAAGGATTTGCCGAAATTCTCGATGGAAAATTGGACGACGTGCCCGAAGGTAATTTCTACATGAAAGGCAGCATCGATACGGTGCAACGCGATTGATTTTTGTTCCGCACTTTTCGTTTCTAACCGCTCGTCATCATGCCGCTTCAGCTCGATATTGTCACCCCAGAAAAAACCATCTTCTCAGACATGGTCGAGCATGTCTATTTGCCGGGTGCAGATGGCGAAATGGGCGTGCTCCCGCAACACGCAGGCCTCGTTACCGCGCTTAAGCCGGGCGAGCTGCGCTACGCAATCAAGGGCAAAGAACATTTCCTCGCCATCGGCTCCGGCTTTGCGGAAGTCAATCACAGCCGCGTGGTCGTGCTCACAGACAGCGCCCTCGGCGAGGCTGAGATCGATGAAGCTGCCGCCGAAGAAGCGATCAAGCGCGCCCAGCAAAAACTCAGCACTGCCGATTCCAACTTGGATCCCGATGAAGCTGCTTTCTTGCAAAACATCATCGAGAAATCCGCTGCGGCGATTCAATTCAAACGCAAAAAACACTAAGCCAATCCCACACCTTGCGGCTTGACCGCAGTGCAGGAACGTTCCAGTGTGCCAACCCGCTACGGCTTCTCGCCGTCACTTTATTTCAATGACTCGTAACCTAACTATCTGATAGACCACCATGGCTGCCAAGATTTATACCACCAAAGATGCGTCCACAGCGCCGCTCAAAAAGAAAACGCTGGCCGTAATTGGCTTCGGCTCACAAGGCCACGCACACGCGCTGAACCTCAAGGACAGCGGTCTGAAAGTGATCATCGGTCTTTACAAAAAATCCAAATCCCGCGAAGTCGCCAAAAAGCTTGGCTTTGAAGTGATGGATACCGCAGATGCTGTCAAAGCCGCTGATGTGATCATGGTCGCCACGCCGGACACCGTGATTCCAGCAGTTTACGAACAAGACATCGCGCCGAATTTGACTAAAGGCAAGACCTTGCTCTTTTCCCATGGCTTTGCAGTGCATTTCAAGACCATCACCCCACCGAAAAATGTGGATGTGATCCTCGTCGCGCCCAAAGGTCCAGGGCACACAGTGCGTTCGCAATTCGTGGCTGGAAAAGGAGTTCCAGGACTCATTGCCGTTTATCAAGATGTTTCTGGCAAAGCCAAACAAACGGCACTTGCATGGGCAGGTGGCGTCGGCTGCGCTCGCGCCGGGGTTTTTGAAACCAATTTCCGCGAAGAAACTGTGACCGATCTCTTCGGCGAGCAAGTCGTGCTCTGCGGCGGAGCCTCCGCGCTGGTCAAAGCAGGATTTGAAGTGCTCGTTGAAGCGGGCTTCCAACCTGAAATGGCCTACTTTGAGTGCCTTCACGAGTTAAAGCTGATCGTGGATTTAATGAATGAGCAAGGCATCGCCGGCATGCGTTTCTCCATCTCGGAAACCGCCGAGTGGGGCGATGTCTCCGTCGGTCCTAAAATCATCGATGCATCGGTGAAGAAGAGAATGCAGAAGCAGCTCAAAGAAATTGAAAGCGGTAAATTCGCCAAAGAATGGATCGCTGAATACGAAAGCGGCTACAAAAGGTTCAACGTCATTCGCAAAGAAGAAGCAGCTCACCAAATCGAAAAGGTCGGTGAAAAACTTCGCTCGACGATGAGCTGGATCAAGCAAAGCAAAATCAAAAAAGGCGCGAGCCAAGCGAGCTTCACCTCGTCATCCAAATAAACCAAATCGGTTAGATTTAACCTTTTTTCCTAACACCCGTATCTTTCACCGATGCGGGTGTTTTTTGTTAGAGCCTAAATGAGAAGCGTGGCGGAGACTCAAGGCTGCCAGACTCAAGAGGCAGAGGGCTTCGTGCCGGTGGTATTGGGGTCGGCTTTCATTTCTACAATCTTCCGCCAGATTAACTCAAGCGGTCCTTGCTTGTGAAAGCGCAGCCATGCCATGCAAAAGAGCTTGATCGCCACAAAAATTCCCAGGGCCGAGACAAGCGTCGCAGCTGCTCCGAACTCCATATTCCATCCCAGCCCGTATTCGTAAAATAACCACCCCGCCAATATGCCCTCAAGCACATAGGCGGTTAGCGACATTTTCCCAGCTGCTGCAAAAAATCCCCCAACCATCCGTCTGCGCACCCAACTTGTGATCGTGACGACATAGGCGGCGGTGAGCCAAGGCGCGCCGATCCCGGCCATGGCCATCACGAATGCATCCAGAGCGGTGATGGTTTCATCGTTCAACGCGCATACGATTCCGTATGGCAAATTGAAGGTGATGCCGACAATCCAAAGCAACGGTGCCTTCTTTTCCAAAACACTGAAAACGGGCGAGTTCTTGTCGAAAAACCCCTCGCGCGAAGCCAGAATCCCTAGACAGATCGCTGCATGACTCATCGCGCCGTTGTAGAGCACATTGACGAGCTGGCAGTAACCCAATGTATAAAAATTGTATTCCACCAACAACGCGTATGAATACACCCCATATTTTTCCCCTTCATACGGCTGGTAGTCGTCAAAGGATGCGGCCATCCACCATGTCAGCAAGAAATATGAAATCGGCACGGCCAGTAGGCCATACAGGGCATGTTTCATCAGCCGTTCGCGCGACCATGTGGGCGCATTCGAAAGGATTAAGCCGAGGATTCCATAGATCATCAGGATATCGAAAGGGAAGACCAGAATCGCATGGGCCAGACCGATTCCAAAGAGCACGAACATCCTGCGCCTCCATATCCGCCGTGCGTCCCGTCCTTTTGAAATGGTGCTTTCACGCATCCGCACCATTGCCCAGCCGAAGAGAAAGGCGAACAAACCGAAAAACTTCGCGATGAAAAAGGTGCCGACAATCAAAGCACACAGTGCGTCCAGATGCGTCTCCACCGCAGGCATGCCTGTCCATGGTTCCGAAAAAATCGGCACGTTTACCACCGCAATGCCTAGCAGCGCAACGCCGCGCAAGACATCAACTTCAAATGTTCTGCGGCTGCTCGCGGCGATGATCACTAGCTGATGAAGTGACGTTTCTAAACGCGGTTTGCAAGCCGCTTTT
Organism: Verrucomicrobiota bacterium; assembly: GCA_004294095.1. GTDB lineage: Bacteria > Verrucomicrobiota > Verrucomicrobiia > Verrucomicrobiales > Akkermansiaceae > Luteolibacter. Next base: position 18,278 of record RDZR01000070.1, read on the forward strand.
GACACCCAAAGCAAATCATCTTGACCCATCACGAAGGCGGAGATACTCGACTTTTAACCGAGACTGGTAAGTAATGTTTTCGTCGGTCGGTCGGCACTGCGCCTAGGCTGATGGGCTAAGGGATTTATTCATGCACACTCACTTAAAATCTGTTGGTTATTTGTTGTGGATCTTTGGTTTCACAGGCTCTCATCGGTTTTATTTTGGTAAGCCGCTGACGGGGGCTCTTTGGTTTTTCACGTTAGGCCTGTTAGGTGTGGGTTGGTTGATCGATGTTTTTCTCATCCCTCGCATGCACCGCGCGGCGAGCCAACGTTTCACTCACGGGACCTATGATTATTCGCTCACTTGGATTTTGCAGACGTTTCTCGGTGTCTTCGGGATTCATCGGTTCTACATGGGTAAAATTCTAACAGGCGTTTTATGGTTGCTCACCGGTGGACTTTTCCTGATCGGTTGGTTCTACGACTACTGCACGCTCAACCGGCAGATCGATGAGCGGAATCGTGAGACTGCGGCGAGGACTTACTCATGAAATCTAACAAAAAAATCCGAGCAAGTTTCCCTGCTCGGATTTTTAGTTAGAAAAAAGCATGCCACTCGTGGGAGTGACACGCTGGATGGAATTTACATCATGCCGCCCATTCCGCCCATGCCGCCGTGGTCGTGACCATGGCCGCCAGCAGGAGCTTCTTTGGCTGGAAGATCGGTGATGAGGCACTCGGTGGTGAGCAACAATCCGGAGATGGAAGCCGCATTTTGCAAAGCGGTGCGAGTGACCTTGGTAGGATCGACCACGCCGGAAGCAATGAGGTCTTCAAACTTATCGGTCGCGACGTTGTAACCTTCAGAGCCTTTGCCTTTTTTGACGTGCTCGACGATGAGCGCGGCTTCGCGGCCAGCATTGGCCACCAATTGGCGGAGTGGGGATTCGACAGCGCGGGCGACGATGCCTGCACCTGTTTTCTCATCTCCTGTTAGACCAAGATCACCGATGGCGGCTTGTGCACGAATTAGTGCGGTGCCACCACCTGCGACGATGCCTTCTTCGACGGCGGCGCGCGTGGCATGAAGAGCATCTTCCACACGAGCTTTCTTCTCTTTCATTTCGGTTTCCGTTGCGGCACCGACGTTGATGACGGCCACACCGCCAGCGAGTTTCGCAAGGCGTTCTTGAAGTTTCTCGCGATCGTAATCGCTGGTGGTTTCATCAATTTGGCGGCGGATCTGATTGACGCGGCCGGTGATGGCATCGGATGAACCAGCACCTTCGACGATGGTGGTGTTTTCCTTGCTGATCGTGACGCGTTTGGCTTCGCCGAGGTCGTTGAGTTCCACCGACTCGAGCTTGATGCCGAGGTCTTCGGTGATCACGCGGCCACCGGTGAGCACGGCCAAGTCTTCGAGCATGGCCTTGCGGCGATCGCCAAAGCCAGGAGCTTTGACTGCTGCGATGTTGAGAATGCCGCGGAGTTTGTTGACGACGAGAGTGGCCAATGCTTCGCCTTCCACGTCTTCTGCGATGATGAGCAGTGGGCGGCCTGTTTTGGCAACTTTTTCTAACAACGGAAGCATGTCCTTGAGGGAGGAAATTTTCTTCTCGTTGATGAGGATGTAGGCGTTCTCAAGGAATGCTTCCATGCTGTCTGGATTGGTCACGAAATAGGGGCTGAGGTAGCCTTTATCGAACTGCATGCCCTCGACCACGTCCAAGGTGGTCTCGATGCCTTTGGCTTCTTCGACGGTGATGGTGCCGTCTTTGCCGACTTTATCCATGGCATCGGCGATGATGCCGCCGATTTCGTGATCCGAATTCGCGGAAATGGATGCCACTTGAGCGATTTCTTTCGCGTCGGAAACGGGCTTGGAGAGTTTTTTCAACTCAGCCACGATTGCTTCCGTTGCCTTCATGATTCCGCGCTGAAGCGAAATTGGGTTGGCACCGGCGGTGACGTTGCGGAGGCCTTCTTTGTAGATTGCTTCTGCGAGCACGGTGGCGGTGGTGGTGCCGTCGCCAGCGATGTCGGATGTTTTCGAGGAAACTTCGCGAATCAACTGCGCGCCCATATTTTCGTAGGGGCACTCGAGTTCGATTTCTTTGGCCACGGAGACACCGTCTTTGGTGATGGTGGGTGAACCAAATTTTTTATCGAGGATCACATTGCGTCCGGCAGGTCCGAGGGTGGCCTTGACGGCGCGAGCGAGTTTTTCCACTCCGCGCAAGAGAGCGTGGCGGGCGGATTCATCAAATTGAAGTTGTTTAGCCATAATGTTACTTTGTAGAATTAATCGTTTGAAATTGAGGTGAGTGATTAGCCGACGATGCCGAGAATGTCGGACTCGTTGATGATGAGGACTTCCTTGCCGTCGATTTTTACTTCGGTGCCGCCGTATTTGGAGATGAGCACTTTATCGCCCACCTTGACGGTGAATTCGATGGCTTTGCCATTGTCATCTTTGCCACCCGTGCCGAGGCTGAGGACTTCCGCTTCTTGCGGTTTTTCTTTTGCGGTATCTGGAAGGACGATGCCACCAGCACTGATGGCCTCTGCTTCGAGGCGTTTGACGAGGACACGTTGTCCAAGAGGTTTGATGTTAGCCATATTCGTTTATCTATTTTTTGTTCGTTTTGTTGAGAGACCACCCGTGAGTCACGGGATGGAAATTTTTGTTAGAAATTGTTAGAATCGGTTAGATTAATCGACAACTTCGGCATCGACGACTTTGCCCTTCGCCTTTTTCGGCTCGGATGGCGCATCGTCTGAGGGCTCGATATCGACGTCCGGTTGGGCCGCTCCGCTAGCCGCTTGCTGGGCAGCTTGCGACAAGGCGGCGAGTGATGCTTCTAGCTCATTGCTGGCCTTTTGCATGGCATCCACATCATCGCTGGCGATGGCGTCTTTGACGGCTTGCACTTTGCCTTGGAGCATTTCTTTGAGCTCAGCCGGGGCGTTATCGCCCAGCTCGGCAAGTTGTTTTTCGACGTTGAAAACGAGATTGTCCGCCTTGTTTTTAGCATCGACTTTTTCCACTCGCTTGCGGTCTTCCTCGGCGTGGGCCTCGGCATCTTGCTTGGCGCGCTCAATCTCGTCCTTTGATAGACCTGATGAACCTTGAATGGAAATTTTTTGCTCCTTGCCGGATTGTTTATCCTTGGCGGAAACGTGCAGAATGCCATTCGCATCGATATCGAAGGTCACCTCAATCTGTGGCTCGCCGCGGCGGGCAGACGCGATGCCATCGAGCTTGAAATTTCCTAACAATTTGTTGTCAGAAAACATCGGGCGCTCGCCTTGGCAAATGCGGATGTCCACGGCGGGCTGGTTGTCCGAGGCGGTGGAAAAGATCTGAGATTTTTTCGCGGGGATCGTCGTATTGCGCTCGATCATGGCGGTGGCGCGGGAGCCTTCGGTCTCGATCGAGAGGGTGAGGGGACTCACGTCTAACAGAAGCACGTCTTTCACATCGCCGCGCAGGACACCGCCTTGGATGCCAGCGCCGATGGCGACGACTTCGTCCGGATTGACTCCTTGGTGTGGCGTTTGGCCAGCGAGTTCGCGGGCGATTTCCACCACCTTGGGCATGCGAGTCATGCCGCCGACGAGCACCAGCTCGTTGATTTCGGAAGCGGAGAGGCCGGCTTCTTTCAAGCAATCGCGCACTGGTTTTTTGGTGCGTTCAAAGAGTGAATCGGTCAATTGTTCGAGCTTGGAGCGCGTGAGGCTGAGCTGGATGTGCTTCGGGCCTGTGGCATCCGCGGTGATGAACGGCAAGCTGATGTCGTAGGATTGGGTGGAAGAAAGCGCGATCTTGGCTTTTTCCGCCTCTTCTTTGATGCGTTGCAATGCGTCGGGCTGGCCTGAGAGATCGATGCCGTTGTCTTTTTTGAACTCGTTGACGATCCATTGGATCAGCGTATTGTCCCAATCGTCGCCGCCGAGTGTGGTATCGCCATCGGTGGAAAGAACCTCGAAGACACCATCGCCAATTTCCAGAACGGAAATATCGAAGGTGCCGCCGCCGAGGTCATAGACGGCGATTTTTTCGTCGGATTTTTTATCCAAGCCGTAAGCAAGTGCGGCGGCCGTTGGCTCATTGATGATGCGCAGCACTTCGAGGCCGGCGATTTCGCCAGCGGCTTTGGTGGCATTGCGTTGTGAGTCGTTGAAATAGGCAGGCACGGTGATCACCGCTTGGGTGATTTTTTCGCCGAGTTTGGCTTCGGCATCGGCTTTGAGCTTGCCGAGCACCATCGCGGCGATTTCTTGCGGCGAGTAGGTTTTTGCGACACCAGCCACTTCCACGCGGATGTGGGCATCGCCATTTGGCGCAGCGACGATCTCATAAGGCATGCGTTTGTCGGCTTCTTTGAGTTCGGAAAATTTCCGCCCGATCAGACGTTTGGCTGAGAAAATCGTGTTTTTCGGATTGGTCACCGCTTGGCGCTTTGCGGCTTGGCCGACGAGGCGTTCGCCATTTTTGGCAAACGCGACGACGGATGGCGTGGTGCGCGCACCTTCTGAATTTTCGAGCACGATGGCTTCGGTGCCATCCATCACCGCCATGCATGAGTTGGTGGTGCCGAGGTCGATTCCAAGAATTTTTGACATATCGTTTTTTGTTTGATGTGAATTTCCCTTAATGGGCTAAATCATGTGCCAATCATTTTGCACGCCGCGTGCCGGATCGAATGGTTATTGCGTAAATTGCTTATAATGAATGATTTAAGAAAAATAAGTGATCGCTAAAATGGGTTATATTTCATTCATGCGCGTCATATTGTCGCGATTTAAGTGCGTCATTTTGTCATATGTGCCATCATGTCGCGGGCCTGCGCGATGATTTTGAGTTGTGCATTTGGCAATCGGCTCTTCCATGTGCAAGACATGGCACATTCACCAGAGATCAAAGCCAAGCTGCGCGAGTTGCCGCACAAGCCTGGTATTTATCTGATGAAAGATCGCTTGGGCTCGATCATCTACGTGGGCAAGGCGCGCGATCTGAAGCGGCGCGTTTCTTCGTATTTCATGCCATCCAAAAATCGCATGGCGCACACCAAAACTAGAGCGCTCATCGACTCCATCGTTGATTTTGATATCCACATCGTGCGCAACGAAGAAGAGGCACTTCTGTTAGAGGGGAAATTGATCAAAGACTACCGCCCGCGCTACAATGTGGCCTTTCGCGATGATAAGCGATTTTTGTTAGTTAGAATTCAGTTAGATGATCCATGGCCGCGGTTCCGCACGACGCGGGTGAAGAAGCCAGACGGGGCAAAATACTTTGGGCCCTTTGCCCACTCGGGGGCATTGCGTGGCACTTTGGAATGGCTCAACCGTTCATTTGGGCTGCGCATTTGCCGCGCCCAAGTGCCGGGCGAGCGCGACTACCAACATTGCAATGCCGATGTGATCCGCAAATGCTCGGCGCCATGCGTGGGGCGCATCACCCGCGAGGCGTATTTGGAAAATGTGTTAGAGGCATGTGATGTGCTCGATGGCAAAGGCCGAAAAATTTGGTTAGATCGCCTGCGCCAGGAAATGGAATCCGCCGCGGAAGAACTCAACTTCGAGCGTGCGGCGCAACTGCGTGATGTGCTGCAGCATTTGGAAAAAACCTTGAATCCAACACGCCAGTTCAGCCGTGGGCGAGGTGTGCAAACAACGGTCAAGCCGCTTGAAGATCTTGCTGAGTTGGGCGAGCTGTTAGGTTTAGGCAAGCCGCCGCGGGTGATGGAATGTTTTGATATATCCAACGTTTCTTCCAATCACATCGTGGCCTCGATGGTGCGCTTTACCGATGGCGCATCAGATCCGCAAAACTACCGGCGCTACCGGATTCGCGGCGTGGATGGGCAAGATGATTTCGCCTCGATGGCGGAAGTGATCCGGCGGCGTTACGCGCGAATTTTGTTAGAAAATAATCAGACGGCGGAAGCACAAGAAGACTCGCAAGAGAGCCTGATCGATCGCCAACGGCGCCTCGCGCAGTCGGGCAAAGCGCGGATTATTTTACCGGATTTGGTCATCGTCGATGGCGGTAAAGGGCAATTGAGTTCGGCGCTCAAGGAGCTGCATGCATTGGGCTTGGACGAGTTGCCATTGATCGGGTTGGCGAAGCAGCGTGAAGAAATTTTCATCCCATTTCGCAGCGATCCGATCTGCATTCCGCATGATCGAGGCGCGCTCAAATTATTGCAACGCATCCGCGATGAAGCACACCGCTTTGCCAATGGTTACAATGCCTTGCTTTACCGGCGGCGGATGCTTGAAAGCGTGCTCGATGATTGCCCGGGTATTTCACCCAATAAAAAACAACTTTTGTTAGAAACCTTCGGCAGTGTGGCCCGAATCAAAAAATGCCATGCTGAGGAAATTGCCAAGCTACCCGGGATTTCGCTCAAGCTGGCGCAGGTGGTGATTGATTTTTTGAACAACCGCTCGTCCAAATTTCTCTAGCTGGATTTCCGCTCCTGATAGACTGATCATTCTCTCAAAATTTAAGATCCGCGTTCGATTCGCAAGCGCAAGAACAGCGGCGCTTCTGCTCCCAGCCACTGGATTTTCACCCGCTCGGTGGTTGGACTGAGTTTTTGGATTGGCCTTTGGGTGTAGTGAATTTCTGCGACGGCTGGTTGGAAATTTTGCAAGTTGGTCGAAAATTCCACGGTAAAGCGCATGTCTGCTGGCAGCCGAGAGCGGGTAAAGACAAAATCCCGCGTGCCTTCGTCGAGCTGGAAGGTCGGTAAAGTGGATTGGCTGGAAGAACGCGGAAGGCTCCCAAAAAAGTATTCTTCAAAGTTCGTCAGTCCGTCGTCATCTGGATCATCCGTCGCCGCAGTTTGGGGAAAGCCACTGGGAAAATTTTCCAGAGCCCAAAGTGTGTAAGTATAATGCGGCAGTGGCATATCGATGATTTGCCATCCAAGGTCTTTCATCAGCGGCAGGGTCAGGTCCAAGCGCCGATCCAATACCGGATTGACCGCTGGCTCCATCAATAAATCAGGACTGCTTTCGGCGACCCAATGAGAGATGGAAGAGCCGCTGGAAAATGGCGATGGCGCGAATAAGTTCAAACGCGAGGCATTGGTCCCGACGCGCTCGCCTGGCACTTGAGTAAGGGTGAGAGTGACCCCTGGCGATGCGGATTCGAGCTGATTGCCATCCGTTTGGCTGATAAAAATCGCTGGGATGCGGATATCAACCAGCGCATCGTCCACCAGCTCATCGCCGCCGGGATTGAAGAGTGGACCAGCGGCATTATCTGCAATCACCACTGCGATGGCCCCTGCTGTTTGAGCGCGAAAGACTTTATCATCAAAATTACAAATCCCCCTGCGAACGAACGCGATGCGATTTCTCACCTCATCCACATTGAGAATCGGCGCGCATGCCGCAGTTGGATTGGCGCTGCCGTCATTGGTCACGACCAAGGTGCCAGAAAGTCCCTCGGCTGGAATTCTGCGTCCAAACACTGCGGGAGCATAGGAGCGCGATGAGGTGCCGAGCACGTTCGGCAGTCGAGTTCTCAGAACAAATGCTTGGTCACCACGTTTAGGACCTAACACTTGCGAGCTGGCGGCGTTGGAAAATGGTCCATCCCAAGTCACCGAGATCCCTGAAGTTGCCGATGTCCGCCGCTGGGTGGCTGACATCGCGGGCCAACGTGCGTTTTGCGAGACATCAAAAATAAGGTTAGAAAATACATCGCTCACCCCGCTCGGGAAGGAGCCATCGTTGGGATTTAGGTAACTTAAAAATCCTAGACCGTGTGCCAATTCATGGAGAACAACGTCGATAAAATTCGCCTGCGGCGGCGTGCCACCACTGTCAAATCCGTAGTAATAATCAGCGCCAGAGTTAATCGTCATCGAAATGTCTGCTCGAGATGGCTGTAGGTCCGATCCCGCTAGACTGTTGGCAAGTGCGATCGGATACCAGCGATTGGCCAGTGGTGCACCGCTAAAGTTTTGCTCAATGTCTTCCGGACCTGCCGCGGCGAGGGTGCCGGC
>RDZR01000004.1 GCA_004294095.1 Verrucomicrobiota bacterium
TATTCATAGGCTCGGTCGCCCATGCCATTTACATCGGCTAGGGTCACTTGGCCAAGAGAGTCGTAATCCGACGCAATGGTCTTAGGGCCGCTAAATGCAGTGCCAGATTTCGCTACGGATTTGCGTTGGCCCATTCCATTCACGATAGAGGCATAGCGCGAAATGATCGTGCTGGCAACTTGATTTTGTTTGATATCGAGCACGTCGCGATTGGTCTCCCATGTGTTGTCCACTTGGTGGACTGGGCCGGTGATGGTATCGAGCAGATTTGAATTCGGTTCGTAGGTGTAATTGAATTGGTGGCCTGGAATTTGTGGGTTGCTGACTTGTTGAAGACGGCCATCGAGCGGATGATAGGTGTAAAGAGCTTCGTGCTCGATCGTGGTTCCGGCGAGGAGTTTGAAGCCTGATTTGATTCTTGTGATCGGCGATCTTATCGACTTGTCCGTCTCAGATACCCATGCCGGAATTGGAATGCTCAAACGCATGCGCTCACCTAACAGTTCGGATCATCCACTTTCGATTATGGGCATCGCGTGGCGGCGGCGGAACGAGGCGCGCATCTCACACTCGCTGGACACACATACGGCGGCCAATTGATGCTGACCGATACCATTGGCCCAAAGCCGATGATGTATGAATACTGGTCCGGAATCTATCAGAAAAATTCCAACCATCTCGTAGTAAGCAGTAGCGTGGGAAATTAGTTTTCCATCCGCACTCAGGCTCCAGCAGAGATTGTGGCTATCACGTTGAAATCAAGCGCATGATGCGGTGCTTGCTTCACATCCATGGGCGGAATTAAACTGAAGTCATGCACATTTTTTCGCAGCCCTCAGATGTCGTTGCATGGAGGTTATCTCAACAAACATGCCCCATCGTGCTGGTGCCGACGATGGGAGCACTGCACCGCGGGCATTTAGAACTCATCCGAGAGGCGAAAAAAACCGTCGGCCCCCATGGGCGGGTGATCATTTCCATCTTCGTCAATCCGCTGCAGTTCGATCGCGCACTGGATCTTTCATCTTACCCGAAGCCGCTCAAAGATGATCTCGCCCTGTGTGAAGAAGAAGCCGTCGATGCGGTTTTTTGCCCAGCAGAAAAATCGATGTATGCAGACGGCCACTCCATACAAATCCATGAAACGTTATTGAGTCGTGGGCTGTGTGGAGCAACTCGCCCCGGACACTTCTCTGGCGTTTGCACCGTGGTCCTAAAACTTTTCATGATCACCGGCTGCACCGCTGCAGTTTTCGGCTGCAAAGATTTCCAACAGCTCGCGATCATCCAGCGCATGATTCGCGATCTCAATCTGCCGGTGAAGATCATCGCCTACCCGACCGTTCGCGAAACCGATGGCCTCGCGATGTCTTCTCGCAACACACGCCTCACCCCGAGCCACCGTGCCGATGCGCCGCGAATCTATCAGTCACTCACCGCCGCCGCACCAATTCACGAGGTGCCCCAGATGATTTCCGCCGCAGAAAAAATTTTGTTAGATGGTGAAATCACCCGCATCGATTATCTCGAACACGTCGATGCCGAAACGCTCCAGCCCGCACTCAACCGCACCCGCCCAAGCGTGCTCGCGGCGGCAGTTTATTACGATGATGTTAGACTGATTGATCACATCGATCTGCCGGCGATTCATTGAATGATTTTTCTGGCAACTTATTCGACGCAGCGGGGTTTCTTCACCTATGCTGCATGCAGTATCGATGACTGAACCGATGGCATCTTCGCTTCCATCCGGAGAACAAAACGCAGATGCGGATCACTTATTGCTCCAACGCATCGCCCAGCGTGATGCACTTGCGTTTGAAATTTTGGTGAAAAAATATCAAGCGATGCTGGTGGCCACTGCATCTCGCATGCTCGGCAATGCCAGCGAGGGTGAAGACTTTGCTCAGCTCACTTTTCTTCGCGTTTGGAATCACGCATCTAACTACCGTCCCGATGCAAAATTCAGCACCTACCTCTTCACGATTCTGCGTCATTTGGTGATGAATGAAGCACGCCGCAAAAAACGAAAACCCCATGTCTCCAGCGAGGCTTATGCGTCTGAGCATCCGGGCTGGATGCCCGCCGATTCTGCGCCCTCGCCCGCGTCTCAACTGGATGCCAAAGAAACCCAGCGAGCGATCGAAATGGCAATCGCCAACTTGCCAGAATCCCAACGCATGGCAGTGATCTTGCGACAGTTCGAGCACCTCAATTACGAGGAAATTGCCAATGTGTTAGAGACATCCGTGCCCGCCGTCAAAAGTTTACTTTTTCGTGCACGATGCCAGTTGCGTGAAGCACTAAGCAAGTATCTCGATATCGCGAACTAGCTTGAAAATTTTCGCAGCTTCCACGCGGGCACTTTTGGCCGCCATGTCGATTCGGGCAATTCATCTGAAAAGACAAATCGTTGGTCCAAGCCACGCAACAAATTGCTGATTTCTTTAGCCTCTTCTAACAACTCAATCATGCGCTTGGCATCTAGCCCGGGTTCTTTGAGTTCTGCCTTCACCGCCGCATCGCGTGATTGAAGCAACGTCGCTGATAGAACCGCCAAGGCCTGCTCAGCTTGTTGTAACCAATCGACAGCCGAATCACTCTTTGGATTTTCCTCAAACACCAACGCCAAGCGCTCTTCTTCCGGCAATTGGCATAAAAACGCATTGATCGCAGCAGGCGAGGATGGATCTGGCCGCACAGATAAAATTTTATCTAACAGACCAACTCCTTCTAACCAGCGATTTGCATGATGAATAATCTCAAACTGCTCTGCTAAAAATTGCTGCGCGGTGCCTGAGGACAACGCCAAGTGACACATAAATCCAATTGTGCGGTGCAACGGAACAGCTTGCACTGCTTGAGATTCCTTAACCTCAGCATTCTCCGCGCGCCGCTCGGATTGCTTGCGCGTGAACTTCAGTTTGCTCGCCACCGCTGATCGGATTTCCACCGCGGAGGTTTGTAGGAAATTTGCAATCATGTTGAGCTGCGTATCGCGCGCGGCGAAGTCACTCATCAAGGCTAACATTTCCACGCACTCACTGATGGCCTGTGTGCGACCTCTAGCAGATTCTAACAGTCCGTTCTGTTTGGCATATCCAAGCTTGTAGAGAAAAAAATCTTGCGCGGAATCTAACAGCCCACGAAATGCTGGGCCGCCATTTTTTTTGATGAATGAATCAGGATCGTCACCACTCGGCATCTCCACCACTTTCACCAACATGCCCGCCACTGCGAACTCGCGAAACGCCTTTTCCGTGGCCGTGCGGCCCGCCGCATCTGCATCATAGCAAATCAGCACATCGCGGGTGTAGCGCCGCAGCAATTTCGCATGGTCCGCGGTGCAAGCCGTCCCGCATGTGGCAATCGCGTGAGAAATTCCCATCTCGTGGCAACAAATGGTATCGATCTGCCCCTCGCAAAGCAGGGCTGCCTTTTCAGTCAATATCGGCTTGGCCGCGCGATCCAAGCCGAAGAAGACGCGTGATTTTTTAAACAATGCGGTCTCAGGAGAATTGATGTATTTTCCCGAGTTTTTATTCTCCTTCAATTGCCGCCCGCTAAAGGCAATCACATCGCCCATTTCATTGCGGATGGGAAACATCAAGCGATCGAGAAAACGCACATAAAGTCCGCTGTTAGATCGCTGTTCATCACGCAGCGTGGCGATGCCGCCATCAATCAATTCACGTCCGCTAAATTTTGCCTTGCGCGCCCATTCGAGAAAAACTTCCGCCCGCTCTGGCATCCAACCTAACAACCAGCGCGCCGCTAGCTCGCGATCAAAGCCACGCGCTTTCAAATAACTTCTGGCGTGCTCCGCATCCGGATTTGTTAGAAGCTGCTGATGGAGAAATTCTGCCATCTGGCGATGCAATTCGATCAGACGCCCGCGGCCTTTTCGCATACGTCCGGCCTCGGGAGATTCCGCCTCTTCTAACAACGGCACACCTGCCCGAGCGGCGAGTTTCTGCACCGCCTCATTGAAGGGTAAATTTTCATAATCCCTCACGAATGAAATGGCATCGCCATGTTTCCCACAACCAAAGCAATGATACGTCTGCGTGTGCGGCGTGATGTAAAACGACGGCGTCTTCTCGTGATGGAATGGACAATTCGCCTTAAATTGCGAACCCGCCCGCTTGACCTGAATATACGAACTGATCAAAGCGACCAGATCGGTGGCTTCGAGGACTTTTTCGATGCTTTCCTTTTGAATCAGAGACACAGGCTAACCAGTGAAAATGCCAATTTATCCTCACGCCACCGCTTACAAAAGGAAAAATGCAGACTAACCACTGAATTGCTTGCCAACCCGCTACCACCTTATGCATGCTGTCCCCCGCCCTCGGCAAAATGCCGATTTCTGGCATCTTTAGCGCGCTTAGCTCAGTGGTAGAGCACATCCTTCACACGGATGGGGTCGCAGGTTCGAACCCTGCAGCGCGCACCAATTTTCCCATGCCTGTGATAAAGTGGGTGTGATAGATTCGTTCTTGGGGGCTACCGTGCGGCGAGTTCATATGGGCAACTCTCCTGGTTTTGTGAATTCATCCCGCATGTCCACTGATCATTTCTTCACTCATTTACTTGGACTTTCTGCTCCTTAGAAAGTCGTTCCCTCCTCCTTCGATCCCTCTTCAATAGAAAGCAAATTTCAAGCTCACCGAGCACGGCATCACCATCGAAAACGGCAACGCGTCCAACACGATCCTTGGAAGGTCAAATTTCACAGTTCCAGGTCTTGGCCTCGGAACCAACAACAATGTTGAACTGAACCTCGTCGTCGATTCCGACCGCGACCGCAAGGATCTCAAGAACTGGTTCAAAGAAGTCTGGGATGATGATACCCTCACCAAAGACGTGCGTGACCAGGTCATCACTTACCTCAAGCGCCTTGCCTCGCCGAATTCCCCCGTGTTCATCTACTTTCTAACGCTTTTCCACCTTTTCCGGGACGAACTGGAAGGCACCAAAGATATCGATGAGGCACTCGCCGTCATTAAATATATCGAACTACGCAACGAGCGCGTCCTTGTCCTCTGTCCCAAAAAGCGCCGCCCGAACTGGACGGTGTTCAAATCCAACAGCCGACTCAATCCGTTGTTAGAAGATGGCTTCGGTTTCGACGTGCTCTCCCACACAGTCCCAGCCCCTTCGACTTTTTTTTGCAGCCACTCCAGTTCGATGGTCAGTTGCCCGACCTTGCGTTCCAAATGAGCCTCGCGTTTTTCCGCAGCCTCGGCATCCTGCTGGACTCCC
>RDZR01000071.1 GCA_004294095.1 Verrucomicrobiota bacterium
AAGTAATGTATACATACCGAAAAGTTACATGCTCTGGACGTGGGAATTTTTTGAGCTTTTTAACGACACACTTGATAACTAATGGCTTTCCCGAATTTTAATTCGCGCTAACAAGTATTTACATAAATATATTTATGCCATATTTTTTTCCAGTAGCATTATTTGTATTAATGACGGCGCTAAATGGTATTTGCTCACCCGTTAATGCTTATAGCGATCACAGTATTATTCGCGCCAATATTTCTAAGTATATAGATCATCATAAATGGTTAGTATGTATTGATAGCAGTAATAAAAGCCATGGAAATAATGATGCGATTTTTCATGAAAACGATGGTAAAATTCGTTTGAGCAACATCGAGGTTTGGGGTTTCAATGCAAGAGGAAATATTTTTAAGATTACCGGCGACACAAAGACTGCATCATCAGATCTACTTTCATTGGATAGCTATGTTAATGCATCGATAATGTTCTCGACTGACGAAGGTTATTTATATATGTGCAATACAAATGACGGTCTTGTTTTATTTGAGCATCATTTAGATTTTAAGGTGTATAATAATATTATTCAAAAATTTAAATTGTTTCCTTTTTATGAAACCGTCAATGCTGGTCCATTATCATTTCAACTTCTCAAAAACAATCCCGACTTTTACGATAAAGTAGTCTCTTTACCTATGCCTAAGAGTATTTATCATAATGCAAATCCTGATGCACGTCTTATTACAACCGGGATGTTTTTAGGGAGGCAACACGACTCTCCTGTATTAAATATTCGTAAAGTTATTGATAAATCACCTGCTTTTGAAGCGGGCATTCAAGCAGGTGATTTAATTACGCAAGCATCTATCAATGGCGTCAATCTCCAATCACTTGATATTCTAAATATACAAGGCCCCACTGAATTAGGGATACTAAACCTGAAAATTGAGCGGAATTTACCAAACAATAGACTATTAATTTTTAATACAAATGTCTTCATCCCTTCCCCTCTAGAAGTTAATTTGATCCCTCCTCGTTAATAAAGCACTTCCAAAAACCTGATTTTCCATTTACGTTTATTATTCCGCAAGTGCAACTTAACACTACATTTTAATTATGCGATTAACAACTGTATTATTTTTATTTTTTATCTCCGCTTGTTGCGCTGATGAGATTTCAGTAGGGACAGATAACTTTACTACAATCTTCAAATATCCCAATAAAAAAATAATTCTCTATCCTAAGGATGTTGAGCTTATTACGCTCTTAGATAATTTTATTAAACCGCAAAAAGATATCTCATTACTCTCATTATTCTCAGTTCAATCTAGACCAAAAGTAGCTGCAATCCTAAAGGACGAAAAAAGTGCTATTTCGTTTAAAAGTTTTATCACAGGCCTTGAAAAAATTACTCCTATATTACTCATTATAAACGATGACCAAAATTATTTCGTCATAACAAAGCATACCACCAGTGAAGCGACTTATGAATTTTTTCATATGGCTCACATCGTTATAGTAGACGACAAAATGTTTCTTGACTATCGCGACGTGCTTGCTACAAATCCTATCTTTCACATGGTGGAAACTCTCAACCGCTACCCTCAGTCGCTGTCAAATATTAAAATTATACCAGAAAAGTAATTCCTCATATTTTTCAAAATGTCTTCAAACGAATCAAGACGTTCTGTTTTGGCATTACGCATATGGGGAATGGTTATTGTTTCTTTGGTTTCTTTAGCTGCTTTCTCATTTATTGGACAAGGCTTTGAAATCATCCTTAAATCTAAACAAACTGACTCTTGGGTTAAGCATGATGCTAAGCTATTAGAATTTGAAGCTGCAGTAAGCGACTCTGGCAACTCAAGAGCATCAGCGGTTTATTCAATTTCAGTCAAATATAAATTCAACATCAATAATAAAGAGTTCACAGGGGATGTATTTAGTCATAGCTATCCACTTGTCTCTTGGAATAAGGCAGAAGCTGAAATCGAAAGGAAGCGATATGATCAAAAAGAAATAATTAAAATTTATGTGAATCCATTAGATCCTTCTGAAAGCGTTGTCCAACCACACATGAGAGGTAAAGTCTGGCAGCCAATCATATTTGGAATTGTTTTTGCAATGCTACCCTTTATTTTACTTTATTATTTCATAAAGACACCCCTGCCAAGATATTAATAAAAGTCACTTAATCTATTCAGGCTGAGATGAAAATGATTCGAATATTTTTGCTTTTGGTTGGGTTCTGTTCCTTGCTTCACGGATCCCCAATTCGGACTGAATGGTTTGAGCTTGACGATCTAAATCAAGAAAATTATTGGTTTATCGCTTTCGAGGAAGCAGCTTTTATTCGCAAAGATATTGGTGATTGGTTGCCTATCGACCTATACAAGACACGCGCAGGTCAACCATTTCGATGGAAAATTGAAAATGCTGTTCGAACAAAGAATGAATGTAGCATTGTGATCGCATTCGCCCGTCAAGACGGAAAAATACTAAACCAAGAATTCGAATGGACAGATGAAGGACCAGATGGAAATCTTGCCGCCAATGTTATGGTTGATAGTAACGGTGTTTATATGACCTTCGAACAGCACGATCAGACCACACGTCGGCTATGGATCCGCCGAACTGTGAGCATTGAGGAATTACGTCAGAAAATTTTAATATCGATAGCTCAGCTTTTGTGGAAATGGGAAAATCTTAAGCATGTAGATTTGTGATAGCAATCAAAGCCAACTGTTATAATTACTTTAATTTTAATCCGTGGATTAATGTATAATATGTCCTTAATTTCTGTAGCTGTTTTTTTGTTTACAGGGCAAAGCGCGTATTCAAGCGGCTTGCACAATCAGTAAGCTTGGCACCGCCAATGGCATGTATCCGGCACACTTGCACTTCGAGATCCGCGCCATCGATGGTGCGGACATCGGTGCAGGATACGGATTTTTTGTGTTCAATCGGCTCAATTCCGCTGCCGTGGTCAAGGAAAAGCGGCATTCTTCTGCCGAGCAAATTTCACCAGCGATGCTTAATCTTGTTAGAGAGTAATTTCTGTTAGGTTGATTTTTGCTTCACCCCTTAAAACAAGCATGCCACGCACCTTGCGATGCGTGGCATGGGTTTCGGAGATCGCTCAATCTCCTATTTTTTCATCCATGAAAAAAAACTAAGGAACTGTAACTTCCAGACGAATAAATCGCTTAGGATCGGAAACAGGCAAGGTGTATTTTACAAAATTTGGATCAGAAATATCGGCGGAGGCGGTAACATCCGTCCATGTGTTTAAATTCGTTGAATACCAGACTTTATAGCCCGTGCCCGTCGCGGCTGGATTACGTTTCCAACTGACCACATTTGCCACTGGCAATGGATTGATGGTTTTAGTAGATCCCGTTTCGCCCATGAAGTATTCGATGGCGTTTGCGACTCCATCACCATCAAAGTCCAAGTTCGGCCCTTGACCTCCAGCATTCGCGGCAGACCACGTTTGATAGCCGGAACTCGCGGTCGTCACATTATTGAAGAAGACCGTTGGCAGTGTTTGCACCGTGTTCGGAACTGCGAAGAGGAAAGTCCGGTTTGTAATCGCTCCTTCATAGCCGTTATCTGCCGCGCCCGGGCGGGTATTTTTAAATTTATAGCCACCACTTGGTGCTCCCAGTGGGGCGTTGACATTCGCCAAGGTTCCAGTCCAAACGCCATCCGTATTTGGATCTGATAGAACAAGATCGGGCAAGCTTCCTAAAATTCCGTTGAAGAAATCCACCACAACTCCATCGACAGCCGGATTGAAATTCCCTTGAGCCTGCACGATCGACATGTCTACGCTGAACAATACATCGCGCACCGCGCTCAATGGAGAAGCGTCGCTGTTGTCAGGAGTTCCATCCAAGTCGGTGTCTGCCTCAGTCGGATCCGTATTAGCAGCAAATTCTGCTTCGTTGTTCAAGCCATCGCCGTCTGCGTCCGAGCCGCTGGTAAGACCATAGGCTGCGAGATACGCGGCAACATTCGGATAGACGATGCGCGTGAGCGATTGCGCTAACGTCTGGTTGTTAAATTGGAAGCGATAAAATCCGGTGGCGGAAAATGGAACGGCGAAATTGTTAGATCCATTGCCCCAACTATTCGTGTATGAGCCATCGGCCGCATACTTGTATTCGATTACCGGCACGTAATCATCAAAAGTGAAGCGGTAATTCAACGTCCAGTCATACTGAGCCGTGATGCTCGATGTCGCACCCTGCGTCATCGCATTGCTCGCCGATCCGTCCACTTGCCATTCTGGAAATGTGTAAGTGCCGGGCACTGCCATCGTCAGGAAATTTTTCACATTGGGATTGGAAACATATCCGAGAGCCGCGCCAGTGACTTCAGGTCCATCCTTGCGGCCATCGCCATCTGTATCGGCAACCAGCGGGTTCGAGCCGGTATTGGCAGGAGAAACGTAAATGCCGGTATTCGTTTCTACGGTATCGAGCAATCCGTCATTGTCATCATCCGTATCAATATTGTCTGGAATGCCATCGCCATCGGTATCATTATAACTAACTGTTAGGGAAAGTGTCTGTGTCCCGGGTTCAGTCTGAAAGTTGATGGAATTAATCGCGCTGCCAATGACTGTGGTGTCGGCAGTTCTGGAGGCCAGCACTTGGTTGGAACCAAAGCTGGAATTGTTATTCACCAGCACCGCAAACATCTTAACCGTCTGCGATCCGCCACTCGGCACTCCGAGTTGCGGCAAGTTTAAGCCGAACTCGATGCCTTTGGTAATGCTCGCAAACGGCGAGTCGATCGAAGACAGATCGATTTTCAAACTTGATACAAATCCACTAACAGGCAGCGCCGGGGTAGTTTGTTTGCTGGAGCCAACATACGTGCGGGTTCCAGTTTGTAAGTCGTAACGATTGATGAATGCTTCGTCCCCTGCCCCATTGATGTAAATGCGCAAAGCATAATCGGCGAGGAAGCCGGTTTCAAAGGTCATCCCTGCAGAAGCTGAAGAACCAAGACTATTGATCGTGAATTCCTCTCCTCCAGAAGCGATCGTATTGTTGGCGATGAAGTTGATTCCGCCAGCTTTTGAATCGATGAAAATAATGATCGCGTTGTCCGTTGCCTTGGCGGCGAGGTGAACAAAGAGATCGTTATTGTTTTGCACGGCATTGAGATTTGCGAGGGCATTGTCGGCCCCCCATGCTGTGGTGGTTTGCTGCACGGCTTGCTCAACGTAGCTCTCAGCCACATTGCGAACGCCATCCACCGTGACAGCGGCAGACAACGGAGAATAAAAACCGAGCGCAATCATTGTTGCCCCGGTCGCGAATGCGAAGGTTTTTGGCTTCATGGGTTTTCGATAATGGGTTGTATGATTAAAATGTCCGTAGATCAGATCATGGGAATGAATTGCCTTGTTAGAGGTGGATAACTCAAGGGTTTAGTGAGTTGCCACTGACCATTTGCAAATCAGATATGTCTTAGGGCAGAGAGCAGGTTTATTTTTTTTTCGTAATCGAGATGTCGCATCGACTCCACTCAGAAATTGGTTATACTCATGTGCCATGGAAGCATCACAAGAGGCGTGGCGCACGGCGCGCCGCATCATCACTCTCACCGCGATCGTCGCTGGTGTTTATTTATGGATCGTCAACCCAATCGGGCGGGCAGTATCCAACGCCCAATCAGGTGCCGAACGCAGCTTAAAAGAAATTCTCGATAGCATCACCCAAACGGACACCCACGTCGTCGAGGGCCGCGCTGAAGTCCGCTCCAGCGTCCAAGTGGCGGAATTGGCACTGCTGGATCTGCGTATGAGCGCGTCGAGATCGATCGAAAAAACCGAAGCATTTTCCGGGCTTCCGCTCGGCACCAAAAAGCTCGTCGTCCGCGGCCATTACCGAGTCAAAGCGGGCTACAAGCTCACCCCTGGCATCTCGCTGACCATGGTCGAGCAACAAGCCATCGCCCGCTTCCCAAAAGCCAGCGTGCTCTCCATTGAGCTGATCGATTACGACGTGCTTAGTGAAGACAGCGGCTGGCTCAACCGCGTGCAACCCGCAGACCGCGCACAAATCCTCCGCGAACTGCGCGAGCAAATGCGCGATGAAGTCAACCAAAGCGGCATCCTGCAAACGGTGGACGCAAATCTGCAAACTCGCCTCAGCGATCTATTCGGCGGGAAACCGATTAAAATCGAGCCGCTGGAAAAATAACCCTCACCCACGCGGCTGCGGCTCATCGCCCAAAATGCGGTCCAACTGCGCAACGCGTTCCCACGGGCAGCGTTTGCGTTGATATTTTCTCCACACCACCCCGCGCAAGGCACGCCAAATTTCCTCAGGCGGCTCACTGACCACCGTCCACTCCGGGTTGCGTTTTTGCGTGGTGGTGATCACCGTCCACGAGCCACCGAGGAAATTGCCACGATAGTAATGCTTGCCCTCGCTGGTTTGCTCCGTCCATTCATGGCTCTCCATATGCCAACCATGCACTGGTGGCCCTCCGAGATTCAAGCGTGGTCTTCGTCTCATTTTTTTGAATCGTGTGGAGAAAATAGAAAAAAAGGCTTGCAGCACTCGTCCTGATGCGATTTCTTTCCGCCCTCACTGCGATACATGACCCGTTCGTCTATCGGTTAGGACTCCAGGTTTTCATCCTGGCAAGAAGGGTTCGACTCCCTTACGGGTCGCCAATCATCACTGTGATGTGTGCGAAAAATCAAACCGAGCCTCCGTCATCTTCGGAGGCTTTTTATTTTCTGGATAAATCCCAACGCAGCTGAAGTGAGCCCAACCGAGAAAGCAGCCGCCATTCTAGCCCGCAAGCATGGAAAACGCATTGCAATGCTGACGGCATACGATTTTCCAAACGCAAAATTGTTAGATGAGGCAGGCGTGGATATTTTGCTGGTCGGCGATTCTTTAGGAATGGTCGTCTTAGGCTTTCCCGATACCACCGGCGTGACGATGGCGCATATGTTGCACCACGTTGCCGCAGTCGCTCGTGCCAAGCCGCAGGCATTGATCGTGGCCGATTTGCCAATCCATTCGTATGACACACCCGATCAAGCACTGGCCAACGCACGCCAGCTCGTCGCCGCCGGTGCGGATGCAGTCAAATTGGAAGGTGGCATCCGCCAAGCGGAAAAAGTAAGAACCATCACCCGCGATGGGATTCCTGTGATGGGCCATCTCGGCATGCTGCCACAGCGGGTGATCGAAGAAGGCGGCTATCGCCGGAAAGGCAAGACTCCTGAGCAAATCCTCGCGCTGCAAGATGGCGCGCAAGCACTGGTGGATGCAGGCGTGTTCGCCATGGTTTTTGAATCGATTGTGGAAAGTGCCGCGCGGCAGCTCACTGCCAATATTGCAGTGCCGACGATTGGCATCGGCAGCGGTGATGGTAGTTGCGATGGCGAAGTTGCCGTCATTCACGATTTGCTCGGCGCCTATCCGTGGTTTGTGCCGCCATTTGCGCGGCCCCAAGCCGATGTCGCCGCCGCAACTCGCCACGCAGTCGCCGCCTACGTGGCTCGCGTCCGCAAGACAAGCTGATGCCGCCATGTTGCTTTATCTTCACATTCCATTTTGCCACCGGATTTGCCCGTATTGTTCATTTTACAAGCACACGCCGGCCGATACCTCAATCAAAGCACTTGTCGATGCGTTGCTTCGAGAAATGGAGCAACGCCTGCCCGGCAAGCCCGCTCCTCGCACGCTCTACCTCGGCGGCGGCACGCCCAGCATGCTCTCGCCCAAGATGCTGCAGCGATTGTTTGGTGGCCTACATCGCTTGCTCGATTTTTCCGCACTCGAAGAAGTCACACTCGAAGCCAATCCGGCGACGTTTGCCTTGCCCAAAGCGAGGCTGTTCCTTGATCTCGGCATCACGCGCGTCTCGCTTGGCGTGCAGTCACTCACCAGCCACGTGCTCACCACGCTCGGCCGTGAGCACGATCCAGCCCAAGCAAAATCTGCAGTGCGCACACTCCGGCGCGCGGGCATCCCCTCGATCAATATCGATCTGATGTTTTCCATCCCGGGCCAGAGTTTGGAAGATTGGCAACAAACGCTCAATGATGCCATCGCACTCGAGCCAGACCACATCTCCGCCTACAATCTCACCTACGAAGAAGACACCGCATTCTTCACCGCCCTACGCAACGGCACCATGCACGAAAATCCAGACCACGATGCGGAATTTTTTTACTGGGCGGCTCAAACTCTCACGGCCGCCGGCTTTGAGCATTACGAAACATCAAACTACGCCCGCCCACGCCATCAATCCATCCATAACCAAGGATACTGGCAGGGCGAAAATTATTTAGGCATCGGCCCGTCTGCCGTGACCACGATCGATTCGCTACGCAGCCAAAATCTAGCAGATACTAAAGGTTACGTAGATCGCATCTCACGCATCGGAAATGCGATGGTGGATTCTGAATTGTTAGATGAAAAAGCAATCCGCATCGAGCGCATCGCCCTCGGCCTTCGCACCAAGCAAGGTGTGGCGATCTCATGGCTCGACGGCGATGGCCTCGCAAAAGCAAAAATTCTCGAACAACAAGGATTACTCAAAATCGATCGCGAACGTGTGGTATTGATCGATCATGGCCGCGCGTTGGTGGATCCCATCGCCGCAGAAATCATCTAACCATTTTTTCCTCAGCGTGTGGCGCAACGCCAATCTTGCTCCGCCGCGCCTAGCCATTGGAGACAATCGCTCGGCAACAGCGATGATTCAGAATGCCCGCCACGCTGGTAGGCGATTTCCGCGCTGCGCCCACACAACCAAGCCGAGAGTCCAGCGGCTTCGATGGGGCTCAATCCTTGAGCGAGCTTGGCCCCGATCACTCCCGCCAGCATATCGCCATGCCCGCCGGTGGCCATCGCTGGCGTGCCGGTGGTGTTGATCCATTGTGTGGATGATTGCTGCTGCACCAGCGTGCGGCTGCCTTTGAGGAGAAGTGTGCAGCGAGCACGTTTGCAAAATGCTTGCGCCGCCAGTTCTCGCCGCATGTCTGTTAGATCGGGTGCCAATCTTCGGAACTCACCGGGATGCGGAGTGATCACCACGTTCTCACCTAACAGATCATCGCGTTGGGCCATTGCAAGCGCATCGAGCGCACCCGCGTCTAACACGCATGGTTTGCAAAGCAGTTCGAGCAAATCGCATAATTGCTTTACGTCGGATTTTGCATGCCCGCAGCCGATGACCAACGCATCGTGCGGAAAATCTAACAATTCTTTGGTTCCAACCATTTCGCGCACCATCACTTCCGGCACACATCGAGAAGCAATGACTGCGCCTGCCGCAGCGGACGTGAAAATTGTCACCAAGCCAGCTCCGCCGCGCAACGCTCCGTGCGCGGCGAGCACTGCGGCACCCGCATATTCAGGCGAGCCAACCCACAAACTCACCCGCCCTGCCATGCCTTTATGAAAATCAAACTCGCGCGGTGCTTTGCCCCACTCGACCACTTGTGGGCAAATGGCTGCACGCATCGATGATCCGCTGCACTTCAACACTTCGACGGGCACCAGATGCAACGCGCCCACATGATTGACCGCCGCACTTTCTAACAAAATTGCCTTGGCATTGCCGATCATCCAGGTGTGGTCCGCCACCACCGCCGAGTTTGAATCCGCTGAATTTCCCGCGTAGCCAGAGGGAAAATCCACCGCCATCACCCTCGCCCCCGCATGCGATCTCAACCACTCCATTTCTTCAGCCAAGACACGCAGCGAATCTCGAAGTGGGCCATGCATGCCAGTGCCCAGCATGCCATCTAACAAAATCAACGGGTGCGATACGGCACTTAAAGAAGGCCGCTCTAACAAAGAATCCGCAAATCCATGCTTCTGCCACTGTGCACTCGTGAGAGGGGCCCATGACGAATGCGGATAGGCGTGCCGCGTCTCAATTTTCCAGCCATATTCGCGCCGCAAAATCGCCAGCGCAGCAAGTGCATCCCCCGCGTTATGCCCTTTTCCCAAATACCCAATCGCGGTGCCAGATGTCCCTTGGTGAAATCTGCCAAGCGCATGACCAAGGGCGTGGCCCGCAGTCTCTAACAACTTTTCCTCAGTCCAGCCAAGACCAATCGCTCGTTGCTCCGCGGCGAGCATTTCATCATGAGTCACCGCGCAAACCTGAGCGCTCGCACTCACATCTTGCGGTAGCGCTGGATGCCATCCGCGATCCCTTGCGCAATCGCTTCCCTGAACCATCCAGATTTCATCCGGTTGCGTTCACCCGTATTACTCACAAATCCACCTTCCACCAAAATGGCTGGATGGCGGGTGTGACGGATCACGTAGTAACGAGCATATTTGACCTTGCGATCCACTGCACCACGCGCGCGACGCATGATCGAACCATGCACCGCTTGGGCCAATCTTGCACTCTGCGGGCTATGATAAAATGTTTCCAATCCACTCACATGTTGCTTCCATGTGTAATTGTAATGGATGCTCACAAAAATCGCATTTTGATAACGATTGGCCATCGCCACGCGCTGCGGCAACGAGACAAAGTAATCACTCCGGCGCGTCATCACCGTCTGGTAACCCAACGCGCGCAACTTGCTCTGCAACCTGACTGAAGTATCCAATGCCAAGTGCTTTTCGTAAACGCGGCCCCATTGACCGCCCACGTCTTTTCCACCGTGACCTGCATCGATGATCACTGTGCGAAAGGGCGCCGCTTGCAAAGCCGTCACCCACAACCAGCCCACCAAGAGGCCTATCAGTCCTGTCGTAAATGTTTTTTTCATATTGAGAAAAATTGGTTAACTATCAACTTGTCTTAAATTTTTTGAAATTTTGCAATAGAAATGTTGATAAATTTTTATTTGATTCAAATTCAATGACTTAGATGCTTAAAATCCGCCCGATGGACGATCTGATGCCTTGCGAATTTTCGCATTTTCTTCAGCCGCAGCTTTGGGATCGAAAGGAATGCTATTGATCACGCCGACGTTGCCAGTGCCGCTGGCGACCAACTGCGGGTCTCCATAAGCGCCGCGTTGATGGAGGCCGCGATCGACCAAACGGCCATCGGCATCGACCACGCAGTGCACATACATATCGGGGGTGGCGAGAAACATGACGTGCATGCGCTGCTTACCATCGATCGTCACCGTCGGCTTGCGCATCATGATCACCTCGCCAAGGCGGAAAGTTCTGACCATTTTGCCAGATGCTCCATCGAGAATTTGCGCGTAAAGTTGGTTTTTCAAATCACCGGTGAAGTTAAGCACACGGAAATTACGCGTTTTTTTCCCTCCTTGAGTGCCGACCGTTTGGCTCCAATAGAGGCGGCCAGGGGATTGATTGAAGAGCACACGATTGGTAGAAAATCCACTATCTTCCGCATTAGGATTTGTCACACGAATCGAGGCGGTCGCATTAAAATTTCCAGCCTCCGTCAGGAAAAAATGTTCTGATAAATCGACTTTGCGAGCCACGGTCTGGCCATTTTTGATGGTCATTTTACCAAATTGCCGATTGGGCCTAGCATGGACCTCGCCGCCTTTGCGATCTTTAAGGATAAAGATCAACCATGGTATGCGGCCGTTGCCAGCGAAGGTTAAATCACGGCCAGCCAAGTTGGTGATGGTCACCGTGGCAAGCACTGGCTCACCGGCGAGATACTCCTGCCGCTCGAGTTTCAAATTTGCCGAAATCTGAGCGGATGCCGGTAAGGAAAACGCGCAGATGGCTAAAACAGAAAGTAAAAATTTCAAATGAATCACAGGCGACGATTAACGGATCCGCCCCAGCCCGTCAACCCACCGTGAGACATTTCTAAAAAAACCAGCCTAATTGCTCAAAAAAGCCCAATAATTTTTCGCCCGATCCAAAAGCAAGCAAGCAGCGCGATCATCGCCGCCATCGTTGCCCAATGCCCGAGTAGCGATACTCGTGATTCATGCGCACGCGCTTCAGGCAGCGAATGAATTTCACGAATCAAACTGGCGACTTGGTCTGGTTGAATCATACGGCCGAGGGAAATTTTGGCCATTTCTTCTAACACCTCCGGCCGCGCTGGTTGGCCGGTTTTTTCAATTTCGATCCCTTGGGAAACGATCGCCGCCTCGACGGCAGATTCTTTGCTCCCAGCGATACTCGCCCGGATCTTCCATTCGCCTGGCTGATCAAGGCGGAAGCGTCCGCCAAAGCTGCCCCAAGAACCTTCGTTTTTTTCCAGATCGAGAACGTTGCTCGCTTGGTTAGGCGCGATGATTTCTGCGAGCACTGAGCCATTTTCTAACGGCGCGCCATTTTCATCGAAGGCATTCACATTCAAAGTAACGAGCGCACCCGGCTCAGGACGCTCGGGATTAAAAAATAATCTCAAGCGTTGGCCCGCAGCCATATTCCGCTGGTATGACATCCATCTCGCCACTTGGCCCCAAAAACGATAATGATACAAATCTTCCACCCCGCGCCGCCAACGCCACGCGGAATCAATGCCCATGAATAAAATTTTTCCCGAGCCCGCCGCGCGAGTGACGATCAGCGGCGTTGGGCCAAATTTCCCGCGGCGGTTGCCATGCACCGCGAGCACTTCCGTGCCAGCTTTGGCTTGCAGCACCGGTGCGTGCCAAAAGAAGCCCGGAAGCCGCTTCCAAATTTCGGGATTTTCCTGCTCATCATTGCCTAACATGGTGAGCAGTGAGCCGCGGCCTTCGGTTGTTAGATTGAGCGGAGAAGCTAACATTTCGCTCATGCCATTGCGTTGAGAGTCGTCCAATATCACCGGCATCAACTCACCAATATCACTATCTAACAGCGAAAATTGGTTACCTTGCCTTCCCGGCAAAAAGACCAAACCGGACGCCTGTTTTTCCACCAAACCACGAATCAATGCACATTGTTCTTTGGTCAACTGGCCGGCTTGCATGCCGACATCACCGAGGAAAATGACGTCATAGGTGGCAAGATCCTCAATTTTGTTAGGAAATTCATCGATGTAATTGCGGCCACGCCCCATGCCCAATTCTGGGTGAAACAACAAACATGAAAGTTCCACACCAGGATCGCGCGAGAGGGCGTTGCGCAAAAAACGAAATTCCCAGCGCGGCACACTTTCCACCACCAGCACACGGATTTTTTCCTGCCTGCCAGCGATGCTGAATTGGCGCTCGTTATTGGTGGTCACGCGCTCGCCATCGGCAACGGGAATGGCTAAATCTAACAACGTGTCCCCCGCTTGATCCAATCGCCAGAGAATGGAATCATGCAACTCGGATTGCGGTGGGATGACGATGCTTTTGCTCCGCTCCTGTTGCTTGCCATCGCGGATGCGAACGAGAGTGCGCACTTCACGATCTAACGATGAACGAATGGTGAATGGAATTTGCACATTCTCGCCGATGATGCCGTAGGTCGGTGCCGTCACTGATAGAATATCTAAATCGGGCAAACGCGTTTTACTGCCCACCGGAATCGCGAACAACGGCACGCCGCGCAACCGCATTTTTTGGGCGGCAGCCACTGGCGGCTCGCCGATGTTGTAATCTCCATCACTGAGCATCACTACCGCACGTAGGTTGTTAGATTTTTCTAACACATTCTCCAAAGGCGCGCTCAAATCCGTTGCGGAAAGCACCTTGGCATCTGCGGAAGGTGTGGCAAATGGCATGGTGGTGAGTTGATAGGCTGGATTGGATGCCAGAGGTTGCCACCAATCAGATTCGAGTGTGTGCTGGACCCACTGCGCACGAGAAACGATTTGCGGAGCACCATTGGCATCAGTCTTGAGCGGCGCATCGAGGGTTTCCATCGATTTGGACTGATCCCAAAGCACCACAATTTCGGGTTTGCTGTTAGGCTGGGTAAGCGTGCGCCACTCAGGTTGCCAGAGCAGCAACACCGCCGCGAGCACACATAACAAGCGCAAGCACTCCAGCGCGATGGAGCGTTTTTCTCGCTGCCCACGGCGCCACGCCACGCCTGCTAGGACAAGCGCCGCAAGCAACGCAGCGATGCCGATCCAAAGCGTTAGAGGAGTGGGTGAAAATTGCAGCACAGATCAAATGAGAGGTGGTGATTTTGAAAAATATGGCTGCTTGTTCAGCGTAGAAGCAGGCATTTCATGCGGTTGATTTTTTTAATTTCGGTTCAACGGGAGTGCGGCTCGGCAGGCAAAGCATCGCTTCAACGAGTAAAAACAAAAGCATCGCGATGATGAAGGCGCGCCAGACATCTCGCGATAGATTCGCATCACTCGTTTGCCCCGCTTGATCAAGTAATGTGAATCCAGTATTTTGCAGGATCTCATTGAGCACTACTTGATCCACTCGCTCAAGGCGATCTTCCGCAGGTGGACGATTGATGGCGAGCACACGTGTGCCGAGACGATAAATACCTGTTAGATAAGCGGCGTTCGCAGGATCTGATTTCTGGGTGAGGTCTAACCGCGCGCGAATTTCTCCGGGTGCGAGCTGGCTGGCTGGTTCCCCGACAAAAGCCTGGTGAGAGATGTTGAAGCGCTCGGAGCCGCCTTCGAGCACGCGTTGAACCGCTGGCAATAAAACATCCGCATCGCCGAGATTGGACCAATTGTATTCCGGCCTCGTGCCCATGAACCATGCGGTGCCATGATCCATGATGCGCCGTGTGAGAAATGCTTCCCCATCATCCCAGCGCGCCATCGGTGCAGCTTCACCTAACGGAATTTGGCGGCGGATTGCTTTCAATTTTCTAGCAGGAATGGCCGAGCCGTCTTTGCCATCGCGCAGCAATCCATCACTCGTGTCCCAATCTTTTAGAATGAAAAATTTTTCAGTATCCGCCACGCTGGGTTCTGACCATTTGAAATCCACAAATCCCGTATCGGACGCTTCTCCCGCTGGGAAAAACATCACATGCCCGCCATCGGATAGAAAACGATTCATCGCAAGGTAACCCTCATCTTTGGGAATCGGCGCGAGCCAGAAAATCGCCGCCACTTGATGCAGCGGCGTGCTTGCGATCGCACTTGGCTCGATGCGCTGCGTCGTCTGCCCTTCGTAACCCGGAGGTGCGGCCGCCAGCGATAAAATTTCAGCCGCCTCGCCGGGCGCAGAAACCACCATCGATGAGACCGCAGGCTTCGGGCCGTAGGCAAAATAAACAGAATTATCCGCAAGATTGCCATCTGCGGGAATCGTCAGCCAACCGAAGCCACTCGGCTGATCATCCGCAATCGGGATTTTTTGCTGAAAGCGCAACGTCTGCGATTGCACCTGCACCGGCTGCGTGGTGGCAGTGCCATTCATATGCCGCGTGAGAGGAATGGAAACCGCGCCGCGCGCGCGCTCATCGCGAGAAATTTCGAGATTCAGGATAAGCTCGCGATTCATGCGTTGGGTTTCTAACAGCTTGATAGAAACATTGGATGTCACACTCGATGACATGCTCAGCACGCGGATGGCTGGCTTGCTGGGTAAAGCTGCTAGACTCGCGCGCGCCGCCGCCCAGCGTTCATCTTCAGGAAGCCAATTGCTCGATTGCATGTCCGAGGCGAGCCAAATTTCCGATCGCCCAGTGCGATCCATCAATGCCTCCGCAGCACGCAAAAGCAGGCCCGGAAAATCTGCGGCCGATTCCGTCGGAGCCGTAGCACTCAAATCCAAAAGCGCATCGGACGATGGCACTTCTTGTGGATTTTTACTCGCACTATCGATCAACACCAAGCGCGGTGAACCAAGATCGCTCAGCGCGCTGCGCACTTGCTCGAGCACGCGCTCGCGCTTGGTTGGGCCGCCTTCACTGACTTGAATTTCCATCGAGGCAGATCGATCTAACAGGAGAACGACCGTATCAATCGTGCCACCGCCCCAACCCATAAAATGCGATGCCACCGGACGCGCTGCGGCAAAGCACAGCGCAGCGATGGCGAGTGCGCGGCAGGTAAGAATGGCAATGTGGCGCAGCTTTTTTTTGCCGCGTGATTGATGCGCCGCTTTGAGTAAAAACTGCATCGCCGCCCATGCAATCGTTTGATGGCGGCGGCGATTGATTAAATGAATCAAGATCGGCAACGAGACCGCGAGAATTCCCCAAAGCAATAATGGATTGAGAAATATCATGATTCTTTAGCCCTTGGATTTGGGCAGCCTGGCCGTCAGAAAATCTCGCAACAACGGCTCGAGCTCGGCATCGGTGCGCACGAGGCGATAGTCCGCGCTCGCGTCATGAGATAGATCGCGCACGGATGTTAGAAATTCATTCATCGCCGCGTGGTATTCTTGAGCAATCAAATTTGGCTCGGAAATCAGCACCGTGCCGTCCTCCATATCCACGAAGCGCCGCGGACGATCAAATTTGAAATCTAACTCTAACGGATCCATCAAATGAAACACCGCGATATCATGCTTGCGATAGCGCAAATGCTGGAGGGCATCGCCCAACTCACTCACATCCGTAAAAAAATCGGATAGAATGACGACCCACGCGCGCTGGCTGATTTTTTCCGCAACTTCATGAATCGCTTTGAGAAGCCCAGTTTTCCCAGCTGGCTCAACCTGATTGAGGGAGGAAAAAAAACGCTCCAAATGCGCCGGGCGCCGGCTCGCTGGCACTTCCAAATGCAGCTTGTCTGTGCAGATGGAAAGACCGGCCGCATCGCCTTGATTGACTAACAGATAGGCCAGCGTCGCTGCGATTCTACGAGCGATTTGAATTTTCGGTTCACCAGTGCTAGCGAAGTTCATCGAGCCTGATGCATCGATGATGAAATAGGCGCGTAAATTCGTATCCGCCTCAAATTCTTTGATATAATAACGATCCGAGCGTGCGAATGCTTTCCAATCCAAGCGGCGAGTATCATCGCCCGGAACATAATTGCGGTATTCCGCAAACTCGACCGACGAGCCACGATGCAGCGAGCTATGTTTGCCGACGACGTTGCCCATCATCGGCACGCGCGCCTCTAACGGCAGCGAGCCAAGGCGGGAAAGCAACGTGTCATCGAGAAATGAATATTTCATGATCGGCGAGTGGCGAATCTAACTGTTATGCTTTTTCGCGCATTTCGCGGATCAATCGATCGACGATTTTTTTCGAGGTGAGTCCTTGTGATTCTGCGGCAAAGTTGGTGATCACACGATGCGTCAACACGGCAGATGCCACCGCTTCGAGATCCTCCAATGATGCCATGTAACTGCCACGCAATGCAGCGCGAGATTTTGCGCCGAGGATTAAATTTTGCACGGCGCGCGGGCCCGCGCCCCAGCCTACGGCTTCTTTGATCCAAGCGGGTGCTTCTGGCTCGTTCGGGCGGGTTTTGCGAACCATTTGCACGGCATATTCATACAAATGCTGAGGCACTGGCATGCGACGCACGAGCTGCTGATAGGCGATCACTTTTTCGCCATTGAGCAATTGATTCAAGGCCGGCCGCGAGCTTCCAGTCGTCGCCCGCGCAATTTCCATTTCCTCCAGCGCCGTTGGGTAGCCGACTTCGATGAGAAACATGAAGCGATCTAACTGCGCTTCGGGCAGCGGATAGGTGCCTTCTTGCTCAATCGGATTTTGCGTAGCTAACACAAAAAATGGCGCGTCTAACTGATAGGTTTTGCCGAGCACGGTGACTTTATTTTCCTGCATCGCCTCGAGCATCGCGGATTGTGTTTTGGCAGGCGCGCGATTGATTTCATCTGCGAGCACGATGTGGGCAAAAACAGGGCCTTGGATAAACTCAAATTGGCGGCGGCCACCGACTCCGGACTCCTGAATGATGTCGGTGCCAGTGATATCGGCAGGCATCAGGTCCGGCGTGAATTGAATGCGGTTAAATGAGAGATCAAAGGTCTGCGCCACCGAGGAAACCAACATCGTCTTGGCCAATCCGGGCACGCCCATCAGCAGGGCATGGCCGCGCGCGAAGAGACAAATCGCCAA
Organism: Verrucomicrobiota bacterium; assembly: GCA_004294095.1. GTDB lineage: Bacteria > Verrucomicrobiota > Verrucomicrobiia > Verrucomicrobiales > Akkermansiaceae > Luteolibacter. Next base: position 17,880 of record RDZR01000071.1, read on the forward strand.
CTTCTCGATCACCTCATCTTGGCCGATGATGGTCTTTGCGAGTTCCGCACGAAAGGCTTGAAATGTTTGTCCTAGCTCATCAATCGCGGCGACGTCATCAGGGGGCAGGGCGTTGGCAAAATCGAGAATTGCTTCCATATAGTTTGATCTGCTACCAAGCTAGGAGCGAGTCCCCATTTGTCCAGCGGCGAAACGCACCGCGCTTGAAAATCAGCGCCTGCGGCTGTGGAGCCTTGCTCTACGCCGTCAACAATTGCTTATCCACATCTTCGCGCAGATTCTCGATGATGAACTCTTGGCGATCGGGCGTATTTTTTCCCATGTAAAATGCGAGTAATTCTTTCACGCCTTTGCCTTCTTCATACTCGACGTGATCGAGGCGCATCTCATCGCCGATCATGAATGCGAACTCATCGGGTGAAATTTCACCAAGCCCTTTGAAGCGCGTGATTTCGGCATTTTTGCCAAGCTTTTCCAGCGCCGCGCTGCGTTCAACCTCATCGTAGCAGTAGATCGTTTGCTTTTTATTGCGCACTCGGAATAGCGGCGTTTGTAAAATATAAAGGTGCCCGTCGCGGATCAATTCAGGGAAAAATTGCAGGAAAAACGTCAGCAGGAGCAGGCGAATGTGCATGCCATCGACATCGGCATCAGTGGCGATGACCACTTTGTTATAACGCAAGCTCTCAATGCCATCCTCGATGTTAAGCGCGGCTTGCAGCAAAGCGAATTCTTCATTTTCGTAAACAATTTTCCGAGGCAGCGCGAAGGTGTTGAGCGGTTTTCCACGCAGTGAAAATACTGCTTGAGTCTCGACATCCCGGCTCTTGGTGATCGAGCCCGAGGCGGAATCTCCCTCGGTGATGAACAGCGTGGATTCTTCGCGGCGCTTGTGCTTGCTATCGTAACGCACGCGGCAATCGCGGAGTTTTTTATTGTGCACCTTGGCCTGCTTGGACCGCTCGCGCGCCAATTTCTGGATGCCCTTGAGGTCCTTGCGCTCGCGCTCGGCAGAGAGGATGCGTTTTTGAATGGCCTCTGCCGTTGCTGGATTTTTGTGCAAATAATTATCCAGATGAGTCTTGAGGAAATTGCCGATGTAAGTGCGCAACGATTCGCCTTCCGGAGCCATGCCCGCCGAGCCGAGCTTCGTCTTCGTTTGCGATTCAAAAACTGGCTCAACAATCCGCACGCAAAACGCCGCCTCAATCCCCGCGCGGATGTCAGCCGGCTCGTATTGCTTTTTATAAAATCCGCGGACCACTTGCACAATCGCCTCGCGAAACGCCACCAAATGAGTGCCGCCCTGCGAGGTATTTTGGCCGTTGACGAAGGTGTAGTATTCCTCGCCACTTTCGACGCTATGAGTGAAGGCAACTTCGATGTCTTTGCCCACCAAATGAATCGGCGGATACAGCGCCTCATGCTCCATCTCCTCGCGCAATAGATCTAACAATCCATCCTTCGAGCGATATTTTTTTCCGTTGAATACCAACGTCAGCGCCGGATTCAGATACGAATAGTAGCGGCACATTTTTTCCACCGTCGCCTCGCGAAATTTCGCTCGGCTTGGGAAAATCCCACGATCCAACTCAAAGCACAAACGCGTGCCGTTCGCACCATCGTCTGCTCGTGGGCGCTTCATATCCACCGTCAATTGGCCTTGGGAAAATTCTAGCGCTTTCGTCTCCCCATCGCGCCACGCTTGGATTTCAAAAAATGTGGAAAGTGCATTGACCGCTTTAATGCCCACGCCGTTGAGCCCCACCGATTTTTTGAAAGCCTCACTATCATACTTCGCACCGGTATTGATCTGCGCCGCACAGTCGAACAATTTCCCTAACGGAATCCCGCGGCCAAAGTCGCGAACTTCCACGCGCCCTTCCTCATCGATCTCGATTTGGATCTCTTTGCCATGACCCATGATGTGCTCATCAATCGAGTTATCGATGACCTCTTTGAGCAAAATATAAATCCCATCGTCGGGCGAAGAACCATCGCCAAGCTTGCCAATATACATCCCTGGCCGCATGCGAATGTGCTCACGCCAGTCGAGTGATTTGATGTCTGCTTCTGTGTAATCGGCTGCCATAAGATTGCGTCTGCTTCAGGGTGTAGCGTCCGCCGTGGCAATGCGCAAGGGTTTCACAAGAATCTCGAAAATCACCGTGCGCAATCAACCGCCACTGATCAATTTTCACAAGCGACTTTCCGAGAGCCCTTTTAAAATTACCTTTTCAAAGTCGTTTTATCTCGCACATGCCGGCGGACTCGTGTTTTTGAGGCAAGTGGAAGATTTGTTGAATTTCATGAATCTGCATGGCTGGGCCGCGATGCCTGAATGCATGACCGCTGGAAATTCACTTCGCTTGAAAAACGAATGCCAACAATCATGGCTGACCGGTAATTTCAGGCGGGCCGGCGTAGGCCGCGGCGAAACCCTGCAAACCCGCAGCGAGATCCGACTCGATGAAGTGATGTGGTTAGAACCCGACACTAAATCCGCAGAACAACAAATTTTTCTCAGCATGTTAGAAACGCTACGTTTGGCGATTAACCAACGATTTTTCCTCGGCCTATTCGACTACGAAGGCCACTTCGCAGTTTACCCCGAAGGCGCCTTCTACAAGCCGCATCTCGATTGTCACGCAGGCAAAAGCGACCGGATCGTCACGACGATTCTATATCTGAATGAAAACTGGCAACCCGGCGACGGCGGAGAATTAAAACTCTGGACCACTCCCGAAGGCCGCGAGGGCGCTTTCGTTCTGATCGAACCTCGCATGGGCACGCTGGTTTGTTTTCTCGCCGCAGATTTTTGGCACGAAGTCCTCCCCGCCCACAAAACCCGAATGAGCATCACCGGCTGGTTTCGCCAACGCTAGTAATTGATCCCGAAATCAAAAGTTGCGTTTTTTTGAATGATGCGGCCGCAATGAGCCAATTCGAATGACACTGGGAAGAAGCAAAAAGAAGCTGTAAAAAATCGCTTAACCTGAAAGCTAAACGGCGAAACAAGCCAAAATGGAGGACTTTAAGAATCCGATGACGAGTTGAATGCCCGCTCAGGCCTTCTCATGCGCATGACGCACGCGGCGATGATGATCACTGCGATGGCGCATTGCACCAGTGCGGTGCTGCGGATCATCGTGGTGAAATTTTCATCCAAGATCATCATCACCAAGGCGGATATCGGCATGACGATCATGATGCCGGTAGGAATGGTCACCCACCAAAGCGATTTTCCCCGTGCGTAAAGATAGACGGTGAGCGTCATCAGCGCGAGCGCGGCGAGCAATTGATTGGTCGCACCGAAGAGCGGCCACAACGCTTGCCACGCCGGAACTTGCTTTCCATCGGTGCCGGGAAATTCTTGAAATGCGAGCCATCCGGCGAGGGCGACGACGCCTAGCGTGCCGAGGTAGCGCGTCCATGCGTTGCGCTTCTGCACCATTTCCTCGATGAGAAATCTCGCCAGCCTCACGCAGGTATCAAGGCTGGTGAGTAAAAACGTGCTCACCGCGAGCGTTGCGAACTCAACTCCCAACTTCTGCGGGATGCCGAAAACTTGGAAAATTTTCGCCGCGCCGGTGGCAAACGTCGCCGTCGGGCTGCCTTGCAAGCCACCACAGATGGCGATGCAACCAATCGCGAACACGGCCAGCAATCCTTCCACAATCATGCCGCCGTATGCGACGCGGCGTGCATCGGATTCCCGCAGCAGTTGCTTGGATGTCGTGCCGCTGGCGACCACGCTGTGGAAGCCCGAGCATGCTCCGCAGGCCACGGTGATGAAGAGAAATGGCACCATCATGCCTAATTGTGCGCTATCAAATGCCACCCACATCGGCAGATCAAATGACACCGGAGCGAAGCACGCCCCGACGATTCCCATCCCCATGATCGCATACAAAAACGTCGCACTCAGAAAATCCCGCGGCTGCATTAAAACATCCACCGGCAGCACCGCAGCGATTAAACAATACGCGAGAATGATGATCATCCAGAAATGTGAATCCATCTCCGGTGCGGGGAAATAATGTCCAAGCGCCAGCCCCGCATAAGTCAGCACCACAAACGTCACCATCACGCCAAGATACGATAGCCGCTTGCTTTTCACCGCCTGCCCGAAGGCCAACGCCATCAACGCAAACCAGCCGGATGCCGTCGCCACCGCGGGCGTGCTGGCGTAACCGGTCGCCGTCAAATCGAGAAAGACGATGATCACATAAATCAACGTCACCAACACAAAGCACAGAAACAACTTGCCGGTTTTTTCCCCCACCCGCGCTCGCAGGGTATCGATGATCGTTTGCCCTTTGTTCCGGATGCTCAACATCGTGGCGCCAAAGTCGTGCACGCCACCGACGAAGATCGCCCCTAAAATCACCCACAGCCACGTTGGCCCCCAACCAAATGCCGCAGCAGCGATGATCGGCCCGACGATTGGGCCCGCGCCGGCAATCGATGAAAAGTGATGCCCGAAGACGACCGAGGTGCGCGTGGGAACATAATCGATGCCGTCATTGATCTCGCACGCGGGCGTCGGCCTCGAATCGTCCACCTCGAATTTCCGGCTCAAAAAAGCACCATAAAAACGGTAGGCCATCGAGAGGAAAAAAGTGGAAATAAGAAGAATCGTAATCAGCACAGTAGGATTTTTATATCTATTCTCACGGCAGGCTCAAGGCTCGTTTTCAGAGTTGATTGAGCCATCACTTCCTCCAATGCTCGGCCATGGAAGCACGGCAGGCCGCTACTGAAATTGCGCAGCGCTTACTCAGAGCAGGGCACCAAGCATTCTTTGCCGGCGGCTGCGTGCGGGATTTTCTGTTAGAAAAAACCCCGAAGGATTACGACATCGCCACTTCCGCCCGCCCAGAAGAAGTGCTCGCCGCGCTGCCGCAGGCGATAGCGATTGGCGCGCACTTTGGAGTCATGTTGGTGAAGCACGCAGGCCACGCGATCGAGATCGCCACCTTCCGCACTGATGGCAGCTACCGCGATTCGCGCAGGCCGGAGTCCGTCGAATTTTCATCACCCGAGAATGATGCCTTGCGCCGCGATTTCACCATCAACGGGCTTTTCCAAAATCCCCTGAGCGGAGAAATTCTCGACTACGTGGGTGGCCTTGACGACTTGCGTGAAAAAACGCTTCGCGCCATCGGCCAGCCTGAGCTGCGTTTCCACGAAGATGCCTTGCGCCTCATGCGCGCGATCCGTTTTAGCGGCAAACTCAACTTTCACATTGAGCCAAAAACCTGGCTCGCCATCCGCCAATCCGCACCGCGCTTGCCACAGATTTCATGCGAACGCATTCGCGATGAATTTTCCCAAATCATCACCTCGCCCAACAGACGTCGCGGCATCGAGCTATTAGTTGAGTCCGATCTCATGGCCCAATTCATGCCGGAATTTCTAACAACTATCGGCTGTGAGCAACCACCGCAATGGCATCCGGAAGGCGATGTCTTCATCCACACCTGCATCATGTTAGAAATGCTCGATGCGGATGCTCCGTTAGATCTTTGCCTCGCCGTGCTGCTGCATGATATTGGCAAGCCCGCGTGCCGGACCGTGGATGAAACTGGCCGGATCCGCTTCAATGGCCACGATGCGCTGGGTGCTGATATGGCTGCCGAAATCCTCACGCGTTTAAAATATCCCAATGCGGTGATTGCCAGCGTGACGGAAATGGTCGCGCGCCACATGCAATTCATGAACGTGCAAAAAATGCGCACCTCGCGGCTCAAACAATTCATGGCCCGCCCGGGATTTCCCGAAGAAATGGAACTGCACCGCGTCGATTGCGGATCGTCTAACGGCCTAACAGATAACTACGAATTTATTTTAGAAAAACAGTTAGAATTTTCCGCAGAGCCATTGATTCCGCCGCCACTGGTCAATGGAGGAGATTTAATTTCCCTCGGACTGCGGCCCGGGCCAGCTTTTAAGACGTTGTTAGATTCTGTGCAAATTGAGCAACTCGAAGGCCGCATTCTTGAGCGAAAGACCGCTCTTGATTTTTTGAAACAGCAAGTTGATTTGCATTCTTTTCCATAACGACGCGATACTTACGGGTAACGCCAGAGACTCATCGTGGCGGCGGATTTCATCCGCCAAGCCCATCATTTTTGCTTACTGCTAAGTATTGGGCATGGCGGTTAAAAACCGCCGCCACGAATCCTAGCATGCGGCGGATCACATCCAGCGAGCCTTGGGTTGCTTTCGCGGTCATCCAGTGCCATTCTCAAATCAACATCATGCCGACCATTATTCCCGTAGAGCACAACGATCCTACCAACGCGCGGATTCTCGCAGTTTCAGAAGATTTAATTGCTGGATTTCACCGCCAGCCGTTCCACGAAATTTCGCAACGCTGCGAATTACCACTCGATGTCGTTCTCGAGCGCATCCGTGCGATGCTCGATGGCGGAGTGATTCGGCGCGTGCGCCAGACGTTGCTTTCTACCAAGCTTGCCCACGGAGCGCTCGTCGCTTGGAAGGTGCCGGAGGAAAAGTTAAATGCGGCATTTGATTTCATGGCGCAGCAAGATCCGTTTTCCGGCCACGTCGTCATTCGTTCCACAGACACCGATGTCTCCGGCTCCGGCTATCGCCTGTGGACCACGCTCAAAGTGCCCGTGGGCCAATCGCTCGATCATCATGCCACCGCGCTGATGCGGCTCACCGGAGCGACCGAGTATTTGCTGATGCCGGCCAATGGAGTATTCGCGCTCGGCGTCGGCCACACGCGTAGAAAAACGCTCGAGCCCGGCGAAAAAGCGGATGAACCAGCCGTGATGATGACCACTGTGCCAGTCAATCTCACGCCAGAGGAATGGGCCGTTTTGTTAGAATTAAAAGAAGAACTCGCGATTGATGAAATCGTCGATCTCCCATGGCAAGGCCGCGCCGATCGCTTAGGAATCTCGCTCGGGCGCTTTTGCGAGGTGGCTCAAGATTTGAATGAAAAGAAAGTGATTGGTCGTTTTTCCACTTTTCTGGAGCACGTCAAGCCATCGGCCAGCGGCGAGCGCGTGACTCGCTTCAATGGACTATTCCACTGGGCCGTTCCCAAAGGGCGGGAAATCGAAGGCGGCTCGGAGGTGGGTCGGCATTTTTGCATGACGCATTGCTACTGGCGCGAAGGTGGGCCGCAGTTTGGCAACGTCAATATCATGGGTGTGGTGCACGGCACTGAAAAGGCCCGCGTGCTTGAGCATAAGGCTGCGATCGATCGTCACTTGTTAGAGCGCGGCATCCCGGTGAGTTACACCAATGTGTTTTGGGGCGGTCGTTCGGAAATCAAACCCTCTGAAATTTCGCCTCAAGTCTATGCGCAATGGCATCAGCAGATCGTTTGAAAATACAGCATTCACGGCGACTAACATTTGTGACAGATTCGTCACTCGTCCATGATTCACTCAACTCGCAACTCAGATTGACTTCAGAGCGATGAGTCGAATTCTAATTGTTGAAGATGAGCAAGATATTGCGAATCTGATTTCCTTTAATTTGACGCGCCTTGGCCACGAAGCCTTCATCGCTCTCGATGGTATTGAAGCCACGGAAATGGCTCTGCGCGAGCGTCCGGACTTAATCATCTTGGACCTCATGCTCCCCGGCCGCGATGGCTACGGTGTCTTCCGCGAATTAAAGCGGGACAGCCGCACTTTCAACGTGCCGGTCATCATGCTCACTGCCCGTGCGCAGACCGAAGATCGCATCCAAGGCTTGGAAATCGGCGCGGACGATTACCTCACCAAGCCATTCAGTCCGCGCGAGTTGATGCTGCGTGTGCAAGCAATTCTCAAGCGCAGCGACCTTCCGCCCGGCGCGGTGGATTTCACTTACGGTCCATTCCGTTTTGATAAAAATGCTCTCAAATTTTATCTTGATAATGAATCGATCGAGCTCACTAGCACCGAATTTAAGTTGCTCTTGTTCCTATCCGAGCGCTCGGGAAAACCACAAGATCGCAACGAATTGTTGACCAAAATCTGGGGTTACAGCAGCTCGACTTACAGCCGCACTCTCGATACTCATATGAAACGCCTGCGGCAAAAATTAGGCAACTACGGATCGTGGATTGCTACCAACCGCGGCGTTGGTTACTCGTT
>RDZR01000072.1 GCA_004294095.1 Verrucomicrobiota bacterium
GTGGTGTTGTCGGGTTCCGGGTGCATGATTCGATTCAAGTTTCCGTGTGGCAGGGAAAGGGGTGGGATGCTGCTATCTTGTTCGCGCAATGGGTGGCCTTGTTGGGCTTCTGTTATCTTCTTTGTAGTCCGTAGCGAGGATTTCGGTGATGGTGCCGTATCACCATGACTCGATTGCACTCAAGACGTTCTTCAAATAGAATGTGGTATGGAAACCGTTTGAGATTGCTCCTTCTTCTCCCGCTTGGGTCGTAATGATGTCTCTCGGGATACTGCTCAATATAATCGATTGCATCATCAATCTCACTCCAAAACTTGTCACGCAACTCATCGGATACCTCCGCATACATCGCGGCAATATCTCGCGCATCCTTCGCTGCACTGGGATGGATAATAAGTGGCTTCATGCTGCCACTCATCGCCCGCAAAGCTTGCGGAATTCCTCCTTAGTTACACCAACAACGACTCCAGAGTCCATCTCGGCAGACCGCTGATCGACCTCTTCATCGTCAACCCAGTAGTGGGTGTCATTGAGGCTCCCAAGCAGTAAAACGGCCAATTCCGCCCGCTCAGGCTTAGAAAGGCTTACGACAGCTTCTCGTATTTCGGTAAATGTGCTCACGGGATTAGGCTACCTTGTCCTGCTCAGAATTCCAGTCCGATCTTTTTGCACAACGATGAGCGCATGCACCACTACCAGCGGGAGCCAACGTTGATCACGGGGTTAGTGTTGTAATTACGGAAAATCATCGAAACTGAACGGCTGGTTGCTGTGTCTCGTCTTGTTGTGCTTCTATATTTTAGTGACCGGAACTCGATGTGGCACTCGCGACTAAGAGCTGGAGAAAGTGTATCGCCACAAAGCACGGAATCATAAGTAAACATCTCCGAAACATAAAAGATGGTGCATCTCGCACCTTGAAGAATCCAAATCGCGCTAGCCCAGCGAGAACAGCCACATGGATCAGACCTAACTGGAAGATCCAGCTGAACCACTCGCTAAATATCTCGATTGGAGGAAGTGCTTCTTCAAAATCACGCCGATATCCAGCTACAACGCCGATCCGCCAAAGGTAGAAATATCCAACTTCGAGCGTCGCAGCAACGGCAAGCACTCGAACGACATCCAATTTCGGTCTCGCGATCACAAACACTGCCGCGAGCCGAAGAAGAATGAAGACATACCATGACGGCATGAAGCGGTTGAATGTGCATTGCGGGCATGCGAGAAAGTTTAGCGGCTCGAAGTTCATCTTATTCTTGCACAACGAATAGGCCATCCACGGCGGGAATGGAAGCCCGAATTCAAATGGAGACGTTGCCCGCCGTTGGATGAGCTGGCTTGTTATGCTTCTTCATTATTTAGGAGGAGTCCCGCTGCACGGAAAGCATCCACGATTAGACTACGGTTCCGAGGATATCTGTTCACGAACCTAGGGCTCGGGTGGTAAGACTTCACTATATGCGCATTGGGTCTCAATGTGCGGATCATCTCCTCCGCACATTGCGCCTTAAGACCGACTAATACGATCACTTTGAGCTTCGGGAGTAGATCTAGGAATCGAGATAAAGACGAGGAACCCGAAACAATATCGCTTCCTGTAGCAGCGCGAATCTTAGACCCTGTACCAATGTACCATGGCACGATATTCCAAGTAATAGTTCTAGTCCTCGGAATGTTGGCTTCAAAGGAAATCTCGTAGAAGTTCTTGGCTGATTCGTCATTGTTGTTCCGGGAGATAAAGCCGGACTTCACTGCCTTCGCCCCAGGTGCCTCCAAAAGGAAAAGAATCTCTGCAGCAATCCCGCCGTCCCAAGGATCGAATTCTGGTATCCCCGCCTCGTCGCCCACTTCTTCTCGAAGTTGCGCGACGAATTGGGTCAAAGGTGCAACATGAAGATCTTGTAGTTGCGCGATTCGATTTGCGCGTTCTTGAGGATCTTTAAGCAACTTTGGACGGTCAACCATGTTACTGTGGCTCTTCATTTCTTTGCATAACAGTTTTATTCGTAGCATGTCAGGATGTGATATCCAGATTGCTAACATAGTGAACTTTTCCCCAAAATCCTTGATTTGTCAAAGATTTTTGGAAATCCGTGCGTATATCGGGGGGGTAAAGGGTTCTATTTTTTTGATGGGCTAATCTAGCAGATATCAAGCGAGCGGGGGAGAATTGCAAGAGGGTGGGCTGGGGAAAAAAGAGTGATTTGCGCGGAACGCCGCAGACTCATCGTGGCGGCGGATTTCATCTGCCGAGCAGATTAACTCTAAAGAAAATTGCATGGGTTACCACTTCTCGTATGCTGCCGATTTTTGGGCATGGCGGTTGAAAACCGCCGCCACGATTTGAAAGACTGTTCATTTTTAATGTGCCAGGTGACACGGCAAATGCTTGAATAGAGGCTTATTTCAGGCGGCGATATTTGAGGAGAGTGCGAAAACAACGGGTGGGCGGACAAGTTGCATCGTGCTCCACCTTTCACCCTCTGGGTGAAAAAAATTTCCGCGCGAGTTCATCCACAAAACCCTTCATTCACGGGGTTTCCGCCATTCATCTTCTTTTTCCAACTGCGGATGACCGGTTGATCCTAGCCGCACAATTTTGCGTGTAACAATTTCGCTTTGCGAGTGACTCGCTGTGTTTTTAGAATAGACCATCATGAGAAAAGCCGTTTACGCAGGTTCCTTTGATCCGCCGACTCTAGGGCATCTGTGGATGATTGATCGCGGGTTGGAGATGTTTGATCAACTCATCGTTGCCATCGGCAATAATCCTTCAAAGCGCTACTCATTTTCCGTGGAAGAGCGGCTCAATCTGTTAGAGGCATCCATTCCTCATAACGATCGCCTGCTGATCGCGCATTTCGATAATCGCTACTTGGTGGATTACGCGGATAAATTGCAGGCAAAGTATATTCTGAGGGGGATCCGCTCGGCCAACGATTACGAATACGAGCGCGTGATGCGGCATATCAATGCGGACATGGCGCCGGAGGTGACGACCGTTTTTCTGATGCCGCCGAGGGATATTGCCGAGCTTTCATCGAGCATGATCAAGAGCCTGATCGGGCCCGATGGCTGGGAGGAAAACGTGCGCCGCTACGTGCCCGAGCCGGTCTTTGCAGCTCTGGCGAAACGCGGCACTATGGATTGATGTAAAATTTCGCATCCGGCTCCGCGCCAATGCTGGACAAAGGCGGCGGGCTCGGACAACGATGCCGCCCCATGTCTGAGTTGCCAAAAGCCTATGAACCCCAAGCCGTCGAAGCCAAATGGTATGCGGCATGGGTCGATGGAAATTGCTTTCACGCGGATGCCGCGAGCACGCGCGATGCGTATTCGATCGTCATTCCCCCGCCAAATGTAACGGGCATTCTGCACCTCGGCCACGTGCTGAATGCCGCGCTGCAAGACATCCTCGCGCGGCGGGCGCGGCAGAATGGCAAAGAAGTTCTTTGGCTGCCCGGAACTGATCATGCGGGAATTGCCACTCAGGCGAAAGTCGAGCGCGGGCTCCGGGAACAGGAAGGTCTCACTCGTCACGATCTCGGCCGCGAGGCATTCCTGCAACGCGTTTGGGATTTTAAAAATAAGCACGGTGACATCATTATCAATCAGCTCAAACGCCTCGGCTGCTCGTGCGATTGGGACCGCGAGCGATTCACGATGGATGCTGGTTACACGCGTTGGGTGCATCACGTTTTTGTCGAGCTTTTCAAAAAAGGCCTCATCTATCGAGGCAAGCGCATGGTCAATTGGTGCCCGATTTCTCTAACAGCTTTGTCTGATGAGGAAGTGATCATGACGGCCCAGCGCTCAAAGTTGTATTTCATGAAATATGAATGCGTTGATGCGCCGGGCGAGTTTGTGGAAATTTCAACCACGCGGCCTGAAACGTTAATGGGCGATGTCGCAATCGCAGTGAATCCCAACGATCCTCGCTACGCGCAACTCATTGGCCGCCGTGTGCGTCGGCCATTTCCGGCAGCAGAGATTCCGATCATCGCCGATGATCATGTGGATATGGAATTCGGCACCGGCGCATTGAAAATCACGCCTGCACACGATAAGGCGGACTTTGAAATCGGCCAACGCCATCAGTTAGAAATCATCGATGTGATGACTCCGGATGGGCGCATCCACTGCCCCGATTGCCCGGAACTTCACGGGCTCGACCGCTTCGTGGCGCGCAAAAAAGCTGCTGTGATGTTAGAAGAGCGCGGGCTGTTGCTCAAAGTTGAGGAATACGAAAACAATGTGGGATTTTCCGAGCGTGGCAACGTGCCGATCGAACCGCGCATTTCCATGCAGTGGTTTTTGAAATATCCAAGCGTCGATGAAGCAGCCCAAGCAGTCGCCAGCGGGAAAATCCAATTTCGTCCGAAGCGGTGGGAAAAGACCTACGCTCATTGGATGGAAAATCTGCAAGATTGGTGCATCAGCCGCCAACTTTGGTGGGGACATCAAATTCCAGTTTGGTATCGCAAAGATTTATTGGATGAGTTGAAAAATGCGGAGTCGTTAGATACGGCAGACCATCGCGATGGACGCATCTACGTCGGCCTCGATGCGCCAGCCGATGCAGAGCAATGGGTGCGCGATGAAGACGTGATGGACACCTGGTTTTCTTCGTGGTTGTGGCCATTTTCAACCATGGCGGATCTTGGAGAATCATCTCCGTGTCTTAAAAAGTTTTTTCCTACTACAGATCTAGTTACTGGACCAGACATCCTGTTTTTTTGGGTAGCTCGCATGATCATGGCCAGTTACGAGTTCATGGATGATTTACCATTTCAGAACGTCTATTTTACCGCGATCATTCGTGATTTGAAGGGCAGAAAAATGTCCAAATCGCTCGGGAATAGCCCAGACCCAATCGATCTGATGGAGAAGTATGGTGCCGATGGATTGCGCTTCGGCCTGATGCGGATCGCACCGGTCGGCAGCGATCTCCGCTTTGATGAATCATCCGTGGAAGAGGGCCGGAATTTCGCCAACAAACTCTACAATGCATGCCGCTTGAGGCAGATGAGCGGCATCGGCATGCAGCCACTGCCTGCTTTTGAATTACTACGTCCATACCACATTGATGTGATGGCCAAGCTCGATGATCTATCAGCTGATCTAGCGGCCAGCTACGCAGAGTATCGCTTTGGCGAAATTGCTCAGCGGCTCTATGAATTTTTGTGGAACGACTTCTGCGATAAATTTTTGGAAGCGGTGAAGCTCGATCTACGCGATTCAGCCAGCGAGCAGCAGCGATCTAACACTTTGGGTGTTTTTGACGCGGTGATGAGCCGCTACTTGCAACTTCTCAGCCCGTATATGCCGCATGTGACGGAAGAACTATCTCTACGGATGGAATATGTGCCGAGTGGGGCATTTCTCATGCAGCAGCCATTGCCATCACGAAATCTGTTAGAAAATCTTGACGAGGTGGCAATCAAGCGCGATCGAGCCATTGCGGCATCCATTTACGAATCTGCCGGACGCATCCGAAATCTAAAGGCAGAATATAAAGTCGGCTCCCGCAAAGATGTTAAACTGGTGATCAAAGGGTTTTCACCTTGGTTAGAAGAACAAAAACCCGTGCTCGCGCTCTTGGTGGGTGCAGCGGAGATTTTGTTAGATCATTCCTATCAATCGCCGAAAGGCACGCCTGCGGCTGTCACATCAATTGGCGAAGTTTATTTGCCTTTGGATGGATTGATCGATGTGGATGCTGAGCGCACTCGCCTGACCAAAGAAATTCAAATTACTCGTGGTGAGTTGGCGAAGTCTGAGGGAAAACTCGGCAATGCCAGCTTCGTGGACCGTGCGCCACCGGAAATCGTAGTTCAGGAAAAATCGCGCTTGCAAGAATGGCGTGACAAATTGGCTCAGCTCGAAGAAATGTTGGCAGCACTGGCGTAATTGCTTGCCACTTGTGATCGGATCAACGTTGCGTTAAGCTAACCAAAGTGCATGAGTGAAATCCAAAACATCGCAGGCATCGGTAAGTCCTTCATTCAATTGCTAAACTCGGTGGGAATCGATTCCATCGAATCTCTAGCAGGAACTGACGCAGAAAGTTTACGCCAGGAATTGTCCCACGCGAATCTAACATTTCAGTTTGTCAAACGAGCACCCTCGATCACCCAAGTGCAAAAATGGATCAATGATGCCCGCAGTATTTCTAACATAACCAAGCCTGTTGCAAGCATTCCATCCGTGAGCTCATGCAGCACCATCGAACTTGCGTCTCCAAGGCTGCAGCCTGAGGAAATCGATATTCATTCCCTACCGGTAGCGATTCCCCTGCCGGTGCAACGCTTGATCGATCGGCGGATTTTAGTTGCCGATATTCCACCTGCAATTTTGCTCGAGGATGAGGCCGTCGGGCAGCCTGAAGAAGAGATTCAAGATGCCATTCCAGTGATTCAACCGTTGAGTGAATCAGCGACTCAAGAGCTTGATTCTGCGAGCGATTATGAGGTATCGACTCAAGCGCAGCACCGCGTTTTACCAGACCATCCAAGCGCCGGATCACGCTTGAAAATTGATACCTCCAAAGTGCGCACCACCGATGAAGCACCTAGGGGCCCCGTGCGCAAAGCAGTGATGAAAACTGCACAAGAGGATGAGCGCATCGCTTTGATTCGTGGGCCAAAAGAAAAAACCAACAGCGGGCGCGACCCAAACTCACGTTTTTATATTCGCGGGGTGTTGCACTCACATCCATGGAGCATGGCCCTCGGAGCTTTGAGCACGTTGATCCTGATCAGCATGGTGCCGATCGCGGTTTGCTCAGGGATGTTACTCCTTCTATCAGATTTAATGCCGCAGGTTTTTTCATGGGTTCCAAAGTGGTTTTTGATTCCGCCGTTTGCTTTACCGTTATTTGCGATTTTCTATCTGATATTTGGGATTCGTGCGAGTTGTCGTATTTGTGGACAAAAACAATTTTGGCCCAAGGCGTGTTTGAAAAACAAAAAGGCTCACCACGTCAAAGGCATCGGTTACATCGTTCCCGTGGCAATTCATATGCTGATTTTTAAATGGTTTCGCTGCACCTATTGCGGAACTCCCGTGCGCTTGGTAAAATGAAACTTCGCCTCCATCAAATAATTCTGTTAGGAGTCGTGCTGACTCTGGTGCCGAGCTGCGGCATGTTAGATTCCAAAGACCGAAAAAAGACTGGCGGGGCCGAAATGGAAACATCGCCCGCGGGTGCCTCAGGAATACCACCGCAACTACGCCCCAAACAAAATGCTGAAGCAAACATCATTGCTGCCGGCGGAAATACTTCTGGTGCCGTCCCGAACCTTTCACAAATTGTCTCGGACGATGATTTGATTTTTACGGATCCCGATAATCCGGATGCCAATTTACCTGAGCTTTCAACGATTTTAGAAAATAAAAAACGTGGCCCGTGGGAAGCCAGCGAAGCGATTGCCAAGCAGCGCTCAGTTTCCGAGGGCAAACCTTTGCTCATCTGGTTCACGAACTCGATGAACAGCCCGATGTGCCTTGCCCTGAGCCAAGAATTGTTTTCCCAACATGAATTTGGTGACTGGGCGAGCGAAAAAATCGTGCGTCTGCGCGTTGATCAAAGCGCCAAGCTAGAAGATGACGATCTTGGGCTTGATCAACAAATGACTCAAGAAATCAACATTAAACAATACGTCGAAAAACTGCGAAAAAAATACAAAGTGCTGGGCACCCCAACGCTCATCATGACCAAGCCGAATGGCGATGTGATATTGCGCCGCTCTGGCTATAAGCGCGGAGATTCTAAATTTGTGTTAGGGCAAATCCAACATGCCGAGGCCGTATCACTGAACTCTCACAAGGCATGGAAAAAATCTCTCGAAGGCAAAGGCTATCGCGATTGGAACGATCGCAAGGGCCGAAAAGTTTTTGCAAAAATGGTAAATTATTCCAAGGGAACACTCACCTTCATCGAGCCCAGTGGAAGGCGATCCCGCACCTCAGAAAGTGCCCTTTCTGATCAAGATCGCCAGTGGATTGTTGAGCAAAAAAAACTCCGTGGCTTAGAATAGTGACGCTTATTTCCCCGGATTCAGGCTGGAAATATCGAAATCTGACCACAACATATTCCCCATGATGATTCACAGCCAAGATTACGAAAAACTAGGGCAATTTTATCTTGGCCGCGAATATAATGCCGAAAATAAATCGCTGTTAGATGAATTGATTTTATACGATTCCAAAGACCTCGTGACCCACGGAGTCGTGCTGGGCATGACTGGATCGGGCAAAACTGGACTTTGCCTCGCGCTGTTAGAAGAAGCGGCGATGGATCAAATCCCCTCGATCGTCATCGATCCCAAAGGTGATATCGCCAATCTGCTTCTCAGTTTTCCAGACCTCGATGCGTCGTCATTCCGTCCATGGGTCAACCCAGACGACGCTGCAAAAAAATCGATCTCCATTGATGAGCATGCCGCCAATACCGCTTCCATGTGGAAAAAAGGCCTCGCCGATTGGGGGCAAGAGCCAGAACGCATCGCAAGCTTTCGCGAGAAAACCGATATTGTCATCTACACTCCGGGCAGCAATGCGGGCATCCCTGTTTCCATCTTAAGTTCATTGGCCACACCGCCATTTGAAGTCATGGACGATGGTGAGCTGTTAGGAGAACGGATTGAAAGCACCGTCTCCTCCCTACTGTCACTCGTTGGCGTGAATGACGACGCGATTCAATCTCCAGAAGCAGTGCTCTGCGCGGCGATCTTCAAACATGCTTGGCAGAAAAATGAAGATTTAACCTTGGAATCCATCATCCGCCACATCCAAAAACCATCGTTTGATAAAATTGGCGTGATTGATTTGGCGTCATTCATGCCCGAAAAAAATCGTCAGGCACTGGCATTGAAATTGAACAACTTGCTAGCTTCGCCGAGCTTCGCAAGCTGGCTGCAAGGGCCGCCGTTAGACATCGGATCGATGCTCTATCAGTCATCGGGCAAACCGCGAATTGCCATTTTTTCAATCGCTCACCTTGGCGATAGTGAACGCATGTTTTTTGTGAGTTTATTGCTCAACCAATTGTTAGGTTGGATGCGTGGGCAATCTGGCACCACCTCGCTGCGGGCATTGATGTATATGGATGAAATCTTTGGATTCCTTCCGCCAACGGCTAATCCACCATCGAAACGCCCGATGATGACTTTGCTCAAACAAGGGCGCGCATTCGGACTTGGTTGTTTGTTAGCAACGCAAAATCCAGTGGATCTCGACTATAAGGCACTATCTAACATCGGGACATGGTTCCTCGGTCGTCTGCAAACTGAGCGCGATAAACTGCGTGTGTTAGACGGCCTCGAAGGTGCTGCTGGCTCGCAAAATGCAAAATTTGATCGAGCTGATATCGAGCGGCTTCTATCAGGTCTTGGCAATCGCGTGTTTCTGATGAACAACGTGCACGAAGACCATCCGGTGCTGTTTCACGTTCGTTGGGTCATGAGCTATCTAACAGGTCCATTGACGCGCTCGCAAATTAAATTGCTCATGGATCCAAGGCGTGATGAGTTTATCTCAAAATCTAACAAATCTAATACCCCGTCAGAAAACAATCCCATGGCGATGCCTGGAGTGCGGCGAGATCACACTGGGCAAGCACGCCCAGTCGTGGGTGCCGGCGTCGTGGAACGATTTGTTCCCATTTCAGAAATCACAGATAACACGCGCTATGAACCATGTTTACTGCGTGAAGGGCAGGTTATTTACCGTGTTGCCAAAGCAGGACTCGATGCCAAACGCAGCCTGCGGCTAGTCAATCCGATGACTGCAACGACCGTAGATTGGCAAACGCAAGTGCCGCCGCCGGTTGATCATGATGCATTGCTTACAGAACCATCGCCCGGCATCGCATTTGCAGAGCTACCCGGTTTTGCGATGAATGCTGCGAATTATAAACAGGTGCAGAAAGATTTTGCAGATTGGATCTATCAGAATGAACGAGTTGAACTATGGACCTGCCCTACTCTCAAAGCATGGTCTAACATCAACGAAACGGAAGGCGACTTCCGCGCTCGACTCACTCACCAAGCGCGCGAGGCACGCGATGCCCAAGTGGCGGAATTGCGCGATAGCTTGACCAAAAAATTGGCTGCCGTGGAAAAACGAAGAATCACCGCGGAAGGACAGCTTGCTCGGCAAAAATCCGAGGCCACTGCTGCAAAAATGCAAGCAGGCGCCTCGGTGCTAGGAGGCGTGCTCGGTGCGATTTTTGGGCGCAAAGCTGGCATCGGTTCCGCGCGAGGATCCTCGGCGATTTCAAAAGCCTCGCAAGTTTACAAGCAACACCAAGATGTCTCCACAGCAACCGCCAAAGTGGATGCCATCGATGAAGAAATGCAAAGTCTTCAACAAGCGACAGAGAATGAAATCAACCAACTCGCCGCTCAATACGATATTTCTGCATTGGTGTTAGAAAAAGAATCTTTCAAGCCGGCACGGACAAATATTCAAGTCAATCAAGTGGCGCTGCTTTGGATGCCCACCAACGCATGACCTTTCAAATCACCGAAGCGGTTATTCGCAATGCCGCCAGTTGGCAGGCATTCAAAGAGGGCAAATCACTGGCAGATGCCGGCATGGTCGAGTCGGTCACTCGCACGGAACTCGGCTGGCAAGGTGTGGTGCGCGATGGCAAGCGCCGATTTCATGTCACGGTCATCGCGAAATCTGCGACGCATCTTGATACCCGCTGCTCGTGCTTTGACAACCAACGCAGCGGGTGCGTGTGTGCTCATGCCGTGGCCACTGGATTGGTCTTGATCGCAGTAAAAAACTCTCCACCCGAGCCTAACAAAAATATCAGGGTGCCGTCTCCAGACGCACGCCATGCATGGCAAATTTTCTTACCGCCAAATTGGCAAGATTCGCTGCGCCATGGCAAACTCATGGCCACTCTCAAAGTTCGTAAAGACCATGCACCTACTCTAGCAGATGAGCAGATCAATGCATGGCTTGCAGCAACGAACACCCCCCATCAAGAATCGTGCACCATTCATCTATCAGGTAATCTCACCTCGAGCTTCGCCACCGCTTTAATCGGACATGCCCAGGTTTTTGAAAACAAGACGCAGAGCAGAGTGATCATCGAAGGTGGCGATCGTTTAGCCCTGGATTCCGCAAATCGTTTGGGAAATTTACTTAACCTTCAATGCGCACCTGACGCGGCGCGTGGCTGCTGGCTGGGTGATACCTATTTCACAATTCATCAAGCTCGTCTTCATCGTGTAGGCGCAGAGGTTTTGCCTGCGGAATTGGTCCCACAGCTAAGAAAGTTATTCAATGGCGATGTCTTAGAAATTTCGTTAGACCAATTTTTTTCTCAGATTCATGCGTGGCAAGAATGCCTGAAGTTCCCAGAAAATTCCTGGTTGGATAAGTTTCATTTCAAAGCGGCTCATGCGCATTACCATTTACTGTTAGATGGATCCATGCGCCAGTTGCAGGCTCAGCTCTTGGTCAAATATGATCCATCCGAGCCCGTCGCAATCGGTTCTAATTCATCAGTTGGCTTGCCTAGGTGGAACAACGACTGCTGCGAAACTCGCGATCTAACTGGGGAAAATGCCGCCACTAAAATCCTGTTAGGTATTGGCTTTACCTTAAAAAATCCTGCCAACGGCGAGTGGAGCCTGACCGGTGAAGAAGCGATCATGCATTTCGTCACAAAATCGCTGCCCGACCTCCGCTTGAAATGGAGTGTGTCCGAAAGCCCAGCTTTGCAAAAAAGTTTCTCTAAGGTGGAGCTGATTTCTCCGGTGATCAAGATGAAGGGATCAGGCAATGATTGGTTTGATTTTGAAATAATTTTCAAATCATCTAACGGATCAATCATTCCAGCCACAGAGATTCAACGCATGCTCCGCGGAGCAAGTTCATCATCGTCGCTCGCAGCGGGTCATCGGCGTGTTCTTTCCTCAAGCTATGCGGATCTGATAGAGCCGATGCTTGCTGATTTAGACGTCACTCAAGACTCAGGCCATTACCGTGCAGATGCCCGCTCTGGCGAGGTGATTCGTGAAATGGCACAACAGCTTCATCAGGATCTAACTAACAAACCTCAGCATCATGCGTCAGATTTTGAACTGCCTGCTTCTGTGCAGGCCACACTTAGACCCTATCAATTCGATGGAGCACGTTGGCTCTGGGAACGCTGCAACCGCTATGGTGGTGCCTTGCTCGCAGATGATATGGGATTGGGAAAAACATTGCAGACAATCACTTGGGCCGAAGCTTGCTTGGCACAAGATAACGCTGATTCTGGAATGGTCTTGGTGGTGGCGACGGCATCTCTGTTAGGAAACTGGAAGGCTGAATTCACTCGTTTTGCGCCTAACCGTTCGGTGAAAATACTACATGGCAGCGATCGAGATCAGCTTCGCGAAACCATCACGGCGGGTGATGTCATTCTCACAAGCTACGGCACACTTGCACGCGATCTAGCGTGGCACTTGAAAAGAAAATATCGGGCTGTGATCGTTGATGAAGCAAGCCAAATGCGCAATCCAGACACGGATCACGCCAAGGCCGTGGCCAAGCTGAATGCATCTTATCGTGTCGCTCTAACAGGAACTCCCATTGAAAATGGAGTGCGTGATTTATGGACAATTTTCCGCTTCATCCAACCCGGCTGGCTTGGCGACCGTGAGGATTTTCGTGAACGATATGAGATTCCCTTAGCCACCGTCGAACTTCGAAAAAGCGTGCTAGAACGCCTAAAAATCAAGTCATCACCATTCATGTTGCGGCGGACGAAAGAGCAAGTCGCCACCGATCTACCGAGCAAAATTCTGATCGATGAATTCTGTGACCTGACCGATGAGCAGGCATCAACTTACCGCGATGTCATGCGCGAGGGACGAAAGCTAGTTGATTCGATGATTCAGCATGGGCAACAGGGTGCCGCTCGCATGCACGTGCTCACCACACTCTTACGCTTGCGTCAGGTATGCTGCGATCTTGCACTTCTGAATCATGAAAAATTGCAGCAGTTACCCGTCACAAAACGTTCGGCAAAGCTTGCTAGACTGTTAGAACGCATCGAAGAATCCATCGATGGTGGCCACCGGATGCTTGTTTTCAGTCAATTTCAATCCCAGCTTGTCTTGATCGAAAAACAGATGCAAGAGCGCGGTTGGCCATGCTTGCGCTTGGACGGTCAAACGCGCAATCGGCAAAACTTAGTGGATTCATTTCAACAAGAAACGGGTCCGCCAGTGTTTTTAATCAGCCTCAAAGCCGGTGGTTATGGTCTCAATCTAACAGCCGCGGATACTGTGGTGCACTTTGATCCGTGGTGGAATCCAGCAGCAGAAGCTCAGGCGACGGATCGTGCACACCGCATCGGACAAACGCGGCCAGTGTCCGTGTATCGCATGCTTACCCGATCTACGGTGGAGGAAAAAGTCGTGGCACTACAATCTAACAAACGAGCATACGCATCGATGATCGATTCTGAGTCTGGCGAAGAAGACGCAGTTGATTGGTCATTCGATGATTTGCGCTCGATGCTAGCAAGTGATTAAGGCTACTCGCTGGCAGGCACCATTTGCACGATTTGGTCGGGGCTATTCAGCACGACGTAAATTTTGCCATCGGGTCCAGTTGCCACATCACGCACACGGCCAACGTTTTTCAAAATGATTTCTTGAGAGACCACCTTTTGATTTTCGATGCGGACACGGCGCACTTCTTGTGATGCCAAACCACCGACGAGTAAATCATTCTGCCATTTTGGAAAAAGATCCCCAGTGTAAAAATCGAGACCACAAACAGCGATCGATGGCACCCAATACACGAGTGGCTGCTCCATGCCTTCTTTTTCAGTCATCGATACCAGCGGCGTGCCATCGTAGTTCATGCCGTATGAAATGACTGGCCATCCATAATTTTTCCCAGCTTGGATCAAATTGAGTTCATCACCTCCGCGCGGGCCATGCTCAGTTGAATAAAGCGCTCCATCGCGTGCATCCATCACCAAGCCTTGCGGATTGCGGTGACCGTAACTCCAAATTTCTGCTAGAGCACCGGGCGTATTGATGAACGGATTGTCCTGCGGAATGCGACCGTCATCGTGTAAGCGAAACATTTTCCCCTTCGGATTATCTAACTGTTGGGCCTCCATCATTCCGCTGCGTTCTCCAATTGGAAAATAGAGGTAACCCTCGTGAAAGACAAAACGCGTGCCAAAGTGCACTCCCGAATCACTGCGAAATTTGCGATCGGGCCGATAGATCCACTCCTGATCAACCCATGCGTGGTCTTTGATTTTCCCGCGCACGACTGCCGTGATGCATTTTGAATCGGTGCCTTCATTGAATCCTAAATAAATCCATCCGTTGTTAGAAAAATCAGGATGCGCAGCAACTTCCATCAGCCCGCCTTGGCCGTGATCCATCACTTTGGGAATTCCGGTGATCGGCTTGGGATCAAGCTCTCCATTGGCATCAATGATGCGAAGCTGGCCTGCTTTTTCGGTCACTAATTTTCTCCCATCTGATAGAAATGCAATGGCCCATGGATTTACTAATCCTTTATCGACGAAAATTTCTAACCGATAGTCGTGCAATTGAGTGCGCGTTAGCTCATTACCTTTTGGCACTGGGACTTGCTGCTTTTGAGCAATCGCCTTCGCCTCATTCTCTTGAATGTAAATCACTAGAGCGCGGATTTCCTCAGCACTTAGTTTTTCTTCCCAAGCAACCATTCCCATCTGTGCATTCCCTTTGGCGATGGAACGAGTAATTTCATCGTTGCTTGCGCCATGTTTCCAAATGCCATCGATCAATGAGCCGCCAACTCCGCCACCAAGCTCAGCACCATGACATGCGGCACAATGAGTCGAATATAGGGCATCGGCATGCTCATTTTTAGCGTGTGCAAAAGATGTCACGAATAGAATGCAAAGATAAAAATAACGCATAATGTTTTGTAGAATAAATCGGGCTATTAGCAATATGGGACCACGGAATGGGTGACTTAAAATTTCCACTCGACACTGACCCATAAACGACGCGGCGGCCCTATGCTGCGAAGCCCTTCCGGACTATTTCCAGTTTCCACCACCTCGTCCAAGGCATTATCGACTCGGATCTGATAGACGAGATCATTCCAACGAGCACGCGCACCGAAATACATTTGAGTGCCGCCTTCGATCAATTGCTCCGCGAGAGCATCATCAAATTGATCCGAGCTATAATCGCCACCGCAGAAAAACTCGATTCCTTCATTTGCTCGCCAATTAAGCTCTGCTGAAAGCCGAAGCTCAGGTGCTTGTGCGAATGGTTTATCTTCTAACAGAGGCTGCTTCGACGCTTGGGTAAATCGTGTTTTACTCAAAACAGCAGAGAGCTGAAAACGCAGCGTTTCTTCAAGCGACCAATCAAGATCTGTTTGCACGCCATAAACTCGGGCATGATCGACATGATCCCTCTGAGAAAGTGACCCAGCCGCAGTCGGTGGAGCTTGCGGCACATTGGCAATGGCATCATCAATCCAATGATGAAATGCGGTGATGCTTAGGCTGCTTGATTCCGCAAATTGCCACGACCATTCGTTTTCCAGATGGATGAATTGCTCAGGTGTTAGATCCGGATTGGCTTCGACGATCGCATTGCGCACGCGGAATGGGCGATGCAGTTCGTTAAGCGTAGGCAAACGAAATCCTTTACTCAGTGAAATGGATGTTAGCAGGGTATCGTTCAAAAGATGCTCATAAGAAATCGCAACCGTTGGCTCAAAACCACTGCGGTCATTTTGATTTTGCTCTAACAAGAGTTGTCCGGTGCTGAGTGAGTTTTCTTTTCTCATGCCATTCATCAGCCGCCAAGCATCCATGCGCATGCTCACGTCCCATCGATGATTCTCACTGATTTCATAATGAAAAGCAGTGTAAATGCCGGCCATGCCTTGCTGGCCACCTGCTTGGCGATTGCGAAAAATGCCCACTTGCTCATGAGTCGTGCCATCTAAAAAACGACCATCTATGCCAGCCTGCAATGCCAGCATGTTGCTCAGTTTCCCTTGCCAGACAAACGATGCACCACTGCCTGTCGCTGGAACATCATATTGATCTAACGCAATCGTCTCGGCTGTGCGGTCATTGTTGACGTTCGTGAAAGTGGCCTCGAACTCTCGCAATTGATGCCATGCAAGCGCTTGCCAACTTGACTCGCCAAAATCACGAGTCAGCCGCAACGAAAAATCTATCGCTTCACTCGCATTGCCCGCGAGTGGCGTGCCGCTACCACGCAATTCTTGGTAATATGAAAGCGTGGATTCCAAACTGAGTGACGGATCGCTACGATAAACATGCCGGATTTCCGTGCCTGATAGATGAAGATCCAATGTCCGATCAAGCGGCCCTCGTTGCCTTTCTGTTAGATTGTAAAAACCCTCACTCTCCATACCAAACGCACTGATCGAGATGGACTGAGTCTGATCACTGTTCGCCGCTTGATGCAGAACGCTCGCACTGAGTGTTTGCTGACTTCCACCAGCCATCAAAATTGCAGTTCGGTTTTCAAACGGATCGATGCGATTCATTTGAACCGTTCCCGCAACTGCTTGGCTCCCCCATGCGATCGATCGGCTCGCAGGCACTATTTGCATGGAGCCAAGCGATGATGGCAGAATCTTTGCCCAATACACCCAGCCACCGAAGGGGTCATTTTGCGGAATGCCATCTAACAAAACTAAACTTCGCGAAGCCCCACTCGCACCAGTGTTTCTTAAACTCAGCCCCGCTGCGGTCGGGTTCGCAAACATCGCACTTTGCCGACGATACAATGAAAACGATGTATCTTTGCTAAGTAGCTCATCAATTGTGCGCGGCGACATCGCAGAAATATCCTGCTCACTCCATGATCGGGTAATCATATCTGATAGATTGAGCCGATTCGCCAGCACCCATTGATCTGGCATTTCGGAAACCACTTGGCCAAATCCAACAGGAGCTGTTAGTAATCCAAAAAAAATGACGCATCGTTTATTTAATTCCATGCCAGCAGGTGGGAGATTTTCAATACGGACAATCAAATCGGGATCTTGCGAAATTTTTTGACTTCATCTTGTAAAGCGTGCGCAATCATCACGTCCATCAAACCCTATGAGAATCGGAATCAACACATTTTTGTTCACCTCGCCATTCACCACTTCCAGCGTCAAGTGGTTTGCCACTTTCAAGAGCTGGGGCTACGAAACCGTCGAACTTGCCGTCGAAGATCCATCTCATATCGATCCTGAAAAAATTCTCAAAGCCGCCGAGAAACACGCTCTGGCCATCGGCTCGATCTGTGCCTGCATGGGACCCGGTAGAGATTTGCGGGGCAGCTCAAAAGCCCAAGCGACTGCTCGCAAGTATCTTTTTGCCATCATCGATCAGGCCGTGGCCATGAATTGTCCCACAGTGATTGGGCCGTTGTATTCCGTCGTTGGCCTCACTGGCGCGCACGACTCAGCCACGCAGAAAAAACAATTTCAGGCAGTGGTGGAGCAATTGAAAATCATCGCTGCCTATGCCAAAGAGCGAGGAGTGACTCTCTGCGTTGAGCCACTCAATCGCTTTGAGACCGATTTTTTAAACACCTGCGATCAGGGCCTAAAATTAATCAACGCCGTCAAATCTCCTGCGCTAAAATTGCACCTCGACACATTCCACATGAACATTGAGGAAAAAAATCAAGCAGCGGCGATTCGCAAAGCTGGCAAGCATCTTGGGCATTTCCATGCGTGCGGAAGCGACCGTGGCACGCCTGGAAATGACCACATCGATTGGCCCGAAATTGCGAAAGCACTCAAGGAAATTGGCTACCAAGGCGATGTCGTCGTCGAGTCCTTCACCACCGATGTGAAAGTCATCGCCAAAGCGGCATCTATTTGGCGCAAAATGGAACCGAAGCGAGACAATATCGCGATCGATGGAGCTGCGTTCCTCAAACGCGTCCTCGCCTAACAGAAAAATTCTCAACGCTGCGCAAGCATGCCGACTGCCATGCACTCGCGGAACATCACCTCGGCAAAATCACCTTCGGCGGTGACTCGAACGATTTTTCCACCGTGACGCGCACATTCATCGGACCACAATGCATAGTGCCTCGCGTAGGATGCGAGATACCCATCTAACATTTTCTGATCCACGTGACTTGCGCGGCGTAGGCCCGACTCCACGTCGATGAAATCCACATTTCCTGCCCATCTCGGCTCTGCTTCGCTTGCCAAAAATGGACAAAACAGCAGCAGACTCCCATGGTAATGTGTTAGATTGCGTAAACAATTTTTGGGATCCTCACTGAAGAGTAAATCCGACAACAAAATGCGATTGGATTTCGCACGCAATGGAATCGCAGCCAGTTGCGGAGCGCCATCGATCGGCGTGGTTTGCCACTCATTGACTTCTTGGATCCAGTGATGATTCTGCACGGCATCCGCTTCTAACAATTGATGATGATGACCACCCACGACATGAATGTGCAACGATGCTGCAGATTGCTTGGATGACTCGACGATCCAGTAAAACAACTCCAACGTTCGACATTTTTTTTCCACATCAAAAAACATCGAGGGCGAGACATCGAAAATTAAATCCACGATAGGCCTAACTTCTTCGTGGAATTGTTTCATCGTGTAAAAGCCAGTCCTCGCATAAGCATTCCAATCAATATGGCGAGTATCATCACCCAGCATGTATTCTCGGTGATCCTGAAAATCTAACGAAGAGCCAGAACCTTGGCCGAAGTGATCGCTCGTGTGCTTGAGTGCGGATTGTGCAGGCGTTGGCAGTTGCAATGAGCCCGCCAACGCGCTCGCTGTGGCGTGACTTGTTAGGCAATCTTCGCGCGAGATCACAAGGGCTCAGATGGCAAAGTTGCGGGTTGTGAATTGGATCTTTTGATCAATGCAATCACTGCAAAAATCAGATAGATCGAGATGGTAACTCCAACCGAAAGCATGAGGATCTGGGATTTATCACTCGCTGAATTCATGTAGTAACCAAAATAGGAAAGTGGGTTCCATGCAAAAAACCAACTCACCAAACGCGTCTCATTGCTATCGTATAAAAATGCGGAGAGGAATGCCAACGTGGCGAGAAGAATCATCACTGCCAACGCAAAACCAAATCGTTTTTTTCGATCGCGAGTGAAGAGAGTCACGAACATACTAGAGAGCCAAATCGCACCAACCACCGCAGACACAAAGACCACAAATTCCTCGTGAATGTTGTTAGATGCTGACAAACGCAAAACCGTCCATCCTGCGATCGCGGCAATCACTCCCGATAGAAAAACCGCCGTCGGCCAGCCGGGTAGTATGAGCAAACTAACGATCTTACCGACGATACCCAAGCGAGTGAAGCGGCGTTTTACGGAGTCAATCGGCCCATCTCGTTCATTGAGCGCAAGCACCATCACCGGAATCAGAACCATCAAAAAGCCAGCCAGAATCGCTTCTAAATCAAGGGTCAGCCATGTCAGAGCACTTACCGAAACAAAAAAAGTCAAAGCCAACGCAATGATCCGGTGCTGAGAAATATGATTCTCTGCCGCGGGGGCAATCTGGTGGATGCCTAAAGTCATCGCGCTCCATGCGAGATAGCTGATAGAGATGAGAAATAACAACACAAAGAGCCAAAACTGTGGATCTTGCAGATCAAATTCCGGCATCACCGAACGCCCTGAAAAAATCATTGCTATCAGCCCCTGTGCACCAAAAAAGAAAAATAGAATTATGATCGGAAGAATGCGCATCATTGAGGAACTCAGGCCAATCACGCCAGCGATCAAGGCCGATGACGCCAAAAATAAGAGCGCGAATTTGACAAGCTCATTCAACAAATTAACCCCGCCTAACAGATAGCTGATCACCACGTAAGGTAAAATTGAGACAATCAAAAGTAAGGATTGCACCACAAGTGACAGCCATTTGCCAACGACGATTCGCCTCGCGTTCATGCTCGTCATGGTGATCAGCTCGAGTGTGTTCGCTTTCACCTCAATCGAAATCGCATTCTGCGCACGCAGCGGTTGAACGACGACCAATGCAAAAAGCAAAATCGAGAAGATAGCGTCATTCGTCATATTTCCTGCCGATGACACATTGTAAGATGAAATGGCGATCCATAGCACCACTGCCATGATTAAATGAAATGCAAGGAACATCAGGACAAATCCCCGCGTGCGCAAACCTTGCCTCAGCTCCTTGACGAGCATGGGTTGAAAAAAATCAGGGAAATCCTTGAGTGAAGTTTGCATCATGAATTTTTGTTAGATCCAGCTTTGGGAATGCTCGCATTTTTCTGATCTAACATTCCGATCATATCGATAAAGGCATCTTCGAGGTTGCGCTCTTCTCGCTGGAATTCTGTGACCTTGAGTCCACTGTGAATCATGCGTGATAGAAGTTCTGCAATTTTAGCCGGCTCGTCATTTTGAATTAATATTCTCCCACCCGATTTGCGAGCCTCCATGAACCTCACGTCCGGTTGTAAAATACACCATTGGCTGAGGGCATCGTCCGTGCCATCAAGCTGCACTTGATAAGTGACACCTGCATCTTGATCCGTATGGCGGCGCAGAGAATCGGTATTGCCGTGATGGACGAGTTTTCCTTGGTCGATAAAAAGCAGCACGTCACACATTTCTCCCAGCTCTGATAAAATGTGGGATGAAATAAAAATCGTTTTTCCCTCTTGAGCTAACACTCTCACCAAATGCTTAAACTCCACACGAGCCTTGGGATCCAATCCCGCCGCCGGCTCATCCATGATCAAGACTTGCGGGTCGCCAAGCAACGCACGCCCGAGGCCCAAACGTTGGTTCATGCCCTTGGACAACGCATTCATGAAACGGTCTTTCAGCGGAACTAGATCGGTAAATTGCATCACTTCATCAATCCGCTGGCGGCGATCTTTCCCTTTGTAGCCTAAAGCTCGCGAATAAAAATCCAGATATTCTAACACCGTGGTGTGCTCGTAGTGACCAAATTGATCAGGCATCCAGCCGACCTTGCGCCTCACTTCATTGGGGTTCTGCATCACATCGTAGCCACAAATTTCCACGCGCCCGCTGTCCGGCTCATCGAGGGTGGCGAGAATGCGCATGGTGGTTGTTTTGCCCGCTCCATTCGCGCCAATGAAGCCACACACCGAACCCTGCGCAATTTCGCAACTTAGCCCATCGATCGCGCGGATCGGTCCAAAATGGCGTTTGAGATTTTCGATTTTAATGGCGGTCATCTTCTTTGCGTCTCGAAAAATTACGGCACCTGCTCGCCTGCGATCCACGGGCCGGTGATGATGGATTCTGTCGATTTCCAGCGGATTTGCGCGAGCGATTCAATCGCTGGTCCTTGGTCCGTCATCGCGATGAATGCGTTTTTACGCTGCGTGGCTTGTTTGATCATCGCAGCGTGGCGGCGATTCATTGTTACACATGATTCATGAATGTTTGCACGATAAGTGAACTCATCAATTTCCCTCGCTGAAAACGAAACGCCGGTTTTAATGTTTTCTGCTAGAAAAAACTTTCCTCCATCTTCTAACAGCATCCATCGGATCGGAAAATTGAAGGTAGAAACAAACGTCTGCGCTCCACTATTTTTCTCGATTCTGCCGCGCGTTGGCACCACCGCGGTGAGCAAGTGGCCATGAGCCGAGCGGCTTTTGAACCAATCCCCTTTGGCAAAAACATGCTCATTTTCCTGCTCGATGTCATAGGCTCCTGACTCAGCATTGGACTGCGTAAATCTCGACCAGCGGGTAGCTGCGATCGCCACCGGATAGATCGTTGCAGAATCCAAAGCAAACTTGGATTGGGTCAGCAGCCCAGTCTGGCAGAATTGTTCTTGATGCATCAGTGCCACGTGTTCGCCATCGTTCGGCCTAATTTCCATCAACACCCTGCGTGCACCACTTCCGCCAACTCCATCTTGAAATAGAACAATCAATCCTAACAGAATCGTGAATGCCAACGAGATCAGTGGTATGGTGTAGAATAACCGGTAACGCTGCTCATTTTTGGCAAAACGGTAAACATTCAAAGGACCGATAAAAACTGCGAATGCAATCAAGATGACGACGTATAAAGTGTAGTAAAATGGCTTCTTCTCTGCCGTTTCGTAAAGTGGCCAACTATCGGCAAAATCCGACATGATCGATGCTGTTAGATAGTTTCCCTCACCATCTTTACTCGAAAGCAATTGCAGAGTTGCCGCTGGATCTAACAAAAAATCAGCCTGCAATGTCTGCATCGTCACACGTCCAAAGCCGGCATCACTCGCAAGCTTGACCAAGCTCGGCTCCGGACTCGTTTGGTGAAAAATCACGAGATGCCCGCCAAGCCGTAACCATTGCTCGGTGGCCAAACGACTCGCGCTTTCCATCGCCAGCCAATCGCCATCACTCAGCATGATCACATCCACACCGCTTAATCCTTGCCACTGAGTTGGCATCATTTTCGGATCAAATTTAGCCGCGAACTGCGGCGAACTTCCATACCTTCCACTCGAGGAAATTGTCCTATTCATTTCATCGGTCAACTTCCCTGAATTGGGCGTATGCAGCGCCTCACTCATCAATACGACGGGGAAATCCGTCCGATCTAACATCGCATCGAATCGTGTTTCTAACGTCCCCATCGAGCCCGTCAGCTTCACCTCAATGCCAGTATTCGGAGAAAATTGAATAGCACCAAAAGGCTTCAGTGGAACAAGAATTTCTCGAGTGGCATTGCTTTCCGCGTCAACGCTTAGCTCAAACTGCGATTTACTCGATAATGCATCTTCACCACGATATGACTGAGACTGGCTCTTGAAGCTAACCACCACTCTCTGCGCCACCGGACTGCTATTTGCCACATACATTCTAACAGGCAAATAGCCGTGAGATGGACTCACAGAAAACATCGAAACAATTTCAACATAAGAATTCGAAGCACCCTTAGGCACATGCCGAAAAATCGTTTCTTGGCCATGCAACTGCCCCACACTCCGGAGCATGAGAAGCATGACGAAAACAAACTTAGCAAAGGAACGAATTTTCACATTCATGCGTGCAATACTCGGGGCGTTTCAGTTTCTTGAAAAGGAATGCGAGCCAGCAATTCTTCAATCACACTCGCCCGTGTGATGCCCGAAACTTTCGCCCGATAATCTAACACAATCCGGTGCCCTAACACCGCCGGAGCAATCGCTTTGACATCTTCAAAGCTCGTGTGTGTCCTGCCTTGCATCAGCCCACGCGCTCTAGCGCCAGCGGCCATGCCAAGTGCCGCCCGCGGGCTTGCTCCATAACGCAATGGCAGCCCATCATTGCCAGCTTGGGGGTGCGTCGCATCGACCAATCGTGCGATGTAATTGGCCACCGCAGGCGAAATGAAAATCCGTCGTGATAGATCCATCAGCTGCTGAAATTCCGTCACGTTCATCACCGCGTGAACATCCAACTCACCGCCCATTTCGCGATTCAAAATGATGTGCTCGAGCGTCGTCACTTCATTGCGCGTGACGACGAGTTTGAATAAAAATCGATCAAGCTGTGCTTCCGGTAGCGGGTAAGTTCCTTCGAGCTCAATTGGATTTTGTGTGGCTAACACAAAAAATGGCTTCGGCAATAAATGCGACTCACCAATCACTGTGACTCGCCGCTCTTGCATCGCTTCTAACAGCGCAGATTGAGTTTTGGGCGATGCTCGGTTGATTTCATCTGCTAGAACCATATTCGCAAACAATGGCCCGGGTTGGAAAACGAAGACGCGGCGGCCATCGATTTCCTGCAAAATCGGATTTCCAGTAATATCTCCAGGCAGCAAATCCGGCGTAAATTGAATGCGCTTGGTGCTGCAATCGATCAACCGTGAAAGACCTTTGATCAACTCCGTTTTCCCCAATCCAGGAAGTCCTTCTAACAAAATATGCCCGCCAGCCAGCAGCCCCACCAACACATGATCGATCAATGCCTCTTGCCCAATCAGCAATTGATTCATCCCATCACGCAATCGATGAATTTTTGAAACAGCATCGCTAACTTCGTTTTCATCGGCGTGATTCATAAATCTGTATTTTTTATCCTATGCGCTTTCCTCCTTGTCGATTCGAGAATCACCACAATCTGGATTTGTCATCAAAATCTTGCTCTTGAATCCAACCGCCACATCGCTTGCATTGCGGGATGACTTCGCTCGCGACCACATCGTCCCTTTACGATTTGGATTTTGATGGATTGCAAACTCGTCTCGTTGCCGATGGCATCCTTGCCCACCACACCAAGGCCTTCTGGCGCGCGCTGCAACGCGATGCCCTCACCGATTTTTCCACCAAGCCATTCTCCCCTCCCCTAGAAAAATGGATTCAAAAAAATGTAGGAAGCGGAAAAATCTATCAGATAGATCCATTGCATCAAGTCGATGAAATTCACAGCACCGATGGCCTCACGCGGAAATTTCTGCTACGTTTGCAAGACGGCCAGGTCATCGAAACCGTGCTCATGGGCTACGATCATCGCCACACCGTTTGCGTCAGCACCCAAGCCGGATGCGCCATGGGTTGCGTCTTCTGCGCCACCGGGCAAATGGGATTTGTCCGCCATCTTCGCCCGGGAGAAATCGTCGCCCAAGTGCTGCATGCGCAACGCGTGCTCCGCCAGATGGACCCGCGGCGGCGGCTGCGCAATCTCGTGCTCATGGGCATGGGCGAGCCGCTGCATAATTACGAGGCGGTCATCCACGCGCTTGGCATCATTTCCGATGTGCGCGGCATCGGCATCGGCCCGTCAAAAATTGCCATCAGCACCGTCGGCGTAGTGCCAAGCATCCTGCGCTTGGCAGCAGAAAATCAGCCGTATCGCCTCGCCGTGAGCCTTCACGGATCGAATGAAGAAGAACGCTCAGCACTCGTGCCCGCCAGCAAAAAATGGTCTCTCGCTGAACTCATCTCCGCCTGCCGCAAGTATGGTGAACTCACCCAAAATCGCATCTTCTTTGAGTGGACACTCATCGATGGCCAAAACGATTCACATGAAACCGCATTGCGCTTGATCAAATTGTTAGAAGGCATCGATGCCCACATCAATTTGATCCCACTCAACCCAACCGGCGGCTATCACGGTGCCGCCAGCGAACGCGGCCACGCCTTCCAACGCATTCTCCGCGAAGCAGGATTCCCCTGCACCTTCCGCCAACGCCGCGGCATCGATGTGGCCGCCGGCTGCGGCATGCTCAAAGCCGAAAAGCGCCCTCGAGCATAAGCGAAGATGCTACTGCCAGTTGTAATTTTATCGATTATGGCGCGGCATGATCAGTCTTTATTCAAGACTACGATAAAAAAACTCTCTCACTAACCCGCGAGGCGCTGTGAATGCGGCAGCTCATCGACGTTGCTCAAGCCATTCTCACGATTCTCGAAGTGCCCGATCCTGCGGAAGCCCGACGCATTTCACTTCGCAGCATTGATCAACGCTGAATCGTGTTTCTTGAAAAACATTCACCGAGCTTAACTGGCTCGAAACGCGCAATCAAAGTGGCGGCGATCTCCGGTCGCCGTTCTTCAACATCTAAAACCCTGACCCGCAGATCTCTAATGCTCCACAACACATCCGCCGCGGGTTGGCCCGCGCCTCGCATTCGCCTCGCCCCGTCCTTGCGCCGCAAGGTAAATCTCTCCCGCGCGCTCGCAAAC
>RDZR01000073.1 GCA_004294095.1 Verrucomicrobiota bacterium
TGGTGCCGTCGATGGCGACGGTGATGTCGCCGACTTGCAGAACCTTGGCACAGGCGGCGAGTTCGAGAACTTGATGGAAGGCTTCCGAAAGCAGGTCTTAGTTTTCGCGGCGGAATTTGCAGATCGAGTCGTGGGCGGGATGGGTGTCGCCGGTGAGGAAGCGCAAGGCGACGTTCTCAAATGTGAGCGTCTCGATGCGCCGGCTGGCGAAGGTGCCAGTCGCGTAACTATAAATGAGCAGGCCCAGCATCATGGAGGGCGGGCATATCCTCCATAAGCGACTTAACGCGAATTTATTCAGAAAATCTGAATTCTAAGTCCGACAGGCTGCTAGATCAGCGGCTTGCAGCGGCGTCGGACAGCTCGGTTCGAATTTTATGCTAAGCGCGACGGCGGCGGACGAGGCCAAGGGCTGCGGCAGCACCGATCAGCAACGGCGCCGATGGCTCTGGAATGGCACCGATAGCGACGGCTTGCGCGAAGGGAGTATTCGAGCTACCCGAGGCATTGATGCTCAAGGAGGTGATGTTGAATTGTGTGACGATGAAATTCGTGACGCCATCGGTGAGTATTCCTACACCTGGGCCGGTGAGAACGAGGCTGTTGGCCGTCGAGCCAGCGGTGGATGGAATACTACCTGGACCGGGAACTGGCTGGCCAGTTAACCAAGGCGAGCCGACATTGGTGCCGATTTGATAGAAATTTGTGGGTGTGGTGGAAAACCAGTTGGCAACACTGCTGGTGAATGTGGCTTGCTCGGCACCGTCGATGTCGTTGTAGGCGATGACAGAACCGGCTGGCAGAAATCCAGCTGCGAGGCTTGTGAAGTCAAACTGCATGGCTACCGAGCTGTTAGCAGCACCGCGAAAAGCAAGAACGGTAAGACCCGCCAGTTGGCCGGAAAACGCAGGCTCGACCCATCCATCTGGAATCGCAACGCCGGTGGGAGGCTCTAAAATATTGGCCCAAGAGCTGCCTGTTGTGGAGATGGTGGTGGAGAAATTTCCAAAGCTTCCGATGGGGACACTTTCCGTTTTGGATAGCGCGAAATACGCAGGTGAGGCGGAAGGATTAAAGCTGCCAACTTGAAAGTTTGCAAATGTCGCAGCGTGAGAAATGCTGGAAGAGGCCAATAGGATTGTGCTGACTGCGAGCGTGTAATAATTTTGTGGGATCATGTGTTGTATTTCAGTAGTTACTTTGTAAATCAAACTTGGAAAAATTCCCATCGATTGAAATGAAGTGCAACATTTTTTTTATTATAGCGTAAACAACTACCTTCCTTGTAGTTTTGCCGCAGTTTCTTGAGTGACGATGAAGTTTTCTGTGTTGGAGGCTTTGGGTTTTTCGCCTGCGGCGATTTGATATTCGAAGGCTTTGATCGGGATGACTCCAGGCACGGTGGAGAGCAGATAAACGCGGATGGTCATCGCTTCTTTGCCGGTGCCGCCGGGTAATTTTTTAATCGTGTATTGAATTTCGTTGGGTCCATCGACGGCACCGCCATTTACAATTTCGGCTTCTTTGGCATTTGCGAAGCGATGGCGGCTAATTTTATTCATTTGAACCTGCACCTCTCGTCCGGGGCAGAAAACATAAACTTTGGCCACGTATTTCACCGCTTGCACGGCGATGGGAGTGGATGGAACTTTCCCGTCAGGTTTTGTTTCGGGCGTTTCTTTGAGGTATTTCAAATCGCCGGCGGCAAGTTCTTTGCGCACTTTGGGCAGGGCGGAGAGATTGACAAAATCGGCCGTATCGTAGAGCCAGCCAGCGTTGCCGCGGACGAAGGAAAGGACTAATAAATTATCGCTAGGCGTGCCGCCGATGCCGAAGTCCACTTTCCCGAAGTAGGCGGCTTTGGCGGTTGGTCCTTTTTCGAGTGCCTGCAAGAAGGTAAGTCCTTGGAGGCTTGGGGGCGCGGCAGGAAGTTCGAAGACAGACCCGGGAAATGGTTTTTTTGCAGAAAGTATGCGATTGCGGACTTCGACTCGGCGGTGCTCGGCCGTCACGCGGTTCCAAGCGGAGCCATCCTTGCGGATCATCGCCTCACGCCACGCGGCGTAGGTGGTCTCTAGCGAGCTGCGAAGTTCGTTTTGAGCCATCGCGGTGGTGGCACAAGCGCAGGTGAGAAAAAATATCAGGCCTTTCATGAACGAAACGATTGGACAAATCCCTGCATTTCACAACAAACAAATTCCGTGACCGCGATGATGCAGCGGTAAGTGACTTGAGCATGAATGAATTTTTTCCCAAAGCCACGCTGTTAGGTGCCGCAAAAGATCGCGAGATGCTCAAAGATGCGACAACGCGCGTGTATGCTCAGCGGCCCGAGGGAGACTTGGAGGCGCATCTTTTTTTTCCAGAAAAAGCGAGCACGAGCCCGCGCGCGGTGGTGATCTTTTTTCATGGTGGTTTTTGGGAATCGTCGATGCCCGGGCAATTTGTGCCGCATGGGTTGCATTTTGCGAGCAGGGGAGCGGTGGCGATTTGTGCTGAGACGCGCGTTTCCTCGAAGCATGGAACTGGGGCGGTGGAGGCGATTGACGATGCGCGGGAATTGATTTTGTGGGTGCGCCAGCATGCGGCGGAATTGCAAATCGACCCGCAGCGAGTGATCGTAGGTGGCAGTGCGGGTGGCGCGTCTTTGGCATTGATGACGGCGATGCCGAAGGAGAAATTTCTGCCGACGGCGGGTGGCTTTGATTGCTGTCCGCAGGCGTTGTTGCTATTTAGTGCCTTGGTTGAGTTGAAAAATCACGCACAGGCGAGTGCCCGCTTTCCCGATGCGAAATCTGCCAAACAATCCAGTCCTCTGCGAATGGCGCGGCGCAAACTGCCACCGATGTTGTTTTTCCACGGTAAGGCAGACCGCATCGCCCCATTTGCCGCGGTGCAGGCATTTCAGCGCAAACTTCGCTGGCGCGGAAATCGCTGCGAATTAGTCGATTTTGAAAAGGAAGATCATAGCTTCTTCAACTTTCATGTGAGCCATGGCCACTTTGAACGCACCGTCCGCGCGGCGGATCATTTTTTAGTCGAGCTAGGCCTGTTAGATCCCGAAGAAGAACACGAAGCGGCGGAGTAAGAAATGCCGCTTGTGCGCTGGCAGGTGATCCTCTTATCTCAAAAGAATGATCCGAGAAATCAAACGAAGTTTTTTTATTTTTGGAGTGCTTAGTGTGAGTCTAACAGGACTCGTTCAAGCGGCACCAGCCAAGAAGGAAAAGAAGGAGAAACAGCAGACGATTCAAGAATTATTCGCTGCGGAAAAGTATGATGAAGCACTGAAAAAAGCTCGTGCCCTTGCCAAAAAAGGCGATGCAGAGGCGCTCTATCTGTTAGGATTTTCCAGCGAGACCGGCCGCGGCACTGAGCGATCGATCAAGACTGCGATGGATTTCTATCAGCAAGCAAAAACAAAAGGCAGCAGTGATGCGGCGTATCGCATTTGTTTTTTACAACTCGCTTCACAAGATCAAAAAGAACGAGACCAGGCGATTACTTCGCTCAAGGAGATGGCAAAAAAAGATCCTGCAGTGGCAGGTCGCATTCTCGGAGAGGCATATTTGAGCGGCAAGGCAAGCGAGAAGCCAGATCCCGAGCAGGCGCTCGAATGGTGGGAAAAAGCGGGCAAAGCCAACGATATTCCATCGCTCATTTTTCTAGCAGATTTTTATGAGGGCAAGCTCGGCTCGGAAAAAATGGCAGACCTTTCTCGGGCAGTGAGTGCGTTAAAACGCGCCGCAGAGCTTGGCCATGGCACGGCGATGCTGCGCCTCGGCACTCAATTGCTGCACGGTGCTGGCGAAATCCGCGATGCCGCTTTAGGCGAGCAATGGTTAGAAAAAGCGGCTGCGACCAAACAACCCGATGCACATTGGTTTTTGGGAATCTACGCAGAAAATGGCAAGAAGGACGACAAAGCCGCGCTTAAGCACTACGAAAATGGACAAGCTGCCGGACAACTCGCCTGTGCCGCTCAGGTGGGCATATTTTACCTGCAAGGCCGCGCGGTCGAGAAAGACGAAAAAAAGGGAATCGAAATTTTGAAAAAAGCGGCTGAGGAAGGTGGCCCGCTGGCACACTATCAGCTCGCGCTGTTAGAATTACGCAAAGAAAAACCAGATGATCGCGTGGCTCATCAGCATTTAGTGCAAGCAGCATCAGGCAACCTTGCTGCCGCGCAAAATGAGATCGGCGTATTTTATTTATCCGGCAAATTTTTGGAGCGCGATCCGGTGGCCGCTGTCGCATGGTTCAGCCGCGCGGTGCAGCAACGTCATGCTCAGGCAGCCAATAATTTGGCGAAGCTGTATGAACGGGGCATCGGCACTGAGAAAAATTTAACCCTCGCCGCAAATCTATACACCATGGCCGCTGAACAAGGGCACCCAGAAGCGACGCTCTCGCTTGCCATTTTGCATGCCAATGATGCTTCAAGTGATCTACCTCGCGCGTGGGCGCTCGCTAAATATGCGGAGCAACTCGGTGAAAAAAAAGAATCAGCCAACGTCCTCAAACAACTCGAAGCTAAAATGACACCCGAGCAACTCGCAAAAGGCAAAGCCGAGTTTGCCAAAACCCAACCGAGCAAGCCTTGAGATCAAATGCACCATTCACGAAAGTGCGATTGCTTGTCGCTTGCTATGTGAGGAAAGATTCGTAAGTCTGCGCAAGAACGTCGCTCTAACATATTTCCCTCCATGATATTTCAATCACTAAAAAGGCAGCCTGAACGGTATCTTGGCCGTTGGATCGGCGGGTGTTTCCTGATCTCAATGTTGAGCATGAGCGCGCAAGTTCCGGTGGCTGGCGGCGGCCCGGTCGAAGTGAATGCAATTGCGGCCAAGGTGAATGGCAAAGTGATCACGCGCAATGAAGTGTCATTTCTGTTAGCACCGCGTTATGCACAATTGGTGACGAGGTATCCACGCCGTGGTGCACGATTTGATGCGGAGTTCAAGGAAGCCAAAGACGCGGTATTGCAGGAATTGGTGGATCGCGAGATTATTTTGTCCGAATTCAAAGAACTGGGCGCTTCGATTAAGCCATTTTTGATTGAAGAAGAAATCAAGCGCCAGATGCAAGAGCTCTACAATGGAGATGAGGCGAAATTTCGGGAAGAATTGAAAAAAAGCCGCCTGACGATGGATGGCTACCGCGAAATGACCAAGGAGAAGATGATTGTGCAAGCAATGCGCTCTCAGCAATTCAAAGACGTTCCGCCGCCTTTGCCGGGTGAAATTCAAACGGAATATCAGAAAGTAAAATCCGATCTGCGGGACATGTCCAAGGATGTGATCGATTTTCAAAAAATCTTCATCCCCGCATCAGATGCGGAAAATCCATTATCCATACCCGAGACCCAGCTTGCTCTGGCCGAGGACATTGTGCGCCAAATCAATGAGGGAAAGAGCTTCGACGATCTGGCCAAGCAATACTCGAAGGACGCATTTGCCGAGGCTGGCGGGATCCAGCGCGGAGTGCCTCGCACCGATCTTTCACCGGAATTTGCTGCCATTTTATTCGATACTCCCGTTGGCACCGTGGCCGGGCCTTTGCTCGATCCCCAAGGATTTACCATCATCAAGCCGCTCAAAATCATCGAGGGCCCCGCACCGGGATTTGATGATAAAATGCGCGAAATGCTCGAAGAACGCGTGCGCCGGAAAAAAACATCTGCGCAATACGATCGCTGGATCGAGGGCAAACGCAAGCGAGCAATGGTCGAAATGCGGCCGTGATTTCTCAGCCGCTTCAGTAGCCATTTTTTTTCATTTAGAAGAGATCAAATGCTGAATCTGGCTTGCCCAAAGTTCCGATTTACTTCATAAACTTCTCAGTGACGCGCGACTTGCAAAGCCAGCCAGCATGGCGAGAAGAAGATTTAGGAATGGCTTTGCCGGATTCGCCTCATGCGTGCTCGATGTGCTTGCCGACGTGGGAGGCCGTGATTGGCTACGAAGAGGGCCGGGAAAAAATCACGAAGCGCCTGCGCACTGGCTATCCAAGGTTTTTCAAGCATCCTACGGTGCAACGCTTAATTGAAACGGCGCGTGCAGAAGTGGCTAGCGAGCATGAAGAGGTGATTGTGCTACCCACGCGTTCTGCGGTGCAGCGCGCGCATCGCTGGGTGGAATTGCGTGCCCAAACGGCAGTGCGCATCACCAGCTTTCATGGGCTGCAAGTTCTCGTAGTGCCCACCAAAGCGAAAGATGTGGCCAATGAATATTGGCGTTTTTCAGGGGAGGGGATTAGCAGCCGCCAAGCGCAAGATTTTCTGGATGGAAATTTGCGCAGCGGGACGAAGTCCGGCTTGATTGCTCGCGCGTTGAAAAAATTTACCGGAGCCAGCGCGGAGGATACCTTTATTTTTAACAGCGGAATGTCGGCAATTCTTGCGGTGCTGCGCGCACTACCGGCCTTACGAGAGGGGAAAAAAACGCTGCAACTTGAGTTCCCTTACGTTGATTGCCTGAAGATTCAGGAGCACTTTGGAAATGGCGTGGTTTTTTTGAATGAGGCCGAGGGAGAGTCGTTTGATGAAGCATTGCAACGCATCCGCCACGGCGAGTTTTCTGGAGTTTTCACGGAAATTCCGAGCAACCCATTGCTGCGCACTGTGGACGTGAAGCGCGTGGCAGATGCTTGTGCATCGGGCCGCACTCCATTGATTTTGGATGATTCTGCCGTGGGGCCCTACAATGTCGAGGGCCTGAAATATGCGGATGTGGTGACGAGCAGCTTGACCAAATGGATTTCTGGAGAAGGGGACGTGATGGCGGGCATGGCGACGCTGCGAGAATCCTCGCCCTTTGCCGCGGACTTCCGCGAAGTGCTCAAAGAGGACGCGGAAAATAACTCGCCGCTCTACATTGCAGATGCGGAAGTGTTGCTTTCTAACATGAAATCGTATGCCAAGCGCATGACGACGATCAATGCCAATGGTCTCGCGCTGGCGGAATGGCTCAGCGAGCATCCCGCAGTGCAAATGGTCTGGCATCCATCATGCCAACAGCGGCAACATTATGAAGATCTCATGACCTCGCATGGCGGCTACGGCGGCTTGCTTTCCTTTGCTTTGAAAAATCCGAAAAAAACAGCGAAGGTTTATGACGCGCTGGAAATTTCCAAAGGGCCGAGCTTCGGCACGCCTTTTTCGCTAGTCTGCCCATACACCC
Source organism: Verrucomicrobiota bacterium (assembly GCA_004294095.1). Lineage (GTDB taxonomy): Bacteria > Verrucomicrobiota > Verrucomicrobiia > Verrucomicrobiales > Akkermansiaceae > Luteolibacter. Next base: position 7,185 of record RDZR01000073.1, read on the forward strand.
AGCTTGCTCACTATCACGAGTTGGAGTGGGCCGAGGGCTGTGGCGTGCCGCCTCACTTGCTGCGCATCTCATGCGGGCTGGAGCCCATCGATTCACTTCGAGCGGCCTTTGAAAAAGCACTGACTCAAGCGTGATCTTCTAACAGTTTTTCGAGGGCGCAGGCTTAGGTGGAAAGCGCCACCAACTGATGATTACTCCAAGACCAAAAATTGAATACGCCATGACGAAGACCCACGGTGGGGCTTCAAAAAATAGAATCTGGTGCAACCAATGCGCGATGAAGCTGCCTTCGTAAACTTCCGTGCCTGCTCGCTCTCGCAGCCATTTTTCCAAGATCGTCAGTGGGCAAACAATTCCCAACCACGCTTGAATGACGACGATGCCGATGGCTGTTAGATGAAGCTGCCGGAAAAGACGATGGCGGATCCATGGCCAACGACAAACGCCACCTAACAGAATTGTCAGCCAACCGATGACCACAAAAACCACGAAGGCGACGTGTAAAATCAACACGCCGTCTGCGAGAGCAAGAGTGATCTTTGCGGACAAGTGGATGAGCACCTCGCAGGTGCGGCTAAGGCATCATTTTTTCCATCAGCGCATTCATGCGTTTGACGGTTTCTCGCGCATCGTCTAACAGCCCAGCGGCGATCAACGCATTGTCTAACAATTGGCCACTAATCATGCGTGCCAAATCAGGATTCTCATCCTTGGCAGTGGCGAGCTTTTGGATCAACGGGTGGCGTGGATTGATTTCAATTTCCACCTTCACCTCATCTTTGAAATTTTCATCCATCGCGCGCATCATCTGGCGCATTTGCGGGCTCAAGCCATCGCTCGGCACCAAGGCTATAATCGGGCTATCTACCAAACGCTTGCCACCGGCCACAGATGTCACGCGATCGCCGAATTCGGTTTGTAAAAAGCTGCACAACTCGCCGGTTTGTTCTGCACTCAGAGCGTCACCCTCTGCGGCGGCATCATCCAGATCCAGGCCGGCGTGGCGGATGGAAACGAGTTTTTTCCCATCAAATTCCCCGAGGGAATCGACCACGTATTCGTCCACTGCATCGATGAAATAAATCACCTCTAGGCCGCGTGCTTTGAAGGCCTCCAGATACGGGCTGGACTCGATTTGCTCGCGGCTGCCACCGACGAGATAGTAGATGGATTCTTGTCCATCGCGCAGACGGGCCGCCACATCCACCAAGCCGCAGACGGCGCCATTTTCTGTGAGGGATGATTCAAAACGCAGCAAGCGGGCCAAGGCATCGCGGTTGGGATAATCGGTCGCCACACCTTCTTTGATGAAGCGTTCAAATTTCTGATAGAATGCGCGATATTTTTCCGGATCCGCTTGTGCTTCTTTTTCTAACATTTTGATCACGCGCTTGCCGATGATGCTGCCGATTTTTTTGACCAGCGCACTGTCTTGCATTGTTTCGCGAGAAATGTTGAGAGGGATATCCGCGCTATCGACAACGCCTTTCATGAAGCGCATCCAGTCTGGCAAGAGGCCTTTGGGCTGTGAATCGATGAGGATTTTTTTGCAATAGAGAGAAATGCCAGGTTCGCATTTTCCGAAGCCGCGCTGCTCGGGATTTTCCCTCGGAGCAAATAACAAGGCATGAATCGAAAGTGGCGCATCCACCGAGAAATGCAGGCGATACGTCGGCTCATCATAGGCGTGAAAGGCAAACTGATAGAACGCTTTGTATTGCTCATCGGTCACGTCCGCTTTGTTTTTCAGCCATAGAGCCTCGACTTCGTTGATGCGCTTGCCATTGAGAAAAATCGGGAAGCCGACGAAGTTGCTGTAGCGCTCGATCAATGATTTGATGCGGTATTCTTGGGCAAACTCCGCATGGGCTTCTTTGAGGGACATGACGATTTTCACGCCGCGCTCGGCATTATCGGACTCTTCAATTTCGTAGCCCGTTTTGCCATCGCTCGACCATTTGAGCGCGGCGCCATCCGGCTGCCAACTCCGCGCATGCACGTCCACGCGGTCTGCCACCATGAATGCGGAATAAAATCCAACGCCGAATTGCCCGATCAATTGCGCAGGCGCCACGCCTTGCTCCTCCGCTGATTTCAAAAACGCCTTGGTGCCTGAGTGCGCGATCGTGCCGAGATTTTCCACCAACTCTTCACGCGTCATGCCGATTCCGCGATCGCTCAGGGTGAGAGTTTTGCCCTCTTCATCGGTGGTGATGTGAATTTCTAACGGCGCGCTTGGCTCGTGCACATCTTGAGACGTCGCTTGCAAGTGGCGGAGTTTTTCCATCGCGTCCGAAGCATTTGAAATCAACTCGCGTAGGAAAATTTCCTTATCGGTGTATAACGAATGGACGACGAGATCGAGCAACTGCTGGATCTCTGCTTGGAACGCGTGTTTTTCTAAAGTAGTCTCGCTCATAAGTTAGGAATTGATGTTAGAGTGATCAAATGTGGGCGCAATCTATCTTTCAATCGCCGCCTGTCAAAGCGGATCGGACGGCATCCTTGCAGAAAAATTCGTTTTTCGTTCATCTATTTCCGCATTTCCTCCACTCTGTGGCTCACGTAGCACACCAGCTGCTAACAACGTATCAAAGCCTTACATATCCATCATGGAGGAAACCGAAGAAGACCGCATCCAACTCATCGCCCAAAGTAGCGCACCATGGCGCCGCTGGGGTCCATTTTTAAGCGAACGCCAATGGGGCACGGTGCGGGAAGATTACGAAGACCATGGAAATAGTTGGGCTAGCTTTCCCCACGACCACGCGCGGCGCCGCGCCTACCGCTGGGGGGAAGATGGATTGCAAGGATGGTGCGATCGCCAATGCCGGATGTGCTTCGCCCCGGCGCTTTGGAATGGGCAGGATACAATTCTCAAGGAGCGGCTTTTCGGACTTGCCGGCAATGAGGGCAACCACGGAGAAGACGTCAAGGAATGCTACTATTACCTCGAATCCACACCTTCCCATTCCTACACCAAGGCACTTTATAAATATCCTCAGGAAAAATTTCCCTACTCGGAAATTCGGTTAGAAAATCAAAAACTCGGGCGGCTTGGCCCCGAGCTTGAACTCGCGGATACAGGAATTTTCAAAGAGCATGCCTACTTTGATGTGGTGCAAGAAGTCGCCAAACGCACGCCGGAAGACATGCTGTGGCGCATCACGGTGACCAATCACGGGGCGAAACCCGCGCCGATTCACATTTTGCCGACCTTGTGGTTTCGCAACATTTGGAGTTGGAAAAATAATTCAGAAACGCCGCTGCAGCGCCCGACCATCACTCGCGGAATAAACCATAGCCTCACCGCAACACACGAATCGCTGGGCACTTACCATTTTTACTGTGATTCGCCCAACGCCAAGAGCCCATGCCGTTGGTTATTTACGGAAAATGAAACGAACTTAGAAAGCCTAGGTGCTCCGAAAAACGCGGCGAAATTTACCAAAGACGCATTTCATCGATACCTCATCCAAGGCGATACCAAGGCGGTTTCTCCTCATGAAAGCGGCACGAAGGCAGCCGCTCATTTTCCTTTCATGGTGCCAGCTGGACAGTCCGTGACGATTCGCTGCCGGCTCGTTTCTAACAATGAGCATCAGAACATCGCTGCGTTTGATGAATTTGAGGAAACGTTTGCCCAACGCATCCAAGAATGCGAGGCGTTCTATCAGAAAATAATTCCTGCAAACACGGATGCTAACGAACGACTCATCTGCCGCCAAGGCTACGCTAGCCTTCTTTGGACCAAGCAATTTTACTACTACGCCACCGATGATTGGCTCAGAGGCGAGCAAGGTAAACCAGCACCATCGGTGAGAGAAAATGGCCGCAATGCGGATTGGAGTCATCTCTACGCGCGGGATATTTTATCGATGCCGGATAAGTGGGAATACCCGTGGTTTGCCGCATGGGATACGGCATTTCAAATGATTCCATTTGCGGCGATCGATCCGCACTTTGCCAAGAGCCAACTGCTTTTGCTGCTCCGCGAGTGGTATATGCATCCCAATGGCCAGCTCCCAGCATATGAATGGAATTTTTCCGATGTGAATCCGCCGGTCCACGCATGGGCAGTGTGGCGCGTTTATAAAATTGCCGATCCCAAAGGCCAGCGCGATATTTTGTTCCTCGAGCGTGCATTCCAAAAATTGCTGCTCAATTTCACATGGTGGGTGAACCGAAAAGACGTCGAAGGTCGGCACGTTTTTGGCGGTGGATTCCTCGGGCTTGATAACATTGGCGTGTTCGATCGCTCGCACGCATTGCCCGGTGGCGGTCATCTCAATCAAGCCGATGGCACGGCATGGATGGGCTCATATTGCCTAACGATGCTCAACATCGCGCTCGAACTTGCCCTAGAAAAACCAGCCTACGAAGACATCGCCTCCAAATTTTTCGAGCACTTCGTCAAGATCTGCGATGCGATCAACTCGCTCGGCGGCACCGGGCTTTGGGACTCGAATGATGGCTTCTATTACGATCAATTGATCATCAATCATCAAGAACCGATCCCGCTGCGGATTCGCTCGCTGGTGGGCCTGCTTCCACTTTGCTCGGTGAGTGTGCTAAAGCAAAAAACCATCGATGCCTTACCGCAATTTCGCAAACGCATGGACTGGTTTCTCACCAATCGCCCGGATCTTCTCAAATACATCACCGTGCGCCGCGTGGATGGAGATAAAAATCCAGGACGCTGCCTGCTCTGCATCCCGTCTGAAGCGAGATTGCGCCAATCTCTCAAAGTGATGTTAGATTCTAACGAATTTCTAGCAGAATTTGGCATTCGCTCGCTCAGTAAGGCTCATGATTTAGCTCCGTTCATTTTTGATCACGCGGGCCAACGCCACGAAGTGCGCTACACGCCGGGCGAAGCAACCACCGATATGTTTGGTGGCAACTCTAACTGGCGCGGGCCGATTTGGTTTCCCATCAATTTTCTCATCATCGAGGCATTGGAGCGGTATCACTACTTTTACGGCGAGTCCTTCACCATCGAGTATCCCACCGGCTCAAATCACCAAGCCACCTTGCTCGAAATCGCCGCCGATCTCTGCGACCGTCTGATTTCTCTCTTCAAACCCAGCGAAAATGGCTGCCGTCCATGCTTCGGCGAGGCACATCGCTACCGAGACGTGCCTCACTGGCAGAATTTACTCCTCTTTCACGAATACTTTCACGGCGAAACCGGCGAAGGCCTCGGCGCATCTCACCAAACGGGCTGGACCGCGCTGGTCGTCAGGCTCGTCCGCGAGCGCAAAGAAAAACTCAACCGTTCATCCACATTCCAGAATGTGGATAGCGTGGAAGGCTGAGGGGAGATTAGCAGATCCCTTGGCGGGCGCGTCTATGGAAAATCTGACGGATCAGGCTGATTTTGCGAAGGAGCGAAAGAATAAGAAAGCGATTGTGAAGCCTTTCAATCCCACTTCGCTGCTTCGTGCCTTCGCGTGAGACAGATCTTATTTCTGTAAGTGGGTTATTTCTGAGGAGGCGGCGCAGTGAAAGGTGCCAGAATTGACTCATCTTCTATGAATACTTCCACGGCAAAACTGGCGAAGGCCTCGGCGCATCTCATCAAATGGACTGGACCGCGCTGGCCGTCAGGCTCGTCCGCGAGCGAAAGTTGATGATATTGCGGGTGGCTCGATGGCTTCTTTGCCATGGACTCTCACAAAGTCATGTCACGCGGCTTAAAATTTCAGTGATCTCGTTGCAAGACTGTAAGATTTCTTTTCTTGCAATCGATTCCTTAGAAATGCTGGACTGATGCCGATGTTGAATAAATTATTTTATTTATTGATAAGTAGTGCAGCCTGTTTGGTGCTTTGCCAATGCGGTGCAGCAGTGGGTGGAGGCAGCAATATGGGTGGGCCGACTGTGGAAGAACGCAATGCGCAGATCGCCACTGAAGCGACAGGGAACTTTTTTTATGGTCGGCGTTACTTCGTGGAAAAGACGCGTTTTTGGGGTTATGTTAGAAAACCGCGGCAGTCATGGAATCGTGCCAAGTTGGTGATGATGCGCGAAGATCGAGTGCGTCAGCCAGATCGTCTGTCAGAAAGTGGTCCCGCGGGCCAGCGATATAGTTTTGATCAAAACTATGAATATCGTATTTCTGGGAATTTTACTGGGCGAAAAGTTTACGACCCTAATAGCAATCAGATTTTAGACGAATTCATGCCGACTCGTTTTGAGTTGGTGAACCGCCAACCGGGCTGGATTTTCCGCCCCGATGATCGATATAATTCAAGTCAACTCACTCTGGTGCCAAGGTGAATTGTATTCCATAAGATGAGTGATTTGGTATTTGGATTTTATGCATGAAACCTGACTCCGTCCGCCAATCCATCCGCAGCTTGCAGGAGCAGCGCCCTATTGATTCTGGACCAGATATTGGCCGGGTAAATCGCATGCCTGGAACTGGCTTGCCGAAAGGTGAGAAGCGTAAACGCAAGCGTGGGCTGAAAGGAAAAAATAATCGCCATCGGAGGATATATTATATCGTCTGGTCGTCCGTTCTAGGGTTGGCGGCATTAGCGACGCTGGCTGCACTTTTTTTTGCATGGATATTGCCGCGGTTTCAGCAAGATCAAATAGCAGTTAAAGAGTTAGAAAAGCGGCAAGTAGAGCCGGAGAAGCCAGAGGTGAAGCGATTGAGTTCAAGGGCCAGCACGCAGTTGGTGATTGATGCGATGCGGGCAAGTTCTCCAACCGAGATGGGTAAGTATTTCTATCAAGGAGAGTCGAAGGCTCAAGAAATACTCGATTTTCTCAAAGCCAAAGAATCCAGCGATGGGCCAATTGATGATTACCGATGGCTTGGGAATATGGATGCCAATGAACTCCCTTTAGATTCCGTGGTCGTTCAAACATTTAAGGATAACAAAAAACGCAACCGCATCGCTTTTATCAGGCTGGATGAGCAACAGGCATGGAAAATAGATTTTGATTCTTTCATCCGTAAATGTGAGCCGTCATGGCAATATTTTGCATCAGGAAAAGTGAATGAGGCGATGCTGCGCGTTTACCTAGCAGAAGATAGTTTCTATCATGGCTTTTTTAGTGATGATAAGCAGTGGGTCTGTTACAGCATCGGAAGTCCAGATGATTCTGGAATTCTACAAGCGTATTGCAAGTATGACTCGCCCCAAGATAGAGCACTGAGGTGGGTTTTGAAAAAGCAGACAAAGCTGACGCGGGTTACGCTGCGCGTCGAGCGACCAGCAATGGCCCCGCTCAAGCAAGTTATTGTGAATCAAGTCATTGCAGAAGATTGGGTGATAAGCGCAAAGATTTTTGACACGAACTTCTGATGGCGGAAGTTTACGTTAATTTGGCTAAACGCAAAAATTACTAATCGAGTTTTTAAATCAGTTAGATAACCAGCTTATCTTACCAGCCGAAGAAACTATCTTTTTTCCAAATGCATGATAAACTTATGTTGAAATCGCCTAAGTGATTTTACTGCCCCAATGAAACCAGAGTCCGCCGGTCAAACTACCCGCATGCAGCAGGAAGAAAGCTCAACAAATGATGGGCTGGATGTTGACAATATGGGGAAAATTTATGGGGTGGGCTGGGCAAAAGGTGAGAAGCGTAAGCGAAATCGCACGGGCAACATTAAGTTCATTCATAGACGGCGAGTTTTTAATTTCGCGTGGTCAACATTGCTTGGGCTTGCCGCAGTGGGCATGTTAATTACCTTATTTTTTGCATGGTTATTGCCACGGATGCAGCGTGAACGAATCACGGCCAAAGCGATCGAAAGTCAGCCTATGGTGCTGGAGATGCCAGAAGTGTCCCGAGTTGATCCAAGAGCAGGCATTCGATGGGTAGAACTAGCCATGCAGGTGTCTTCTCCAGGCGAGGTGGCAAAATATTTCTACAAGGGAGAAACAAAAGCGGAAGAAATACTCCAATTTCTCAAGACCAAAGAATTCACCCATGGCTCATCTTTGGAGTATGAATGGACGGGCAATTTAGACGCGAATAACATGCTGATGGATTTGGTCACAGTTTACACACTCGAAGATACCGTGAGGCGGGAGCGCCTCGCTTTCTTAAGACAGGATGACCAGCAGGAGTGGAAATTAGATTTCGATTCTTTTGCCCGTAAGTGCGAGCCATCATGGCAAGATTTTGCTTCGGGTAAAGCGAGTGAGGCATTGATTCGAGTCCACATCGCTGAGGATAATTTCTATAATGGCTTTTTCAGTGATGAGCAGCAGTGGGTATGTTATAGCATCGCTAATCCAGATCACCCGGCAATTATACAAGCATATTGCAGGGCTAGTTCGCCTCAAGATCATGCGCTTAAATGGATTATGAAAAAAAACAATATGAAGCGTGCGCGCGTATCTTTGCGCGTCGAGCGGCCGGCATTGGCACCTGTCAGACAAGTCATTGTGGCAGAGGTCGTTGCCGAAGATTGGGTAATCGGCACGAAGAATTTTGACACCAACTTTTAATGAGGGATGATGCCGCAAGAACGAATGAGTGAGAAAAAATTTAGACAGGGGGGTGGGTCAGGTTCTCGCTCAAAACCACCGCAAGATCGAACTTTAGGCCGGATCGCAAAAATTCGGCAGGCAGATGAAGCACCGAAGCTAAGCTACCAAGAGCATAAGGCAGTGACAGAGGCCAATAAGGTCAACTTTGCCCTTTTTTGGTCATTTTTGTTAGGATTGACTGCGATTATCTTAATCGGATTTTTTGCGTTTAAATGGGCTTTTACAGCGAAGCATAGTGGCGCGGAGAAGACTACGGTGCAGGTTTCTAAAACGACTCAGGAGCCTGAATTGGTCAGACCTACGGAAAAGGAGTTAATGCAACTTATCGATCAAGCGATGGCGATTTCTAAACTCGAGGATGTTCCCAAAATTTTTCATCTGCGCGAAACTCCTGCTGAGGGAATACTCGCTTTTATGCAGCAGACTTCTTCGAGAGATGGCATCCGCGATTCCAAGGAGCATTTAGGAACAATGGCAAGTGACTCGTTGGTTGCAGAAGGCGCTAGCGTCACATTCGTCAAACCTGATGGGAAAACGGATCAACGGTTGCTGCTATTTACTCCCGATGCTCAAGGTGAGTGGAAAATGGAATTTGAGTCCTATGCGCGCACTTGTTCCCCGCCGATTGGAGAATTCATGTCGCAGCCGGAAATCAAGGAAGCAACAGTGCGAGTGTATATTGCGAAAGACATTTATTACAACAGCGTGTTTGATGATGACCGCGTGTGGGCCTGTTTTCTGCTTTCTTCGCCAGACTTTGAGGATCCATTTTATGCTTACAGCAAGCTAGATTCTCCGGAGGTTGCTGAAATGCTGCGGCTTTTGCGTGGCCAAAACTTAAATCGTGCGACTCTCTTGTTAAGGAAGGTTGAAGGAGCGACGAATCGTCAATTTGAGCTGGCTCGCGTGCTCACAGAAGAGTGGGTTTTGAATAATCCTTAATCACTAACAGATAGAATCACACCGATGGTTGAATCAACTCAAGTGGTGTGCGCTGTGATCCTTCGCGAAGATAAGCGGATTCTCATTTGCCAGCGCGCTTCTGGAAAATCACTCGCAGGGTTATGGGAATTTCCCGGTGGGAAAATCGAGCGAGGTGAGCGAGCCCGCTCGGCGCTTGAGCGTGAATTAAAAGAAGAATTACAGATCACCGTGGCAATCGAGCATGAGATGCAGACGGTTAGATGGGTGGATGGATCGCGGAGTTTTTGCTTGCGTCCATTTTGGTGTCGCTGGCTTGGAGGTGATATCGTGCTGAGTGTGCACTCACAAATGGCTTGGTGCCTGCCACAAGAGTTGAGCCGCTACCAATTGGCTCCAGCAGATCAGCCAATCTGCAAAGATATTTTAGACTCACCCACATCAAGGCTTCTATGCGACTTTTAATCATCGAAGATCACGCTACGCTGCGTAATGCACTTGTGCAGTATTTTCGTGAGCAGGGGATGATTGTTGACTTTGCCGCCACTGGAGATGAGGGACTATGGGCGGCAACCGAGAATGCTTATGATGCAATCATTTTAGATCTCATGTTGCCCGAAGTTGATGGCATGGTGATCCTGCAAAAATTGCGTGCGTGCCATAATCCAGTGCACATCATCGTCGTTAGTGCGCTCGATTCTCTCGATGATAAGCTTGGTGCGTTGAATGCTGGTGCGGATGATTATCTAGTGAAGCCATTTTCTTTGGCAGAGGCACTCGCGCGAGTCCGTGCATTGATCCGGAGGAATTTTTCGACCAAGTCACCACTTCTGGAATGTAAAGATCTTACGCTGCACACACTTACTCGCAAAGTTGTGCGTGATGGCCGCGAGATTGAGCTAACGGCTCTCGAGTTTCGTTTATTGGAATATTTATTGTATCGCAGCGGTGAGGTGGTGACGCGTGCTGAGATTTGGGAAAAAGTATTCGAAGATGGCACGGGTGGCACAAGCAATGTCGTTGATGTTTACATTGGTTATTTGAGGAAAAAAATCAACATTGGCGGAGCCATGAATTTAATCCAAACAAAACGTGGACATGGCTATTGTATCGAAAGTTAAAGAGCCATCATGAGCAGGAGGCCATCTATTCGCCGCTGGCTTTTGTTGCGCTCTGGTTTGGCCATTACGTTGCTTCATATCGCCCTTGGTTTTTCAATTTTTTACATCGTCAAGCAGAGGATGTTCGAAGCGTTGGATCAATCAATCGGTCAAACAGCGGCTCTGTTAGGCGATCAAGTCGAGCTTGAGCATGATCTCATCACCTTCGAGTGGCAGGAAGGGCTTGGGACGAATCGAGCACTTTTTTCTGGTGGCTTATTTCAATACTGGGATGAACAAACTGGCATGACGACACGCTCACCAGCACTGGCAGCTCAGGATTTGCCCAAATTCGTCGATGATTCTGTCATTATTAACGTTCGCAATATTCATCTTCCGGACGGCCAGCGCGGACGAGCCGTTGGCATACGAATTCATCCTTTTGTGATTCCTCGAGAGGTCGAACGTTTGGAGAAATTGGGCCGCATCATCGATCCGAAAAGCCGTTCTTTCATCCTTGTCGTGGCTGGTAATGCAGAGCCAATTTATCACACGCTTGATCAATTGCGCTGGGTATTATTCACATTTTTAGGAGGTAGTCTCGCGGTCTTTATTATCATCACAGCTCGTGTGACCCAGTTGGCTCTCAGGCCTATCGAGCAACTGAGTAACCAAATAGAAAACCGCAGCGAATCCCAAGCGAGCAAAGCCCTCGATATCCCCGCTGTCTTACCCGCCGAGCTTTTGAAACTGGCAGAAAATTTCAACCGCTTATTGCTTAAAGTCTCCACCGTGCGCGAACGAGAATCTGATTTCATTCGCATGGTGGCGCATGAATTAAGAACGCCGATTGCTGGCCTGAGAGCGACGACAGAATTAGCTCTTTCGAAGCCACGCGATGCGTTTGAATATGAGGAGAAACTGACCATCTGTCATCGGGCCGCAACCGATATGCATGTTTTAATCACGCGATTGTTGGCATTAGCCAAGCTCAGTGAAGATGGTCAAAAAATACCCTTACAGAAAATAGATTTGGCAAATTGTTGGAATGATTGCATGGGCCCGTTTCAAGCTCGTTTTGCAGAGCGGAAAATTGCTTTTGAATGTGCAAAATTTACGGCCCCGATCGAGGTGCAAGGGGACTTAATGTTATGCCGTCTTATTTTTAATAACCTGTTAGAAAATGCCTTGGTTTATTCGAACGCGGATGGAAAAACCAAATTTATACATAAAATGGATGCTGCCGCCATCTTGCTTCGCATCACAAATTCAACAAATTTACCATTGCATGATGTCGATCGTTGGTTTGAGCCGCTTTTTCGCGCTGATGCATCACGGCATCAATCAGAGCAACACCTCGGCATCGGCCTCACGCTGAGCTTGAATGCTGCAAATGCGATGGGCTGGAGGTTAAGTGCCTCGATAGTTGCGGATGATGAGGTCAGTTTAGAGCTGCGTATTCCGTTAAGTTAGAAATCGAGAAAATGAGTTTATAAACTTTTTCTCGCAAATCTCATCAGATCCTCATGTTCGGCATTCTAAAAGTGATGCGTGAATTCAACATCCTCAAATTCTACAAGAAGCCGATTATCAGATGATCTTAAACCCATAGACGTTGGAGCCCCATGGTTCACTTTCAAAGGTAAAGCGGAAGCATTGCGCAAGCCATTATCAAAGATCGTCGCCGTCGTGTTGATGGGATTGTTAATTTTTGGCGCACCGAGATGGTCCGGCACGTGGTCGATGGAGTTGCTTAAAGCGATTGGCTTTCTTCTTGTTTTTACGGGTGTGCTTGGGCGGCTCGTCTGCACGTTGCACATCGGTGGCAAAAAAACAGAGAGCTTTGCCAAAGCGGAATCTATCAGTTTTGTCGCAATCCTCTCTATTTTTTTTCCTTCCTCGGATTTTGCGGAATCTGTCTGATCAGCCAGAGCATTTTGTTCACTCTGATCGGGTGCACACTTTTTCTAATATTATATCGGAGTGTCATATTGAGCGAAGAGCGCCATCTTTTGCAGCTTTTCCCCACAGAGTTTCCAATCTATCAGAAAACGGTCCCTCGCTTTTGGCCGCGTGGGTTACCACGTCTTTCTTCGCATGCGCTTCAGGTGAATAATGTGGCATTTTTTCGTTCTCTCACCGAGGTGATCTGGTTTCTCATTTTTAGCGTGTTGATCGATCTAGTCGTTTACGCACGCGGCAGAGAAGTCATTCCCACTTTATTCCATTGGTTTTAGATTTAGGATCAAGTTTGTCCAGCATGTGAATGATTAGTATCAAATGGTTTTTTGCCATTGAAACTTCAGGAAGATCTTATTTTTTGATGCCTTGGAGGCACAGTAGAAGAATAAAAAACTATTGATTTTCTCAATTCATGGGAATACTTCCTAGCATGAGAAACGAAGAAGGATGTTTGGATCGCCGTTCATTTTTGAAGCTCGGATCATGGCTGATGGCCGTGCCGTTGATTGCACCAGCATTGGCTGAGCAAGTGGCCAAAGATTTTTACACGCTCGCGCCCCTCGATTACCCAGAAGACGCACTTGAGCCATATTTTGATGCGGAGACGATGCGCATTCATCATGGCAAGCATCACGCGGCATACATTACGAATTTGAATCGTGGCCTCAACCAAGATCCATCACTCGCAGCACTCCCGCTTGATGAGCTGATGGCGCGCCTCTCCCAGATCAGTGATCTTTCTCTGCAAACGCTCCTACGCAATAACGGCGGCGGACATTGGAATCATGCATTTTTTTGGAAATCACTTGCACCGGCTGATGATTCTAACAAGCCATCAACAGCACTTAGCGATGCCATCAACACCCAATTCAAATCGATGGAAGCATTCCAAGCTCAATTTGCCAAAGTGGCGATGAAACAATTCGGCTCCGGTTGGGCGTGGCTCATTGCTCAGGACGGCGTTCTGAAAATCACCGGAACGGCCAATCAGGATAATCCCTTGATGAAAGGTCTCGTGCCCGATGCGGAACTAGGTAAGCCATTGCTTGGTCTCGATGTCTGGGAACACGCGTATTACCTAAAATACCAAAATCGCCGCTTGGATTTCGTTAAGGCATTTTGGAATGTGGTCGATTGGAAGGCTGTTTCTAGCAGATTCTAACTGATTTTTTCAAATATCAAACCAGTGCGTGATGGGCTGTAGATTTTCATCACTCCATCGTCACCTACTGGATATTCAAATTGAGGATCAACTCGGCCATGCCCGCCGGATTCGGCGTGGTCTGAGTCTAACACAAGGCGATACAATCCTTCGCCCACCGATGGCACTGGATAGCTGAAGGTCGATTCACTGACGGAAAAATTGAGCACAAGAATCAACCCTGCGCGTTCTGCCGCGATGATTTTTCGATCGTGATCAATATAGAGCGAGCGAGCAGCCGCTTGATCTAACAAATTTGTCCGTTTGGCGAGCTGCACCAATTGCCGGTCGAAAATCGAAAGCCATTGGTATTTTAACTCTGGATGATCGACCAATGACCACTGGCGGCGGCAATAATGGTAAGACCATGCGTTGCCTTCTCGCGGAAAATCTAACCATTCTGGATGGCCAAACTCGTTACCGATAAAATTAAGCCAGCCTTCACCGCCAAGCACCAGTGTGGCCAAGCGAATCATTTTGTGCAGGGCAATGCCTCGCTCAACGATGGGATTCGAATCTGGCTTGCTCATGTGCCAATACATCGCTTGATCCATCAGCCAAAATGCCAACGTTTTATCGCCCACCAGTGCTTGATCATGGCTTTCTGCGTAGGCAATCGTGCGTTCACCCGCACGTCGATTGCTGAGGACATCCCACATTTCTCCCATGTTCCAATCTTCATCGCGCTGGTGTTTGAGCAAACGAATCCAATAATCTGGAATGCCCATCGCTAAACGATGCGTAAAGCCAACGCCGCCGTCTTCCCGAGGGCGACATAGGCCTGGCATGCCGGACATGTCTTCTGCGATGATTATCGCGCCAGGCTTGATTTCTTCGATCAACGTCGTCGCCAGCTTCAGATAGAGCACTGCTGCTTCGTCGGCATCGCTGCCGAAGTAATCGTCGTAGTTGTTAAATGCTTTATTGCCACGCGAGTGATAAAGCATCGACGTCACGCCATCGAAGCGGAAGCCGTCAAAACGAAATTCTTCTAACCAATAGCGGCAGTTAGAGAGTAAAAATTGCCGCACTTCGGGCCGCCCGTAATCAAAGCATTTTGAATCCCACAGCGGATGATCTCCTTGTGCGCCTTGGTGAAAATATTGGTGCCCTGATCCGTCAAAATTATTGAGTCCTTCAGCGATGTTTTTGACTGCGTGAGAATGCACAATATCTAACAGAACGGCAATGCCTAAGCCATGCGCTTGATCGATGAGATACTTAAGATCCTCCGGTGTGCCAAATCGTGAACATGCCGCAAAAAAGGATGAAACATGGTAGCCGAATGAGCCATAGTATGGATGCTCCTGAGTGGCCATCAACTGCACAGTGTTGTAGCCTGCACGATGGATGCGTGGTAAAACCTGATCCGCAAATTCGCGATAACTATGCAAGCGCGGTTCCTCGCCGCACATGCCGACGTGGGATTCATAAATGAGCGGCGCTCCGATGCTTGTTAGATCCAAAGAATTTTTCCATTCATAAGGCACGGGCGGGGCCCAAATTTGTCCGGAGTAATCATGCGTCGTCGGATCTTGCACCGCGCGGCGGATGCATGCGGGAATGCGATCCCGCCGAGAGCCGTCCGCGCCGACGATGTGGAGCTTGATGAGTTGCCCATGCTGTAATTCATTTTCTGTTAGAGAAATTTGCCACACACCTTGGGCCGTGCCTTGCATCGGGTGAGATTCGCGGTTCCATTGATTGAAATCACCTATCAGATAGATTTGTTGGGCTGCTGGAGCCCACTCACGCACGGTCCACTCTCGGGTTGAGCGGTTGAAATGGATGCCTGCGTATTTGTGGGCATTGGCGAAAGCGGCCAGTGAGCCGGAAGTGCTTTTTATTTCAGCCATCGCCTCTTCATACTGCTGAATCCGCCGCTCGATGGCTGCCTGATGAGGGGCAAGCCATGGATCATCATGCACAAGTTGAGGGGTCGTCTCCATGAGGCCTGATGATTGTGCAATCCTGCCTATGGCGAAAAGCGAAATTTTTCTTTGCGATGCTAGATTCCGAGAAGCTCTGAAATATGCAATGCGGTTAGCTCGCCCATCGAGTGACAATCGCCAAAGATGCGAGTGCCATGCATGCGATCCAATTCGCGCGCAAGTGTCTGAACATGAGCGAGAGGTGCAATATCATCTCGGCGCATGATTCCTAACAGCGCTCGCAGCCTGCCGCTTTCCACTTTGGCCCGCCGCGCCATTTGTGAGTGCTCTTCGGCCACATATTGGTCGATGCTTTTGCGATTGAGCACTTCAAAAGCGAGACGTGTCACTTCACGATTCGAGCGAAAGCGGAATGCTAAGTAAACATTGCCATTACCCTCGTAGGATTGCTGGTCGAAATCGATCGCTCGCACACGATACTGCACTTCCTCGAAATCTGGCGTGACTTCAATGACGTAATTGACGCTGCGCATATCGCCTAACAGACGGATGAAACTTCGCTCAGTAAATTTGGTGAACTCCTTGGCGATGCGGACTTTGTTGAGCTCTTTTTGCTTCAAATTTTTGCTTAAAAAAACATCTCCAGGGACTCCCGCGATGTGCTCTTCAATCAAGGTATTGCCACTGATCAGGTAGTTAATTCTGTTAGGCGATAAAATGTGCTCTAACTCAAGGCCATAAATCCGCGAGGAATCGACTTGTTTGACATAATAGTAGTCCGAATTGTCGTTGAATAAATTGGTGATGCGAATGCGGAATGGTTTGGAATTCCCGAAGTCGCCAAAATCGACGCGATCCACTTTGAGATGCTCATGCTGGGTGCCATCGTAGCCGAGTTTCAATTCGGTGTAAATTTGCGTGAGCCGCGGCAGTAAAGTGGCAAGAATTTCTTGAGGATACATCACCGAAAGCCACAGCGTTTCTCTGCCGGAGGGATCTTCGTATGGCACCGCTCCCGAAAATCTGCGGAGCTCATCGTAAACGTTTGGAATGTCCCGCTGCCGATCGTAGTGATAAAGATACTGGCGCAGGGAAGGAGAAATGGCATAACGGATCTTTTGGCGAGCGATCACAAGACAACTTGTAATCGTATCTTGCGGGTGAGAGAAGATCTTTCCTCACATCGTGGATTTTCCGCGCTTGGCGAGGTCATGGCTGGGTGTTACAGCAAACTCGTTTGTTGAGCGTGTTACCGACTTTTATGAAGCATTCATTTTTACGTTTGGCGATATTGGCCATGGTGTTTTTTGGCCTCTTTCTCGTTGTTTCCGGCCTTCGCACTTGGTGGGCCGGTGGCGATCCGTTGAGCGTCTTGCCCGGATACCAGAAAAATTCTGAAACTTTTCGCCCCGAATCATTCACTCTGCCGGAGGCTCCTGCATTGAAGCTCAGCGATGTCGAGCTTCTCACCAGCTTGAATCGCGAATACGCAGCACTGACCCAAGCTGTCGTGCCATCTGTCGTCAGCATCAACACGATGGGCAATCGCACCGAACGGCTGTTAGACGGCTGGGGCCGTATGCGTGTGCGCCAATACCCGACGCAAGGACAAGGCTCAGGAGTCATCGTCACCGCCGAAGGGCATGTCGTGACCAATCACCATGTGATCGCCGGCCAGCAACAAATTCAAGTGACCATGCACGATGGCCAACAGTATCGTGCGAAATTGATTGGAGAAGATAATCTGTTAGACATCGCGGTGCTGAAAATTGATTCTAAGAAAAAATTTACTCCACTCAAGTTGGGTGATTCTGAGCAAGTGCAAGTCGGCCAACTCGTCTTTGCGGTAGGCAATCCATTTGGTCTTGGGGAAACAGTCACTCAAGGAATTATTTCTGCGAAGGAGCGATCGATTTCCGATAATCAACGCGATTTATTGCAGACGGATGCAGCCATCAATCCTGGAAACTCCGGCGGCCCGTTGGTCAATTTGCAAGGTGAGATCATCGGCATCAATGTCGCCATTTTTTCAGCGGACCGCGCCAATCCTGGTTTCCAAGGAGTGGGATTTTCGATTCCAGCCAATGATGTGAAAGACGCACTCCAGCAGATTCTTGAGCGAGGACGGCCGATTCGTGGCTACCTCGGCGTGCAAATGCGCGATTTGGATTCGGCCGTTCGCAGCATCCTTGGTTATCAAGGCGATCATGGCACGGCAGTCGCTGGTGTGTTAGATGGCTCTCCAGCTCAGCAAGCTGGGCTTAGGGCCAACGACATGATTCTCGCCGTAGATGGCCAGAAAATCGCGAATGCCAATCAGTTATTTTCCATCATCCAGCGCACGCGCATTGGCAGTGTGGTGAATCTTGAAGTGTGGCGAGCAGGGCAGATTGTCGAATTACAGGCGACGATTGCAGAAAGCGGCACCGCGAGTCCGGCTAAATCGAATTCTCAGCAATCGGCTCCTCGCTCACAGAATTCGGAGTGGATATTAGCGACTGTTGGCATTCAAGCGAGGGATCTCTCCGCACAAGAGCAATCGTTAGGACTGATCGGCGTGGTCGTTACTGAGTTGAGTGAAGCGGGAATCGCCGCAGAGTTTTTGGCGGCTGGGGATCTGTTAGTTT
>RDZR01000033.1 GCA_004294095.1 Verrucomicrobiota bacterium
ATTTTGGATAAAAATAATTGAAAATCATCAAAACCCATGAAAAATCAACTAAAAGCAGTCAATGAAATCACCCGCCGGAATTTCATGAAAAAATCCTCATTAACCGTCGGCGCAATCATGTTCCTCAGCCAAGGCACCGCACTCGCGCAAAGCTCGGGCTCGGGGTCGGGGTCGGGCAGAGGGAACTGCAATCATGACTGGGCAGAAGATGGAACTGAGTCGATGACGATAAATGGCGTTAGATGGTGCAGTCCTAAGCTCAAATGCAAAAAACCAGGTTGTTTATCTACTAGAGTAGTGGGTCCATGGACACGGTGTTAGCCATGTTGTATGTTAGAAATATAGTTATGAGTTCCAGAAATAATTTTTTTTACCTAGCAATTTTTGTTGTTACCATTATCTTGTCAGTTATAGTCTATGCACTTTTTAATAAAAAAAGTGTTTATCGAAACCATGAGGTGGACAATATTTCAGATGGCCTAATGAATAAAAATCCGATTCATAATCGGCTAACTCAAGTAAATAAAAAAACTAGCCTACCCAAGAAAAATTTAGCCGAAAAAATATTCAGTGCAAAGCTTAATAATGTTGTTGATAAACAAAAACTCTATGATTTAATATATGATAAAGAACTAACTCCTTCTGATGGCCTTGAGCTGTCAAAATATATTGAAAAAAATATTACATCTCTAGATGTTAAAGCTGACTTGCTAAGTGCGATTATTTCTTCGTTAGCTTCTAATGGATTTCTAGAGGAGGCCTGGGGTATGATAGCCGAAGATGTTGGAAAGTTGAGATATTCACAGATAACTTATTTCTTTTCTAGTTCTCAAGAACCTTATGAATCATTGCTTTCAAGATTAGACCATATTCATGACGTAACAGATAAAACGGCTGCGCTTGACGGAATCTGCAATCGTTTGTTCATACCTTTCTCCGTTGGTGATACCACAGCTCTGTTAAATGCAGATTTTTCGCGATTAGGAAATTTGACTGATCAACAAAAAAGGCAAATTAGTTCTTACTTTATCAATTATGGGGCAATTCCTAGTCATGACGGAGTATATCTACCAGAACGCACTCCAGAGCAGAAAAAAATATTATCGCAAAAGTCATTAGAACTTACCAAGCAAGGCATAATGAATCTCGAAGATTTTCGGAGTGTATTGGGAATAATAAGTAATAATGCATTTGATAATTGGGAGCTCATGAATACATCTTTGCATAATAGGCAGCTAAGCGATATAGACTTGATGGCGTTTTCTGAGCAAGTAAGTGACATGGCAGAGCAAAATCCAATAAAAACAATAGAGACACTGCAAAAAAGCTCTAGGCCTAATGATTCTTATTTGATAGAAGTCGCTGTTAGGCGCTGGCTTGAATACAGCGCAAAAGATGCCGGACAATGGTATTCTGTAAATGCAATCCATATGCTACCTGAGCATCGCGAACGAGTAGCTTTGGCATATCTTCGTTTTGGCATACAAAAAGGAGATGTTGCATCTGCGTCTCTTTGGGCTGAGCATATCCTAAACCCTGATCTTAGGTCTGTGGTTGAAGCGGAAATACGCGAAGCTCTAAGTAGGTGAAATGAGTTGGACGGATTGTTGTGGCGAGTTCTCTGGCTGATGTAAGAAAAGCCATGCTTTTTGTAGTTGTAAGGTAACCGTCCCAAAATCCACTCCCTACTCATTCGCAGTTGATCGTGCATCCTCGCCGGGATGTCCAAACCGCAGACTACGCTATCTGTTTTGCGGTGGGCTCCCTGTTGCAGCTATCTCTGTAAGTGCCGAGTTATACTTGAATCATGCGAAGCATGACCTTGCGTTGGAGAGCTTTTACTTGCGGAAACAAAACGGGGATCGCCGGATATTGCCGACGATCCCCTTGTGATTATTCTGTCAAATAGGCCGTGAGTTGATCAATCAGCACCTTCGACTTGAATGCGATAGAATTGCTTATCGCCGTCTTTCGGAATCGTGAGTGAGAGGTTTCCTGCTGGGATCCATGGATTATCAAGCGTGCCTGATTTGAAGACCGGCAGGCTCAACGTCACATTGGGGCCGACGGCTTGCACGGTGGTTTGGCCAGCAGTTCTGAGATCCAGAATGGAAGCCGTGGTGTAAACGTTAGCAAGGATTGTTGCTGGCGTTCCGTTGAAGACGAGTGGGTTGAGGCCAAGTGCTGTGTTTGCGCTCTCGACTGCGTCCGAAATACCGTCACCGTCTGTATCGACTGTGCTTACGACATCTCCGATCAGTTTTCCAATGGTGCTGACTCGTGTCCAACCGGTAGCCCAGTTCGTGGATCCGAATGCACCACGGAAGTTGGCAGCGACAGGAGCACCTGCTTGGATCGTCGCTCCATTGCTAGGGAGAAGCGGAGAGCTGGCAGAGGGTCTTGGGTCGATGGTAACGAGCTCAAGCCCAGCGTTGCGAACGTAATTGCGATACAGTGGGTTGACTCCGCCACTGGAGTTGCCGTTGATCGGAACACCTGCGGCATCGAAGACCATGTTGGCCGCGCCGGCACCGTTGAGGTAAGTCAAGTTGGTGCCTGGAGTGCCACCGCCGAAGCGACCGATGGTGTTGTTCGCAAACACTAAGCCCGTGCCAAATGCATCACTGCTGGCTTCGATGAAATCTTCGCGGAAATCATCAAAAACGGAGTTGTAGATTTTGCCTTTGAAGCGGTCATCAATAAACAGCGCGTTGTTGCCACGGTCCGTGCCCAGTGGGCCGGTGACTCCGGATCCGATGAAAGTTGCATTGTAAATGATAGGCGCGGAGGCGGCTGGGGAATCATTAATCGTTCCGGTCACCCCATCCCACTCGCCGCCGTTGTCTTGGGCGGAGGTCACGCCATCCTCTAAGAACGGATTTTGAATCGCGAACCAGAATTGGTTAGTTCCGCTGTAGCCTTGATCGATGTCGAAGCTATCGTCTTGGTTAAATGCCAGAACGATATTGCTGGTATTAACTGTGCCACCGAAGAATTCGATGCCGTCATCTGCGTTGGCAAAAACCTCGATGTGATTGATGGTGGTGCCGGAGCCCACACCGCCGAGGGTGAGACCATTGATTTCCGTGCCAGCAGCATAGACGTATCCACCATGGCGGATCGAAATATAGGTCATGCTGCCGCTGTTATCAGCTGCCACAGCGCCGCCGTATTCGATCACGTCTGCGCGGCCATCTGCATCCAAATCAGAGGAAGCGGCCGGTTGGAAACCTTCGATGCGGTCTTCACCGATGTTGACCGGGCCTGGACCGAAGTTTGCAATCGGCGCATTTCCCAAAACAACTAAGCCGCCCCAACGGCCAGCCGTCGTAGTGGTAGGAGCATCCGCCACAGAGGAATTTCCATCCAAATCCGTGGCTGTTTGTGCTTCTAACTCGTCGATGGTTGTCATCACGATCGGCTCAGCAGCGGTTCCGTTGGCTTGAATTTTCGCGCCGCGAACGATCACGATCGCACCGAAGGCATCGTCATCTTTGGTTCCCGTGCCTTTGTCATCCAGTGTCGAATAAATCTTGGTTCCAGGTTCGATCGTCAGAGTGGCGCCATTGGTGACGAAGACTTTATCCCTAAGGATGTAGTTGTTGTTTTTAGTCCAAGTCGTGTTGGTGGTGATCGCCCGCACGTTGGGTCCAAATGGAGTTGTATTCACCGTTTGGGTAGCGACCACTTCGATGTTCGCGGCATGCATGATAGACGGCATCATGGCTGCCAGTGCCATGAGAGTCATTTTGATGGATGATTGAGTATTCATATGTTGTTGGGTCTGTTGTTGAGAATTTCCTGAGTGTGAAAAGTTGTGGAACTTTCACTGGATTAGAAACGCCCATGGCTGCCACAAATCGAAATGCATTCTTGTGGCAGTTTCGCCACATTGCCCTCCCAGAAGGATTCGCTGTTAGAATGCGGCTTTGAATTCAACGGAGTAGGACATCCCCAGCTCTTCTGCCGTGTAGCTCAGCCCGTCCGACGCGCCCTCGCCGCGGTATTCATACTCGCGTTCTAATTTGGTGAGGTTTTTAATGCCGAGCGTCAATGTGCCGGTAAATGAATCGAAGACAAACTTGCGTGCGATCATTAAATCGAGTGTGAATTGTGGCTTGAGCCAGACATCATAGGCATTCGGATCGCTGCGCAAAATGGTAGGATATTCATCCGTGAAGTTAGCTGTTAGAAATGCGCTCCAGGGCGATTCTTCGGGTTCCCAGCCTAATGTTAGATTGAGAATTTGGCTCGGCTGAAATGGAAAGCGTGTTTCCAGCTCGGTGACATTGATTCCTTGATTAACCTCATAGAGTAAACTGGAATTGATGAATGTGTAATTCCCAGTGAGTGAAAATGGCCAGGCTTCCGGCTTCCATCGGCCTTCGATCTCGAAGCCTTTGATTTCCCCGTTGTCACCATTGATGTAGGTGTTGCTGTTGACTCCCTGATCCACCCGCTGCACCACCACGATGGGATCTAACAAATCTTTTTTGAATGCGGAGAGCGTGCAACTGATCGATTCTGTCGGTGCCCACTCGATGGAGATATCGAGGTTGCTAATTTGAGTTTCGCCAAGGCTTGCATTTCCACGGCGTAGAATGCCGGTATCTTGAGCAATGGATTCGATCGGCAAAAATTCATGAAAGGTGGGGCGGGCGACAGTTTCTGACCATGCAAGATTTACCCAGAGCTGCTCAGGGATGATATCAAGTCCGGCAAAGGCGGAGGGGATGATTGCGTTGGTCACCATCGAGCCTGTGCGGCTGGGGTCATCTTCTAACAGGCGGGTGAGGGGATCAGCTGCGACTTGATAACTTTTGGTTTCCTCTTCCCAGCGCACACCACCGCCAATGCGCCAAATATCACCGAGAAATGATGCCGTCGAGTAAATCGAGGTAAGGCTCAGATCGCTATTGATGTTGCGAACTTCGAGGCCTGAGCCGTTGGCAAAATATGGCCCGTCTGGCTGGACATAGGTGCCCCGATTTGCTCCTGTTCCTGTGCCTGGAATACCCCCAAATCGTTCATTGCCATAACCATTGAAAAATGCGGCAAGAGCGTCTGGATTGGATGCGAGGTATTCTCCAAGCGTGCGGAACCCGGCAGGCAAGGGCGTGCCATCCGGCATCACCGTGGCACTCAGTGGAGATCCGTTGGAAAAGGGCACCGCGGCTGAATTGGCCCACCACGCCGGGGGATTACGCGCCACCCAGCGTTCCCAGCTCGCGGTCCGCATCAAATAGACTCTACCTTCTTGCGTGCGTTCTTTTTCTAAATCATTCACACCGAGGGAAAGCTCAAACTTGGCACCATCTTCGCGCTTATCGGTGAGGTAGAACTCTTGTTTCAATTCAGCAGAGCGCTCTTGTGCCTTTTCTTCAATGCGCTGAGTTTCACGTGAGGAATCGAGCGAGCCAATTCCGTCGTTGACGAATGTTTGGTATTCGATCGTGCGGATTTGGCCAAGGGATGGATTATAAATCACATTCGGATCTTTTAAAGATTCGAGAAAAATGAGTGGATTGGTAAAATCTAACTGCCCGTGTTGAAAGGTGGAGGTATGTGGCCGAGACTCTGTAGCAGATGACTGGCTCAGGCCCCACGAAAAATGGGTGCCGTGATCATTTTTATGATTTCCAGAGAGTTGCATAATCTCGGTGTCCCGAATGACGGGATCGATGGTCCAAAATTCTTTGTTATACACGGCACTGGCTCCGTAGCGCGCTAAAGTCGCATCATTTTTGGCCAATGCGCCAAAGACACCATCACCCTCAATTGCGAAATTTTTGCCATGCGTGATTTGATCTGTGAGGATACGCTTGCGGAAATACGTGGCATTCAACTGGTGGTGATCACCGATTTTGTATCCGCCTGCTAGATAGAGCGACCAATCGACTTCTCGCGAATAGCTTTCCTGCAGCCATGAGCGCGAAGGCGAGGTGATGCGATTTTCGGGACCAAGCGCGTTGACCTCATCTTCTGTCGAGTGTTGAAAGGCAGCGATGAATCCTAACTGATTGCCGTTCTCGAAATCGAACTTATCACCATACACCATCGAGAAACTTTTCCCCTCCTCGGGCTTTTCCACTTTGGGCATAAAGCCCTGCGAGTTGTGGAGTGCTAGGACACCAGCCAGCGCTTGATCTGCTTTCGCCTGCTCCTCATTGCCAATCGCGATTTGCTGCTGCTGTTGGCTCGCAGTGGGGGATCTCCCCGGCACGACGCGGTTGCCGCCGACGTTGAATGACCTCGGCTCACCATTTTCATCCAAATTCCACAACCAAGCGTCCGGAATGGCATTATTTTGGTCGCCCCAGAATCCTGGCTTGCGATTCGGGTGCACCAGCATGCGGTCCTCTAAAGTCGAGTTCCACGTCATTTTGTATTTAAACTCGATAATTCGCTCGCTCGGGATGTTGAGCGATTGAATTTGAATCGTGCCACCGCCGAAATCGCCGGGCAAATTCGGGGAGTGGGTTTTGTTGATATTGATCGATTGAATCGCCGTCGTCGGAAAAATATCTAACTGAACTGCCTTGCGCGATGGATCTGCCGAGGAAATTGCCGCGCCATTGAACAGCGTGGTGACGTAGCGATCTGCTAGCCCGCGAACGACGGCGAACTTGCCGCCGACGATGTTCGCGCCCGCCACTTTTCCCACTGCGCCAGCGGCATCGCTCACGCCCGTCCGGCTAAATTCTTCTTTGCTAATGCCAGAAACGAGCGTGTTGCTATCCGTTTTTAAACCAAGATCGAATTCTGGTTGGTCGTCTTCTTGATACTCGCCGACGATGGTTTCCTCTTCCAGGGTGACGACTTCACTTTCTCCATCCGTTGGCTTCGCTCGCAGTGCGATGCGCACTTGTGCCACCTGCGTCGGCAGCGTATTGATCAAGACCGTTTCCGTAAAATAGCCGAGCTTGGTGGCCTCGATGGCAATCGCACCTTGAGGCAATCCGCTCACCTCAAATTTCCCCTGAGCACTGCTTTCCACCGTGCGGCCGGTCTCGCCGATGACGAGAAAAACGCCTGCCAAAGGATTGAGAGACATCGCATCGGAAACCTCGCCTACAATGGAACAATTGTTAGGAACGGGCGCAAGTTGCACCGTCGGCTCGGGCTCTAACACGTCATTCATGTCAGGCAGCGCGCTAGCGGGAGATGCTTTTTGCAGCATTGGGAAATCCATTTCACTTTGCTCAATCAATGGAGCCGAAGTCTCACGCTCGGTCTGGCGATACCACGAGTAAAAGGGACTTTCAGCTCGCAACGGAGCCGGAGCAGCGGCGATGAAGCCCAACATGATCACCCATGCGCGGCACCCTTGCATGGCAAGCCGAGGCCATTTTTTCAGGAAGCAAGCGTGGCGTTTTTTGAAATAAATCTCAGGGATGATCATAAGCATTTTCACCCCTGCGCAACGCGCCGGATGAACTTAATCATCAACAGCCTGCCGCCGCTTCCTCCAAGTGAGGCATCGTGACGAAGTTGTAACATTCTTTGAGAAATCCGTTCCCCGCTGCTGCTCATATTGCAGATTGCCAAACTCCGCCGTATTGGTTAAAAAACCATTCCGCCCGCCTTCAGGTGTCTTTATCTAAGCGCGGACTATTGATCATCCATCCAACCAAACGATCGTGGGATATTTCGAAGCCATAAAACGCTGGCGGTTGTCGCGCCTCGGATTTTCCTCAGGGAAAAAGCGCCAAGTGAACTGCGCCAACCCAATCGTGCAGGCTCTTGAAAAAAGTATTTGGATCAAACTTTCGCTCTACTTCACCTTCATTGCGGGAACGGCCGTGCTCGTGCTCAGCTCCTCGGGCGAGATCGCCTTTGCAGATCAAGCCTTCAAACGCGCGCTTTACGCACTCGTCATCGCCGCCACCGCCGTCGTCATGTTCCAAGTGACGATGCGCAGTCGCTCCCAGCGCAATAGCCGGCTGTTTCTCGTGCTCGGCGGCTTGATGCTGCATCTGATGATCCTAAGCGCCATCATGGGCATGGTGAATCGCGGATTTTTCCCAGAATTCTATCGCTTTTTTCTGATTCCCTTCGCGCTAGCACCCATGCTTCATGGCGTTCTGTTAGGGCGGCCAGTCGGCGCATTTTCCGCAGTCTATGTGACGCTTCTTGGTTGCTTGCTGGTGCCCAAAAATGAAGTGCTCAACTTCATGATCTTGAGCTTGGTTGGCGGAATTACGTGTGTTCTGTTAGTCAATAAAGTGCGCAAGCGCGCGCAACTGCTGCGTGCCGGCATCTACGCAGGCGCGATGACGATGATCCTCAGCATGCTGTTAGGCAGGCTCGATATCGTGGCGGTATTTGGTGAAAATAGCATGCAGCATTTGCAAGGATTTGGCGCGGGAAGTCTGGCCGCAGTGGGCACCTCGCTGCTCACCGCATTGATCATCAGCGGGCTTTTGCCATTTTTTGAAGGCGCATTTAATCTAACCACCGATATCAGTTGGTTAGAGCTGAGCGATTTGAATCACAAATTGTTGCGCGAGATGCAACTTGAAGCACCAGGCACCTTTCACCACAGCTTGATCGTCGCCTCCCTCGCCGAAGCCGCGGCGGAAAATATTGGGGCCAATGCGCCGATGTGCCGAGTTTGCGCCTATTTTCACGATGTCGGGAAATTGACCAAACCTGGGTATTTCATCGAAAATCTCAACGATGGCTCGGAAAATCCTCACGATGCGCTGACCCCGACGATGAGCGCGATGATCATTATCGCCCACGTCAAAGACGGCGTGGATCTCGCTCTCAAGCACAAACTCAACCCGCGCATCCTCGATGTGATCCAAGAACACCACGGCGATTCATTGGTCGCTTATTTTTACCACAAAGCCCGGGAAATGAAGCGGGCCGAGCTCGAAAAAGTCGGCCGTAGAATCGAAAATCCAGAAGACCTGCCAAGCGTCGAGGAGCAAAATTTCCGCTACCCGGGCAAGCGACCCAGCACGGTGGAAAGTGGCATCATCTCCCTCGCCGATTGTGTGGAAAGCGCCTCGCGCACGATTCAAAAACCGACTCCTGCGAAAATCCGAACCATGATCGATAGCATCGTGCGGAGCAAAATGGATGATGGCCAGTTAGATGATTGCCCACTCACGATTCAACAGTTAGCCATCATCAAAGATAGCTTCACCAATACGCTGCGCAGCATGATGCATAATCGCATCAGTTATCCTAAAGACGATTCGGCAACGGCTCCTCCTACCAAAAAGCTAAGCATCTCGGAGCATACGCCAACTGAAGAATCCACCGTGGTGCAGATGCCAAAGCGGGCGTGAACGAAGCGATTTTTTCCCAATGTCACTTGAAGTTTACATCGGCAATCATCAGGACCAAACACTGATTCCGGAAGCATGGCTTACCACTTTGGAATCGGCTTCTCCCGAAATCGTGCGGCTCGCACTCGCCCATGCCACCGTCCAGCCATCGCCACTCGCCTTGCTGGCCACCTTAGAAGTCGCCCTCGTGGATGATGAGACCAGCAGCCACGTCCATGAACAATTCATGGATATTCAAGGGCCCACGGATGTGATCACATTTCATCACGGAGAAATTGTCATCGGTGCGCAAGTCGCCGCTCGCCAAGCCGCCGAGTATGGTGAGCCGCTGGCGCGCGAACTTCTGCGCTATTTCGTGCACGGTCTGCTGCACCTCGCCGGCCACGATGACCAAGAAGACGACGAGCGCGAACAAATGGAAACTGTCCAAGAAGCGATCGTGCGCAGTTTGTGGACCGCCGAGCTGGAGCAGCGTCTGAGCTAAGCTCTCGTCATCAGATTTTGCCTCAGCGCAGGCTTGCTTGCCGCGCGTGGCATCTCTAACCCATGTCCACCATGTTTTCCGAAACAGACCATCACGACTCATTAGGCGCCATGTATTCAGACTACTTTCTGGATTACGCCAGCTACGTGATTCTCGAGCGCGCCGTGCCGCATCTTTACGACGGCCTCAAGCCAGTGCAGCGCCGCATCCTTCACGCGATGGATGAAATCGATGATGGCCGTTACAACAAAGTCGCCGGCATCGTTGGCAATACGATGAATTATCACCCGCATGGCGATCAATCGATCAGCGCCGCCATCGTGCAACTTGGCCAGAAAGAATTGCTCATCGATACCCAAGGAAATTGGGGCAACATTCTCACCGGCGATGGAGCCGCAGCCCCTCGTTACATCGAGGCGCGTCTCACACCATTTGCCAAAGAAGTCGTCTTCAATCCCAAGACCACTCAGTGGCTCGCGAGCTACGATGGACGCCGTAGAGAGCCGGACACGCTGCCGGTGAAATTTCCACTTCTGTTAGCACAGGGCGTCGAGGGCATCGCAGTCGGCCTCGCTTGTAAAATTCTGCCTCACGCATTTCACGAGCTAATCGAAGCGGCGATTGCTCACCTGCGCGAACAACCGTTCACACTTTTACCCGATTTCCCCACCGCTGGAATCATGGATGCCACCGATTATCGTGATGGCCTCCGTGGCGGGAAAATCCGCGTCCGCGCGCGCGTGCTCACCGATAAAAAAGGCATCTTGCGGATTACGGAAATTCCCTTCGGCACCACCACCGGAAATCTGATGGAATCCGTCGTCGTCGCGGCGGATAAAGGGAAAATCAAAATCGCGAAAATCGAAGATAACACCGCGGCGAATGTGGAAATTCTAGTGCATCTGCCCGCCGGTGCCGATCCCGAGCAAACGCGCGACGCGCTCTTTGCCTTCACTGATTGTGAACTCTCGATTTCTCCCAACGCCTGCGTCATCGTCGATGGCAAGCCGCAGTTCATGGGCGTGAGCGAAATTTTGCGCCGCACCACTGAGCGCACGCGCGAGCTGCTCAAACTTGAGTTGCAAATCAAACTCAACGAACTCGCGGAAAAATGGCACTTCAGTTCGCTCGAAAAAATCTTCATCGAAAATCGCATTTATCGCGATATCGAAGAATGCGAAACATGGCCCGATGTGCTCGCTGCGATCGCCAACGGACTCAAGCCATTTACTCACTTGCTCAAACGCGAAGTGACCGAAGATGATCTTGTTAGACTCACGGAGATTAAAATCAAACGCATCTCAAAGTTCGATAGCTTCAAGGCCGATGATGAAATCAAGCAGCTCGAAAAACTCATCGATGAAGCTGAAAAAAACCTGCGCAACCTCACGCGCTACACGATCCGATGGTTCGAGGAACTCGCCAAAAAATATGGCAAAGCCCACCAGCGCCTCACAGAAATCTCGTCGTTTGATCGTGTGGATCGCACCCAAGTCGTCGCCGCAACTGAGACACTTTATCTCGATGCGAAAAACGGCTTCGTCGGCTACGGGTTGAAAAAAGATGGTGAGCCGTTAGAAAAATGCTCGACTCTCGATGACGTAATCGCTTTCACCCAAGACGGGAAAATGCGCGTCGTCAAAGTCGCAGAAAAAGTCTTCGTTGGCCAAAAACCCCTGCACGTCGCTATTTTCCGCAAAGAGGAAGATTTGATTTATTCCATGATTTTCCGCGATGGCCGCGATGGCCCGATCTTGGCAAAACGCTTCACCATCGGCGGCACCACGCGCGATAAAGAATACGATCTAACAAGAGGCAAACCCAACACCCGCGTGCTCTACCTCGCCGTCCATAAAACGAACGAAGAAAGTGCCGCGCAAATGCTGCTCGTCCATCTCAAGTCTGGCCTGCGCATGAAAAATTTGATACGCCCACTCCATTTTGCAGAATTTGGCATCAAAAGCCGATCCAGCAGTGGTAATTTAGTCACCAAGCACGGAGTTGAAAAAATCGTCCGCGCACCGAAAGATTACGATCCATCATCCAAAGCCTAACACTTTTTTATGCTCCAAATCACGCAATCACTCAAAGATTTATTGTTAGAAAAATCAGTTAGAACAGGCTCGTTCACCTTGGCCTCGGGCAAGCAGAGCGATCTTTACATCGATTGCCGGATGACGGCGCTGGACCCATTTGGTGCCCGCTGGATCGGCCAATTAGGCTGGCATGCCGTGCGATCGAAAATTCATTCCGAGCATCTCATCGTGCAAGCAATCGGCGGCATGACGCTAGGCGCGGATCCGATTTCACTCGCCGTGGGCATGGCCTCCGCAGTTGAGCATCCAGACGAAGCGCTGCAAGTTTTCACCGTGCGCAAGGAACCGAAAGGCCACGGCGTCGGCAAACAGATCGAAGGAAATTTCCGCTCCGGCGATGCCGTCATCGTCGTCGATGATGTGATCACCACCGGCGGATCCACGCTCAAGGCCATCGATGCAATCGAGCGCGAAGGCGGCAAAGTGGCCTTCGCCTTGGTCTTGGTCGATCGTGAAGAAGGCGGCCGCCAAGCCATCGAAGCGCGCGGAATTCACGTCATCAGTTTGTTTTCACGGACGACGTTGTTAGGCAACGTATGAACACTGTTTGAGCTTGACCCGAACGGCCCTCCATCGATACTAACCCTGATGAATGAGTTAACCGCTGTTGAACTTTGTGCTGGGGCAGGGGGGCAAGCACTAGGCTTAGAGCATGCTGGTTTCCGCCATTTGGCTCTGGTTGAGATCGACGCTCATTGCTGTAACACTCTTAGAGCTAATAGAAAGGATTGGAATGTTATTCATCAGGATTTAAGGGAGTTTGATGGACGCCCCTTCAAAGGAGTTGATTTGCTGGCTGGTGGGCTGCCCTGCCCACCGTTTTCCGTTGCCGGTAAGCAGCTCGGCGATGCTGATGAACGTAATCTATTTCCGGAGGGCATTCGCTTGGTGAAGGAGACTCGCCCACGTGCAGTCATGCTCGAAAATGTCCGAGGTATTCTGGATGCCGTTTTTGAGGATTATCGCCAGTATATTTCTGGTGAGATTGCATCACTGGGCTACCGGACTGACTGGAGACTGCTGAATGCATCAGACTACAAAGTGCCGCAACTACGTCCACGCGTTGTTTTCATGGCGTTGCGCAACGATGTGAGAGGTGGTTTTCCGTGGCCAGCACCGTCATTACTGCCTGCTCTAACTGTTGGTGATGCATTGCACGATTTACTTGCCTCAAAGGGTTGGATGATGGCTAAGGAGTGGCGCAAGCGCGCGAATGTGGTTGCTCCGACCATAGTTGGTGGTTCTAAGAAACACGGGGGACCGGACTTGGGGCCCACCCGCTCGAAGCGCGCGTGGGCATCGTTAGGCATAGATGGGATGGGGATTGCCAATGAGCCACCCGATAAAAATTTTGTGGGCATGCCGCGCCTCACAGTAAGAATGGCAGCTCGTGTTCAAGGTTTTCCAGATGATTGGGAGTTCACAGGAAGTAAGACAGCAGCATATCGTCAAGTAGGTAATGCATTTCCCCCGCCGGTGGCGGCGGCTGTAGCTGCTGGAATTTTTCAATCGCTCCAAGCCTCATCAGTTGCTAACATCGCGCTAGCTTAATCAATTATGGGGGCACGCGACAAGTTGAGATCATATTTCCTGACCCACATAGGCAAGGTCATGAGCTCCAATGAGCTCAGAGAAGTGGCCGGGGGAATTACTGAATGGGCTCGTAGGGTCCGTGAATTGAGAACGGAGGAAGGTTATCAGATTTTAACCCATAACGATCGAGATGAATTGAAGCCTGGGCAATATTTATTGTTAGACCCGGCACCCAAGCCAGCATTCGAGCGCGCAATATCCAAAGAGACACGGGCTATCGTATTAGATCGCAATGGTTTTACATGTCAGATGTGTGGGGCAGTCGCTGGTGAGCCACATCCTGAAGATACGACTCGTCGCACTCGTTTGCACATTGGTCACGTGATTGATAAATCAGTTGGAGGTTCGGATGAACCAAGTAACCTTCGCGCCATATGCTCAATGTGTAATGAGGGCGCTTCAAATGTTACTTTGGAACGTCCCAAAGCTGATAAGCTACTAATCCAGATACGCCGTGCCCCGTCTAATGATCAACTCCAAGTGCTAAAGTGGCTTATCGCTAAATTTCCGCGCCAAGCATTTGAATTTGCGACCTCTCTTCAGTAATGAAAGGTCCAAATAAGCTAAGCCAAGCCATCGAAGCCCGCGGAATTCACGTCATCAGTTTGTTTTCACGGACGACGTTGTTAGAATAACTCTCATCATTCATGCCAGCTCCGCAAAAAGGATACAAAACGATCAATCACCACGATGTGCAATATCGCTGGATCATGCAAAATTTGCGCGGCGAGAGTGAGCTCATCGTCTTTGCAGCGGATGCAGTGCGCGGGCAAAGGTTGATCGCGAAATTGCCAAAAATTGTGAGCTATGATCGTGTGACGGAGGCGATTGATTTTGCGAAAACGAATGGATGGATGCCGCATCAAGCGGGCAATGATTTCCACTGCGCATATCGGCGAGGGGCATTTCATCTCGATGGCTAAGTTCCGATGTGGATTGCATTTCATAAGCCCTACGGCGTGCTTTGCCAGTTCACACCAGAGCTGGCTGGGCAGCGCACGCTTGCTGATTTTGGATTTCCGAAACACGTCTATCCGTTAGGCCGGTTGGATATGGATTCGGAAGGGCTGCTACTGCTTTGCGATGAAGCTGGAGTGAATCATCGGCTGTTAGATCCTACGGCTGCCCATCCGCGCAGCTATTGGGCGCAGGTGGAAGGTGTGCCACAGTTGGCAGATGTTGCAAAATTAGCGCGTGGGGGAATCCAAATTCGTGGCGATCTCACGCGACCATGCGAGGCGGAAATTTTGTTAGAGCCGCCGGTTCTTAGCGAACGTGAGCCGCCTGTCCGTTTTCGCAAAGCGATCCCAACGTCTTGGCTACGGCTTTCCTTGGTGGAAGGGAAAAATCGCCAAGTGCGCCGCATGACCGCTGCCGTCGGCTTGCCGACGCTGCGCTTGATTCGCCACTCGATCGGCACCTTGCAACTCGGAACTTTACCGTGCGGACAATGGAAAGAACTTTCACCCACGGAAATTCAATCGGCGTGGGCTCATTGAAAAACGGCTTTGCTGCCGCGAACGATGCAGCTCATAAATCGCTCATGAGCGTTTTGTTCGATCCATCATGGCTAACAGCAGCTTCGCGCAAGCGGCGGTGGCTTGTCGGTGTTTCCGGAGGGGCGGACTCAGTCGCATTGTTGCATCAAT
Organism: Verrucomicrobiota bacterium; assembly: GCA_004294095.1. Classification (GTDB taxonomy): domain Bacteria; phylum Verrucomicrobiota; class Verrucomicrobiia; order Verrucomicrobiales; family Akkermansiaceae; genus Luteolibacter. Next base: position 15,122 of record RDZR01000033.1, read on the forward strand.
TACTCGAATGCGGTTTCACGCAATTGATCGTCTGTCACTTGAACCATCTACTGCGCGGCAAGGCATCCGATCAAGATGCTAAGTTCGTCGCCAAACTCGCGAAACACCTAGGACTCCTAACAGAAATTGGTTGCACAGATGTCGCCGCGCTCGCATCTTCTCAGCAGCAATCACTCGAAGCGGCCGCGCGTGAGGCACGCTACCATTTTTTCGCCACCTGCCGTAAGCAACATTGCTGCGAACGTTTGCTGTTAGGCCATCACGCCGATGATCAGGTGGAAACGCTGATGTGGAATTTTTTGCGAGGTTCTCATGGCACGAAAGGCATGCAGATTATCAGCCGAAGAGTGATTGATAAAAAAATGTTAGAAATTCATCGTCCCATGTTAGGAGTTACTCGCTCAGAGGTGCATGCCTGGTTGAAGGCCCGCAAAATCAAGTGGCGTGAAGATGCAACCAATGCCGAGCCGATCGCCATCCGCAATCGATTGCGCAACGAGGCGATCCCTCTGTTAGATGAAATTGGTGGCAGAAGCCTCGCGCAAAGCTGGCTGCGTTTGCATGAATGGTCTCACGAAAATGATCAATTGCTGCGCTGGGCGATCGACCACACCTCCGTGCTCGATCCACAAGGCAGGCTGCACGTCAAAGCCTTGCGGGATCTTCCGAAAGCGTTGCAGCGCGGCCACCTCTTTGCGTTTCTCAAACAAGCAGGTGTTCCAGATTGTAGCCACGATCTGATCGAACGATGCCTTGATTTGTTAGAAAAAAATCATGCCAGCCACGCCATCAATCTGCCCGGTGGAAAGCAACTGAGGCGAAAAGAATCCCGCCTCTTTATCGTCAATCAAATGCCCTGATCTATCAGTTAGAATAGATTTCTGAAACTTAGGGATGTCCTGTGTATTCAGTTTGGCCATAATGAGACGGACGACATCACTTTACCTCCGGGGTCTCGATAAGCCAGGTTTTGGCATCAGTCTCATCCGCTCCGCTGGTGATGAGGCCCACCGCCAGCCAATGGCCATCTGGAGAAAAGGAAATATGGCGACCTGCCTCCCGCAGTGGCCACCAGAGCAATTCGCGCCCCGTCGCAGTTTCCCAGATTTTGAGCTCGGCATCGGATGCCACGCTGGCGAGCTGTGTGCCATCGGGAGAGAAAGCCACTGCATTGACGGCGTGGCGGTGGCCATGCAGATGGTAGCTGCGCCCAGTGGCGACTTCGACCAACTGGAGCTGATTCTCCACGGATCCAGCGGCGAGGTAGCGACCCTCGGCACTGAGATCGACGCGCTTAATCAGCGGCAACTGGAGGGAAAACCGGCCCAGCTCAGCGCCATCTCGCAATCGCAGCACTTTTACCTTTTGATCATCGCTCATCGAAAAAGCCGCCCGTGCATCACGCGAAAGCCCGGCGTGGATAATGCTCTGCGTGCCCAGCGGATACGATGGCTCGATGAAGGGTCCGAGGCCGTGGGTCGTGATCTGGCGAGCTTGGAGATCAGCGGGATACCCCTGACGAGACCAAATCGAAAGGCTTGGTGAGCGCGAAAATCCCATGGGTATCGTTTCACCCAGAGAAAGATCTTTTTCTCCCGTGAGAGACCGCAGAGCAAAGGGTTCTGCTCCCTCGGCGATTGTCATGAGCCACTCACTTTGAGGGCTGAAAATCGGCGGCATATACGAGTGATTTGGCACTTCCCGGCGGCGGCTCTCGCACTCACCCGGCCAAAGATGAGCCGTGCCGGACTTTACCCCAGTCATTATCTGACGCCCATCTGAACTCAGAGCGAGCGCCCAAATTTCCTCGGGGCTGCCCGGCATCACAAAGTGCGGCTCGTTTCGCGCTAACGGATTGAGGGCCCACCCGCGCAGAACCCGATCGGCACATGCGGTGATGAGCGTGCCGCCGGCAGAATTGGGTAGAAACCGCAGGGCCCAAACATCGAGCGGGTGAGGTAAAAAATTTCCCGAGAGCGATGTAGGCGGTGAATCCGGTCGATCCAAGCTAGCGGGCAAAGACCACCACCACGCGCTCGCCCGCCCACCGGCTGCGAGCGAGCGTCCGTCGTCGGAAAAAACCGGCCGCCACACTCGTCCACTGCCTCGGAGTGAGAGCGAGAGTTTTTCCCTCTTTGGAATATCCCAGAGATCGATGCCGTCGGGCCCACCTGCAAGAGCTAAGAATTGGCCATCGGGTGACAAGGCTACATACTGCGCCCGTTCAGGAACAATCCAAGGCGTGGGCGCACTCGGTGGGCTCCAAACGCGGATCGCCCTCGGACTCTCCATCCAAGAATGGAAATCCCCTTCGCTCGTGGCTAAGGTCTGACCATTCGCCGATAGCGCGGCCTGACGGCCAGGCCAGCGCTGGAGCGGCAGTGGCATTTCTTTACCGCCGAGGGCACTCAGATCCCAGAATGTCACTTCACCTGCTCCGCTGGAGACTAAAAGCTGATTTGGCGGAAAAAATTGCAGCCCTGTAATTTCTCCCCTCAACTTCAGCGGTGGCAAATGAGCCGAGGTCTTTTTCACCAAGTCCCAAAAACGCACCTGGCCTTGACTATCGCCACTGATGCCTATCTGGCTCGACTCCCAAAACTCCACCGCGGTGACGGCGCCTTCCTCATCCTGCCGGAAGCGGGCCAGCTCGCGAGAGCGCGATTCGTTCCACAGCAAGCGCCATTCAATGCCTCGCTCTGGGGAATTAACTTGGCGCTGGAGTAGGCTACGTCCGATTTCTGGTTGTTGATGCTCGAGGATGGCGAGTGCCGCCGCCCGTATATCCGCGGCATAGTTATTTTCTTCCAATCCACGCCGGGACACTGCCTCTGCCTGCCGAGCTGTCAATTGATCGTTGTAGGCCGCGATCGCTCGTCGCCATTGCCATGTGGTGCCGATAATGCCGAGACTCACCGCTGAGATTAAAGCCGCTATCGTGCTCGCCCACGCGGGCCGTCGGCGAGCCCAGCGCCAAAGACGATCCAGTGGGCCCAATGGCCGCGCATGCACCGGCTCGCCCCGTGCAAACCGCTCCAGCTCATCGGCCAGCGCAGCCGCTGTCGCGTAGCGCCGGAGTGGGTCTTTTTCCAGGCACTTGAGCGCCACCGTCTCCAAGTCCAAGGGCAATGAAGGATCGAGTTGACGCGGGGCAACCGGCGCATCGAGCGCCACCTGAGCGAGCAACAGCGTGAGAGATGCCCCCTGAAACGGCGGACGCCCGGTGAGAAGAAAATACAACACGCCACCCAGCGAATACACATCAGCGGGACGTCCCACTTGCTCGGCATCGCCCGCAGCCTGCTCTGGAGACATGTAGGGTGGCGAGCCAAGCACCTCCATGCTGGCCGTGAGAAGCATATCAGACTCATCTGGTGCGAGCAGCCGAGCCAACCCGAAATCTGTGATGCGCGGCTCGCCACTGGAGTCGCGCAAAATATTGGATGGCTTAAGATCTCGGTGCAGCACTCCCTCGCTGTGCGCATAATCAACCGCCCGTGCCACCTTCGCCATGAAAAGGGCGCGTTCTCTCCAATCGATCGGCCCCGGCCACGGTGACTCAATCGACCCGCCTTCGACTAATTCCATCGCGAAATAAGCCAATCCCTCTTCATTTCCCACTTGATAGATGGTGACGAGATACGGATGCCTCAACCGAGCCAGAAGTTGTGCCTCTTTTTCAAACCGCTGGGCAAAGGCAGGGCGCGCGAATTCACCTGCCAATAATACCTTCACTGCCGCCGGACGGTTCAAATTCTGGTGCCGCGCTCGATAGACCACTCCCATGCCACCGCGCCCGAGTTCTTCATAGAGCTCGAACTCTCCCAAGGTCCGCGATTCCGCCAATACCATCTCCTCTGGCCCACTGAGACAATGCTCGATCAAGCCAAGCACATTTAGCCCCACCAAACCGGGTGGGGCGGGCGGTGGCAGTTCGGGCGCAAGAGATTCAGACATCAGGTAACTCTTTGCCAAAAAACTCGCGTGATGACACCGTTCCTGACATTTTAATGGTTTTTACGTAAAATTTCGAGCAATATCTCCATTTCCTCATCGATCATTTCTGGGTCGAGGACTGTTCCGGCGATTTCTGCTCGCACGGCCTGCCGGTAGCGGCCTCGCAGACGCTGCACCGCCTGAGCGAAGGCGTTGGTCGATAGGCCCAAGGCCGCGGCGGGCACTTGGTAATCACCATCTCGTGCTTCTTCGCACAAAAACGGCCTCATTTGGAGAAACCACTCGGCTTTTCCAGCGGTGGCAGTCTCCATTCGCAATCTTTCCAACGCCCGCCCAAGCACTGCCAGTGCCCAGCGATGATCATAAGCCTCTTCCGGAGACAAGGGCCGAGTCGCACAGAGAGCATGCTGTATTTCATGGGCGACTAATGATTCATTGAGTGAAAAAAACGACTTTCCTCCACCTCGCTTCTGCGTCATCCGCGCGCGCCAGTATTGATCGATGTGACACTGCATCGCGCTTAATAAAAACGTTCGGAATTTTCCTCGATCTATATCCGCTCGGCTCAACCATCCTTTTTCTAACAAGTGCGAAAAAAACTCCTGCGTCACATCCTGCGCATCTTCTCTCTCCAAGCCATGACGCATCACATATGCAAAGAGCGGCGGCCAATAAGCCTGACATAAATACTCTAACGCTTTTTGCCCGTCGGGATCAAGATCGCTCGCCCGAGCAATCAGACTCCACCGGGTGGTATTAAATTTGGCCATCTATGAATAGACACTCTGTTAGCTTTTTTTAAAACTGCAAGCTATGAAGCAAACTTCAAGTTTGAAGATTGAATCAAGTGTATTTTTGTGTGCAAGCCAGAGCTCGCTCTAAATCATGAACTATATAATCCATCTTGTAGAGCTCCGTGAGGCGCTAAGGTGTGATCATGCGGAAGCCCCATCCCTTCGCAAAAAACTGCTACCCAAGCGGCTTGTCATTGTCCGCTCGGCTCTCCCATTCAGAAACGGATGATAAAGAGCTGTTAGCCGCCCCCGCCTTGGTTCCTCTGAAAATGTTCGTCCCCGATCATTTTTCAATAATATCGTTGACAGTGACTATTCTGCCTTATAGCGCTCCGCCCGCAAATACAAATTTATCAGTAATTGATAGCACAAAATAAACATCAAAGCATGAAATTTAAAAACTTTTTGAGCTTCCTCCTGCTCTTCACGACTGCGTCGGCCAACGCGGCTGTGGTCAACTACGTCATTACAGGTTACCAGTCAGGTGGTGGCATTCAAGAGGGCACCAACACTGACGTGCCTGCGGGTGGTTCGCTAACCCAAACTGCGAATGTTCCATCAGGAGGCTTTGTCGGCAGCACTGTCAATTTCTCAATCGGGAATGCAGATGCCATCGTTGGCGATAAATTCAATTCCGCAAATATCAACGCCCTCCCTACGGTGGCAACATTGCGTGTATCAGTCACTGCGATTTCTGCCGGGACAGAATTGATGCTTGTCCGCACATCAAACAGCCAAGGACTCCAAGACATTGGGACCATGACCGTTTTGTTGGCAAACACAAACTCAAACAACCCGAACAGTGCAACCTTCAAGTTTGAATGGTTTAATGCTGCCAACACGGCTGCTTTGACCGGTAGCCAACAAATGGTTTTCACATCCTACGACATTGACTTCACTCAGCGAAACTCTTTTGCCGTAGCGGATTATTCAGCCATTGGATTTTCACCTGTCACCAGACTCGTTAGTTCAACCACTTCTGGAATTACAAGAGTATTTGATCCGGCTATTGGTTCCCCACCGAGAGGCTCTGATAGCAATTTTGACGAACCAAGAAACGGGTATGCATTCCTCACGGTAGCTGGCGATTTTGAGCAATCTATCTCTGTCGATAAAGCTGGTGGCGGCGCTTCGCCTCACAACAACGCCGGAAATCAGCTGTATATGATCTCTTTCCGCAGCCCGTCACCTCTGATTCCAGTCATTCCTGAGCCATCGGCTGCGATTCTTGGAGGCGTCGGAATGCTTGCGCTACTTCGCCGCCGCCGTTAGTGCTGCGGAGAAAACGATCATTCAAAAAGTCTGGAAGTTCAGACATCTCCAAAACCGATTCTCAATTTCAACATCGGATGCTGGGGCCGTTCATTTGGAGGGTGGAAAAAAAACAGGCTGAAGCTCGCCCTCCCACTCCCATTTAATTCCGGCGGATGCGGAAAAAATTCATGGGGGCGTTGAACCTGCCGAGGTTGCGAGTTTGGGTCATGCCATCGGCTGTGACGGTTTCAGTGGCGAGGCGGAAGACTGGACGGAGAGTGGGATCGACCTCGATGGTGTAGCTGAGGCCGGGGAAGCTGGTCCAGGTAATCGTGAGTCCACCATCGCTGGAGCGGGTGAAGGCGGTGATTCTCAAGAGCGATGTGGGATCGCGTGGGTGGGTTTTATTTCCTAACTCGGCGGCGTTGCTGGAGCCATCGCCATCCGCATCCGCCGCGCCGTCTGTTAGGCCTACGGTCAAGCGGTAGAGGCGCTCAAGGCGGTCGTCCATTCCGTCGGCATCGGTATCGATGAAGCTGTCAAGATCGGCTTCCACGGCACCGATGTCTCGGGTGCCAGAGAGGGCAAGGCCGCGTTGGTCGCGGGTGCGGGTGCTGGTATTCGCGCCATGGATGGCGGCGCTGCCGGGGAAAGGGAGCATGGTATGGGTAGGGCCGCCGTAATTGGCGAGGGGGACGAGCTTGGGATCAGTTTCAAAAAAATTGGTGCCGCCATCGTTGGAGATGGAGCTCGCTGTGGGGCTGCTGCCGATGAGATTGCTGCCGCCGTAGAAAATGCTGCTGCTCTGGATATCGCGGGAGGTCGTGCTGCTGCCGCTGTTGTTGGCGACGATGGAGTCTCGCAGGATGAGTGGAGCGTTAGAAAAAATCCCGCTGGAGGTGACGGCGCTATTTCCTACTATGGTGCTGTGGGTGATGCGGTAGGGGATGATGGTGCGGCGGCTGAGGGCACCGCCATCGCCATTGGGGCCAGAGTTCTCGGCGAGCCCGCCTGTGCCGGCGAAGTTATTGGCGAGGGTGCTGGAGGTGAGGCTAAAGGGGCCGCTGCTGGCAATTGCGCCGCCGCTGCCGCCTCGCCCACCACGAAAAGCAAAGCGGTCGCTACCTTTTCCGGCTCGGTTTCCAGAAAGGGTGCAGGCGTGGAGATGGAGTGGCCCACTGCTGAAGATGCCTCCGCCATCGCCGCCATTACCTTCAAGGCCATCAATACCCGAGCCGCTGCGGCAGTCGGCCACGGTGGAATCGAACAGGCTGAGCGCGCCTGCATTTAAGATGCCGCCACCAGGGCTAGTATCTGTGGGGGCGGAGGTGTCTGGGGCTTTGCCGTGGAGGAGTTTTAAGGAATGCAGGGCGAGGTTGGCTCCGGTGGGGATGTTAAAAAGGCGGAAGGCGTTATTTCCAGAGATCGTGACAGGGCTGGCAAGGTTCGAGGCATCGATGAAAAAGCTGGTGCCGCTGATGAGCTGGAGGTCTCCTTGGGTAAGGGTGATGGTGCTGGCTGGAAAAACGGCGGGGTCGAAGCCGATGCGCTGAGCAGTGCCGGGGAACTCGTTATTATTGAGGAGTTGGCGCAGGGTGAGGGCAAAGTCGTCCGTGGCAATGCTGAGGCGTTTGATGGGCCCGGCCTCTACCGCGCCGATGTCGAGCTGAGCGGAGTTGCTGGCATCTCCATCCTGAAAGCGGGGGAAGCCGCGGGCATCGCTGCCGCCGGGATTTACCGAGCCTGCGGTATCGATGGCGCGTGAGTTGATGAGTGGGTGAAGAGTGAGCCCGTGGCCGCCGAAGGTGCCTAGCGGACTCAGCACGGGATCGAGCGGCGCGGTGGCGGTGCCTACGAGGAAACTCTCGGAGAAGACATCGGTGACGGATGCATTGCTACCGATGAGGTTGCTGCCGCTGGCCACGAGAGTGCCGCCGTTGCGGGTGATATCGGCTGGGCCGCCAATGGGGTCGATATTTCCGGCGATGATGGAGTTCCCGATCGTCAAGGTGCTTACATTGCTCGAGCGGATGCCGCCAGCGGCGCCATTGCCGATGTTTTGCGAAACGGTGCAGTGCCGGAGCGTGGTGGAGGCATTGAAGAGCTCGATACCGCCGGAGAAGCCGCTGGTTATGGCGCGATTTCCAGCAAGGGTGCAGGCAGTGAAGAGGCTGGAGGTGAGGCTGGATTGCGAGATGGCCCCGCCGCCACCGGCGATATTTCCCGATAGGGTGCAGGCGTGAAGCTCGAGGCGGCTGCCAGTGCCTTGGATGAAAATACCCCCACCATCGCTGGCGGCGGTGTTATTGGCGAAGGTGCAATGCACGGCCCTTAGGAAGTTGGTGCCAGACGCATTCCCAGAAGAGACGGCCCCGCCGTGCCGGCTGCTCTTATTTTCCACGAAGGTGCAGCGGTCTAGGATGAGACGGCCTTCATTGAGGATGGAGCCGCCGTCAGTGCCGCTACTGTTACTGCCACCTGTGAGGGTGAGGCCGCGTAGGATGAGGGACTCGGGTGGCTCGACGTAAAAGTGGCGGCGCAAGTTGGCATCTAGGGTGATGCCAGCGGACGAGGCGGTGGCATCGACGGTGACGTTGCCGCGGATCGGCAAGATGATCTGTGGCAAGCTAGGACTATACAACAGCGTGCCGCCATCGAGGTTGGGTGCGAAGGTGATGCGGGCCCCGTTGCGGCCATATTTCACGGCCTCGCGGAGGGAAACACTACCCGTGAGATTCCCGTTGTCCTCATCATTCAGCGTGGTGACGCGGACGTCGGCGAGGTCCGTCCAAAGGGTGCAAACCACGAGATCATCCCAGATCACTTGATCTCCACCCACGCTGGAAAGGCGCACGGCGGTGCTCCAGTTCGTAGGGATGGCGCGGGAGGCGGCTGGGGTGGGCTCGACATCGTTGAGATCAGGATTGATGTAAAGCCGGGCGAAGCCGGCGATGTAGTCCATCTTCGTGACCAAGGTGTAGTTGGTGCGCGGCTGGAGCGCGGTGCCGGTAAAGGATTGGCCGGAGTTAACGATGCCGAGGAAGGCACTGGTGGCGGGCTTGCCAAAGAAGGTGGTGGTGGTGCCAAAGTCCGAGGAGGCGATGCCCACGCTATCCGGCACCGTTTCCCCAGTGGTAAAAGTGATGCGATAATAGACGATTCTTTCCTGATGGGTGCCGAAGTTATTGATCGCGCCATTGGCCTCATCGGTGTTGGTGGGTGGGTCTTCGATGGGGCCGTTGTATTCGCGGCTGATGGCGCTGTTTTGCGTGATCAGTCGGCTGCTGGAGATGGTGGGTGTTCCGGAGGAAACGTCCCAATCCGAGGGGCCACTGGAGCGCCCGGCGGTGATGCGATTTTTCCAATTCCAGAGCTGGCCGCCGTTTCTATCGGCCAGCGGACCATCTGCGTAATCGAAAGAATCCGTGCCGATGATGACGGCGTGGGCGGAGCTGGCCATGAGGGCGAGGAGGAGCAGTAGTTTCATCATCAAATTCGATTTCGGGCCTTAGCCCGTTGGTTAGTTTTGGGAAAAAAGAATAGGCTGAAGCCCGAACTCCAATTCCAGAACAATCCCTGTTAGGCATCGCCAAAGGAAAAAGTATGAGCAAAGAAGAAAACCGTGACGAAAAAACCGTGTGGCGGATGCCAGTGCTGGTTTTGCCAGTTGCGCTCATTCGCCGTAAGCGTAGTTGTTCCAATAGCTTTGCCAAGATTTCATTTGGCATAAATGAGACCAATGGCAAGGGGATCAACAGTCGGCCACGGAATGATTTTGTCATTCTACTCGATCGGGAGATGGCGCAGCGGATTTCTTTCATCTCACCTGCATAGGCACTGACTGTGGGCTACACAAAAATGACCTTCCTCACTCCTCTCGCCACTGGCCATCCCCGAACGGATCAAAATCACGCCCTTACCCACTTTCTCCATGTGAAATAGCGGGGACTGACCCCAATTTGACCCAATTTGTGCTGTCTTCGTGGACAAAGTTGTGAGATAGTGGCAGGCATGTCTGAATCGACAGTTTTCGCATACGAGCGCGTGGAGGCGGCCATCGAGTCGATGATTCGGAACGGCACTCTGCGTCCAGGTGATCGTGTGCCCTCGATCCGAGAAATTTGCCGTCGAGAAGGAGTCAGCAAAATTACCGTCATCCATGCACTGACGAATCTGGAGGCGAAGTCCTTGATCCTGGCTCGTCCGCGTTCTGGTTTTTTTGTGCAATCTCTCACACTTCTTCCTCTTCCAAAGCTGCCAGAGATTTTCGCTCACCCACGGGAGCCACGGCTATCAGAGGATGTTGCCCGAGTGTTTCGAGATCTTCAGATGCCTGGTGTCATTGCTTTGGGTGCGGGGACGCCCGATGCTGCACTTTTACCCACTTCCGAGATTGCTCGGAGTGTCGCGCGAGCGGCTCGGATGCATGCCTCGAAATTTGGCGGATACTCAATGTGCGATACGGATCTGCCGCTGCGCCGTGAGATTGCGTTACGACTGGCTCGTTCCGGCGGCACCATTTCACCGGATGAAATCGTGATCACGATTGGCTGCATGGATGCTCTCAATCTCTCCCTGCGTGCCGTGGCGAAAGCCGGAGACACGGTGCTGATTGAAACACCAACCTACTTTGGCCTGGTGCAGATGATCGGCAGCCTTGGCATGAATATCCTAAGTGTCCCTGCAACATGCGCTGACGGCCTCGACGTAATCGCTTTCGAAAAGGCGATCAAAAATCACAACATTGCAGCCTGCATTCTCATCCCTAGCTTTGGCAATCCTCATGGCGCGAATCTCTCGGAATTCCGCCGCCAAGCGGTGGTGAAAATTGCAAACAAGCACAAGGTGCCGATTATTGAAAACGACATCTATGGCGAACTCGGGTTTGGGCAATCACAACCCCGCCCGCTCAAATCCTTGCCCGGCGCAGAGGATGTCATTTTATGCGGTTCTCTATCCAAAACGCTATCTCCCGCTCTCAGAGTCGGCTGGGTTGTCGCCGGGCCACATGCAGAAAACGTGAGGCGATTGAAATGGATCACCTCGATTACCACACCGCACGTCACCTCGTTGGCTGCAGCCGAATACTTACGATCTGGCGGCTTCGATCGTCACCTCCGCGCCCTGCGGAAAACCCTAGAAATTCAGATGTGTAGAATTTCCAACTCCATCGCCAAATCATTTCCAACGGGAACCGCCCTGAGCCGCCCCTGCGGTGGGTATTTCCTCTGGGCAGAACTTCCCGCTGGGGTCGATTCGCTGAAACTACGGGACGCTGCCATCGAAAAAAACATCAGCATCTGCCCGGGGCCGATCTTCTCGGTGGACGGAGAGTTTAGAAATTTCATAAGACTTAACTGCGCTCTTGCTCTGGATGATAAAGTATTGCAAGCCATTGAGAATATGGGGAAAATCGCTCACCAATTGAATGCAGCAAGTCAAACAAAGGCCCGGGTCTAGATTTTCAATCGAAAGAAAATGCCTTTACCTTGGTCGTAAAATTGCCCAGCAAAGGGATGGTTTCTGGAAGCGAGTTTTTCCCAGCGTAGGAAATGTTTCCCAAAATTCCTGCGAGAAGAAAATCGGTGTAAACGGGCTTATCTCCCAGTAAGAACGGGGAATATTGGAGCATCTTTTCATACGGAAGCAAGATCTGCACGGCCTCGTTGAGCATTTCACTTCGGTCATTTCTCCATCGCTCTACGCAACCCTTGCCGAATTTTCGTTCCTTGTGGCGAATCATCATGACGCGCTCCACCAGATCCGTTTCCGAATCGACATAAAAAGGATCATAGAGCTTGAACGTAAGCGCTTCGACTTCTTCTTCCAAATGGTGAAGTAAAACGTCCTGCAGCCCATCAAGTTTTGAAGGAAATAAACGCCCGCCAGTAAACTCCTCATTCAGATAGCGAGCCACATCTTGTGAGGATGGGCCAGATTCAAAAACAATGCGCCTCTCCGTCCTTTCATCCAAGATGACAGGCACCTGATAATAGGCGCCATTCGTGAGTGTGATCAGCTCGTGACGATTCGCATTGGTGACGTTAAGAGTTTCAAATGGAACCTTGGCTGCGTCCAAAATCAGACGAATCGGAATGCAAAACGGGCTGTGTGGTATCTGATAGAGAGTAATCATAGAATTTATGTATTTTTGTTGATTGGTAACGCTAGATTTTCGTCGCGGACGATCAGTTCAAATAGGGTTTCAATGGGCCTATCCCCAACCGATGCGGGATAAAATCGTTCGATGGCAATGGCTAGTTCCTTTTCGCATGGCCAGCCATGCCTCCCCAAGTTGGGGGCCAAATCATTCCAGCGATTGATCCGGTTTTGTGTCACTGTCGGTTGCCCAAGGAACCATCTTGCCACATCGTTGTCATCGAACTGATTTGCGATGGCTTCGAGAACGACGCTTTTATCCAACTCGAAGTGCCGCAAAAAATGACCATCAACGCCACGGCGGTGACCAAGGAAAGCATGATAGCCCGCTGGCAACTTACCTACATTCATCAAACGAATTTTGTCCGTCAGGCGTGCCAACCACATGCAACCGGCAAGGCAATCAAACGGGGAGCGAAGGCTGATAATTTCTTTCATAAAGTTCCGTGTTCCAGTTGTTCCAGATAGATAAATTCCGGTGCTTGGACACCTGCTTGTTTGCGGATCTCAACGAGGCGATCAGACTCGAAGAACGCCTTGGCATCGGCGATCGATTTCCATGCGCTGAAGTGGACGATCTTGTTTGGTTGGGATTCGTATTTCAGAACTTGATATGAATGCTCGCCTGCCGCTTTGCGGATCCCGGCTGCGCCATCAAAGATTTTTTTCCATGCGGGGTAGTCGATGACTTCGTGGATGATGAGAACGTATTGCATCATTGTTAGATTCCTTAGGGTTGTGATTTACGTGAGATCTGTAAGCTAGGTGTGCTCAAATCTCCTACATGCTATCCTGCATTTCACCGCTTCAATAGTGACAGAAACTCGAAAAACCGACGGTTACAGGTCGAAAAAATAAAAAATATCATTTTCTTCTTTAATAAGAATGAATCTCAATAACAATACCTGCACCATGAACCAACGCAACAAAATCTCGATGCGCGAGTTTTCACGACTTCGCACAGCATTGATTGTCGGCATTACGCCATGCATCACTGCCATTTCTTGGGGGCAAACCAACAACCCACCAGCTCCTAGCACCACAGAAACAGTTCCAGCACAAGCCGCTGATCTCGCGGAAGTGGTGGTCACGGCAGAAACGATGAGCGATGGGATCGTTCAGGGGCCTTTTCTTCCCGATGTGGTTGGCACCAGCATTTATGCCGGAAAAAAAACCTCGGTCATTGACTTCGATGCCATGCCGCAAATTCAGAACGACAACTATCGTCAAGCCTTCTCAAAAACTCCCGGCCTGCTCACCAGCGAAGTAAGCAACTCCTCCCTACTCTCCTTGAGTTACCGTGGTATTGGCGATCCACATGAATCGCAAAACCTCATGGTGTTAAAAAATGGCATTCCTTTTGTCCTCGATCCGTTGGGCTACTCCACCGTCTATTTTGCGCCGCCATTTGAGAGTGTTGACCGCCTCGAATTCGTCTCCGGTGGTGCCGCTCTGCTCTACGGTTCCCAGCCTTCCGGTGCGCTCAACTACATCACCCATGTGCCTGACCGCTCCACGCCTTTTAAGGCCACAACGCAGCACATCATAGGCAGCAATGATCTCTATTCCACCTTCAGCACACTGGAAGGCGGCAATGACAAATCCGGCTACCTCTTGAATTTGGATCATCGCTCTGGTGATTCCTTCCGCCGCCGCAACAGCGACTTCGAGCTGAACGGCGCCGAGCTTTCCTTGTTTTACGACATCGATGACAGGCAAAAACTAACCGCTACCATTGAGTGCTATGATGCCGACCACGGCGAACCCGGCGGCCGCAGTGTGGCCAACTACGCGAGTGATCGCATCGGAAACCTCCTAAATCACGACCGTGTCCGCCTCGATCGCCTGTTTGGCTCCATTGGCTACGAAGTTGGTGACGAGAGCGCTAAATGGATCACCAAGGCCTGGGCCTCTGATGTGGTGCGCTATAGCAAACGCCAAACCGGCCAAGGTTTCGGCACGGTGACGGGCAATCAGCTGGATATCAACCAGCATACCTACTACACTCTCGGGCTCGATAGCCGCGCACTCATCGACTACCAACTCGGCGAAAATAAATCCACTTTCACTGCAGGTGTCACCGCCATGAACATCAACGCCCCCATCTTCCTTGAGCGAACTGCGGCTGGCGATCTCACTTCCGACCGTGGAGCTACCATACGCAACAAATCAGAACGAGACTCCGTTTACGCGGCTTTATTTGCTGAAAACCTATTCCGCTTCGGTCGCTTCACAGTCACCCCTGCCGTGCGCTTGGAATACAATAAGCAATCCATCGATGAGCAAGTCAACGTCAACAGGCCCGCCAATTTATTTGACGACGTCCGCAGCGAAGTGGTGCCCCTTGGCGGCATTGGAGCCACGTTTGATAGCGGAAATGACACGGAAATCTACGCCAACGTCTCTAGTTCCTACAAGCCACCCACATACGCGGATGCCTTCCCTCTCGGCGGCGCAGACACCTTTAGTGAGAACCTCGATGCTGGCCGCTTGGTCAACAGTGAGATCGGCTTTCGTGGCCGCCCTACTTCGTGGTCGATGTTTGATGCGAGCTTGTTCCACATCAGCTATGATAATCGCTTCGGCAGAGTAGGCAGCAATTTTCAAAACGTCGGGGAATCCGTCAACCAAGGCTTCAGCTTCACCAGCGAGATCGACTTTTACGATATGATCCATGGCGAGTCCGAGCTTTCGGTTATTTGGTATTCCGCCTACCAGTATCTCGATGCCGAGTTTACAGACGGCCCAGTCAAAGGAAATACGCCACAATATGCGCCAGAACACATGTTGAGGACAGGCTTGATCGTGCAACGCGATGGAAAATGGAAAATCGCCGCCATGCTGACGCACCTTTCCCAGCATTGGGCCGATGATGCAAATACCATGAACGCCACCGCCAACTGGTCGATACCTAGCTACACCGTGCTAGACATCACCGCTGAGGCACAGCTATGGTCTGGCCAATTCGCCGGAGTTCATTCCACTCTTTGGGCTCTCTGCGGCATCAATAACGCGCTCGATGAAGAATATACTAGCCGCATTCGTGCCAATGGCATCGATCCTGCCAGTGACCGGAATTACTACATCGGCATACGCGCCGAGTTCTAAGGTCGCCAAGATTCTTTATAGATGCTCGCATGAGTGGGCGAGGTTTTTCGATATTCCTTCACAGGCGGCGGTTGGTGAATGGGCTGATTGATTGATGCACGAGTGAACCAATCACAACTGCCAGCCGAGGCCGAAGCCCGTGAGGTGTTCTGGGGCGGAGTCATCGTCCGTGGTGTGCGTGTAGCTGTGGTGGACTTTGAGCAGAATGTGCGGTGTGATTTGCCAGCCTGCGGCGATCTCGGCACGCCAGACATCGGGCGACCATGGCGTGGAGACATCGGCGGGGCCGCGGGCGTCATTGAAGTGGATTTGCCCAAAACGCCCAGCGAGCCACGCGCCGGGGGCGGCTTTCCAGCGAGCTTGGATGAACCATGCCAGGCACTCGAGGTCACCGGCATCGAGGGTTTCAAAGCGGCTGGCGATGACCTCGCCGGAGAGGATGAGATCGCGGTGTGCCCAGCGGAGATCGAGGCCGAGGGTGGTTTGCTGGAGGTCCGCTAGGTCTTTGCCGGGTGGGAGTGCTTGGCTGGCAGACTCGTCAAGGTAGGCACCCTTGCTGGCGGATAGGCCGAGCGCCCATGCGGCGGTGGGGCGGTAACCAAGGCGGGCGGTGAGGGTGGGATCGCTGAAATTCCCACTGTCGAGCGTCCATGAATCTGGGTGGGAGGATAGACTGGCGTTCTTGAGTTCGAGCGCGTAGTCGAAGTGATCGATGCTACCGGTCACGGCAGCCCCCAAGGCGTAGGAAGAACCCCAGATGACGGAAGCCCAGTTTTGTGAATCGAGCTGGGAAACAGGCGGGGCGTTGCCACTGGCGCGGGCAGCAATGGCGGCGGGGCTGAGCGGACCTGGCAAGCGGCTGTGAATGCCGATGGTTTGCGCGTAGGGCAAGGGTGCGAGTAGAAATGGGTTGTCAAAAAAATCTTGCTGATTGGCGGTTGCGCCGAAAACGGTGGGAAATCGCCCGAGCTGGAGATTCAGCCGAGCATCACCGAGTGGGCGGAAGCGCAAGATCAGCTCGTCGAGCCGCAAATCGCCGGCACTCCGCTCGCCGGGATCGAAGCCGCGATCCCAGCGGGTGGCAGTATGGAGAAACCAATGACTGCCGAGCGCCGCATCGAGACCGAGGGTGAAGCGCGGGGCGATGAATGTGGAGTCGCCATGGAAGTCGAGCAAAGCCGCAGTGGGTGCATCTCCAGCCCATGCGGTGGTTTCTAGCGATGGCCGGACTGCAAGCAGCAGAGTGCCGTCAGCAAGGCTGATCTCCCAGCCATGTTGGGCGGCGAGCTTGCTGGCAAGGGCCACGAGCGCGCAAACGGTGAAGTGGGCAGCGTTCATGGTTTTTGAAAGTCTGCGGTGAGGGTTTGCCCAGCGGTGATGGTGATGGGTAGCGTCCATTGGTGTTTCTCATCAAGCTGTGCGTGCAGCAACCATTTGCCGGGAGGAAGCTGCGTCAGTAGGAAGTGGCCAGTCTCATCGGTGGTGGTGAAATGTGGGCTATCCACCACTCGGATGATGGCACGCATGTGCTCGTGAATCTCGCACTGAAGGCGCACGAGGCCCGCAGTATCGAAGCGCACGGAAGGCGCGGGGTTTTCGTCTTTTTTAAAACGCCCGAGGTCAAATCGCTCCGTCCGGGACAGGGAAAATATGTTGTGATAGTCTGGATCTTCGTTAGGAAACTCGACGACGGTGCCTCGCGGAATGACCAACATGCTTTGTGCGAACTGGTAATTTTTCTGGTCGAGAGTGACCCCCAGCGGCGTGGGAGGGGCGTGGAGACCAGGGCCTTCGATCCAGATGGCGGCGCGTGGTGGCGGATTCGGAGCGACGCGTCCAGAGATCGTGCCGGTATATTTTTCCACCGCGATGCGTGCGCCGTAGCCTGTGGGAATGGGGATTCTTCCTGAAACCTTGCCCAGCTCGGTGGCAGTGGCTGGTAGCGGGGTGGCGATCAAAAAGAGTGATAAAAGCTTCATGATTTCATCGTAGAGGTTGT
Source organism: Verrucomicrobiota bacterium (assembly GCA_004294095.1). Lineage (GTDB taxonomy): Bacteria > Verrucomicrobiota > Verrucomicrobiia > Verrucomicrobiales > Akkermansiaceae > Luteolibacter. Next base: position 32,393 of record RDZR01000033.1, read on the forward strand.
GGTCAAAGCAGGTTAAATTCTTCTGAAACCTGAGGCTTTACGCGACTCATCACGGCCCGTCAATCTATCAATCAATACCAGAAAATGGAATTCCCTGAAACAAATTGGGCAGCACTGGCTGAGGCGACCTTGCACGGTGGGCCGAAGGAACAGGCAGCCATGGAGGAACTTTGCCGCGGCTATTGGCAGCCAGTGTGTGCAGTGATCCGAGCACGCGGCGCACCATCCGAGCGCGTGGAAGATCTCACGCAGGAGTTTTTTTTACAATTGATCCAGCGGAGTTCGTTCAAGAAAGCGAATCCTGAGAAAGGCCGCTTTCGCAGCTATCTGTTAGGTGCCTTGCGTTACTTTCTCGCCGACGATGCCGCGCACCATGCGGCGCAAAAACGCGGCGGTGCGTGGATGCGATGCGAGCTGCTAGAAGATGCAGCGATGACGGAGGTGATCGACCAGCACTTTGATCGCGCATGGGCGGAGACCTTGCTGGAGCGGGCGTTGGTGAATGTGCAAGCAGAATGCGTGGCCGCACGAGGTCCAGAGACATGGCAGCTATTGCGGGGATTTTTGCCCGGTGCCACAGCCGCAATCAGCTATGGCGATCTAGCCGCGCAAATGAAGACCACAGAAGGCGGTGCGAAGTCAGAGGTGCACCGCCTGCGCTTGCGCTACCGCAGTGCTTTGCGCTTGGCGGTGGCTCATACCGTGAGTGCCCCTCATGAGATTGATGAAGAATTGAGCCACCTGCGCGAGGTCCTGCGCGATGGCGGAAGTCAATTTTAGATCCCGCCGCCAGCACCGATGCCCGAGCACTCCCGAGCGATAGATTCCGATACCGAGGCACCTTATGATGCATTCTCCGCATTCGATGACGCGTGCTCTGCGGATGGAGTTTTCCTTCCCGGCTACTTGATATTAGGAGAAATCTCCCGTGGCGGCATGGGGGTAGTCTATCATGCACGGCAAATCCGCCCGCAGCGCGAAGTGGCCGTAAAAATTTTGTTGCCCCAATACGCCGCCGAGCCAGAAATGCTGGCGCGCTTTCAGATCGAGGCGCGGGCGATGGCCTCGCTGGATCACCCGGGGATTTTACCCGTCTATGAAGTTGGAGAAGCCAGCGGGCTGCCTTTTTTCTCGATGAAACTCGCGACCGGCGGCTCCCTTGCAGATCGCCTAAAGTCCTCGGGCGCCCTTGCCCCGCGCGAGGCGGCCACCCTCATGGAGCAACTGGCGAGAGCCGTCCACCACGCGCATCAGCACGGCGTGCTGCACCGAGATTTAAAGCCCGGGAATTTCCTTTTCGATGAAAACAGCCGCGCCCACGTCAGCGATTTCGGCTTGGCAAAGCTGCCACTCACCGCGGCGGTAGGGGCACTCACGCAGCCGGAATCCTTCTTCGGCACACCACACTACATGCCGCCGGAAGTGGCGCGTGGCTCCGTGGCGGAGGCGACGATCGCCGGAGATCTATACAGCCTCGGCGCAGTGCTTTACGAGTGCCTTTCTGGGCAGCGGCCCTACGCCCAGCACACCGCAGCCGCGCCATTGCTGCGGGCGATCGCCGATGACCCGATCACGCCGCTGAAGGCATCGTGCCCCAGCATCGCTAGGGATTTGACGATCGTTTGCATGAAGGCTTTGGAGAAAAATCCAGCCGCGCGCTATGCCACCGTCGCCGAGTTTGCGGGCGATCTCGCGCACTGGCTGGCGGGTGAACCGATCACTGCCCGGCCCATCGGCACGCTGGAAAAAACGCTGCGCTGGGCGCGGCAGCATCCTTTGCCCGCCGCACTCGCCACCGGGCTGGCAGTCGTCACGCTCACGGGTGGCGTCCTCCTCACCCAGAGCCACCGCGAGCGCGGTGCCGCCTTGCATGAATCCCGAAAACGCCTGCACAGCTCGCTGATCGATCAAGCCCAAAAGGAACGCCTGCTCGGCGTGGCCGGATATCGCTCGCGGGCACTGGCCCTACTCCAGCAAGCGCAGGCACTCGCCGCCTGTGATGAAATCCTCACCGAGGCCGCCGCGCTTCTCGTCCGCCCAGACATCGCCATGCCAGGCCAGCAAGTGGCAGTTCAGCCAAGCCGCCCACCACTCGCAGATGACGCCGTGCTCCACCAGCATGGAAACGCCGCAGGCTGGCAGCTAACCTTGCACCAGAGTGGCCGCGCCGCACTATGGCAGCAAGGTGAGGCTATGCCGCGCCAGATTTGGTTACCCCGGGCAGGTCGCACCGTGGTTGGCGAGTTTTTCCAAGCAGAGGGAAATAGTGCCCTGCTTTTAGCCGAGACTCTGGAGGGGCATTTTTTACTGCGCTTGCCATCGCTGGAAAAACTCGCCCAGCTTCCAGAAATGGACTCTGCGATCTTGTGGACGACCATCGCACCCGCCGGCGGCAGCGCAGTCATCGGCAGCGCACAAGGCTTGCAGCGAGTGGACTTTAAATCCTCCCATGTCGTCTGGCAGCTCCACGGCGGAGCGGCCCGCTGCCAGCCAGCATGGTCTAGCTCCGGCCAGCAAGTGGCCGCAGCCATGGGCGATGAGCGCGGCCTGTGGCTGCACGATGCCGCAGATGGACGGCGGCTTTGGCATTGGGAATCCAGCGCGTGGCCAGTCAGCATCGCCTTTCACCCAAACCGCCCGTGGCTGGCGGTGGCCTGTGATGATGGCAGCATCTCGCTGCTCGATGTTGTGGAGAAAAGAACATGGGCTCGGCTCGATTTCTCGGCACAGCGAGTGAGCTTTTCCCCAGACGGCAGCCGCCTCTCCGCCCACACACTCGGCGGCACCGCATGGGAGTGGCCACTAGAATTTCCCCATGGCTACCGAGAGTGGAGCACAGGCTTCTCCCCCGAGGCGGCGGAAAGAGGCACGGCCTTCGGGCTGAAGCTCTCGCCAAACGGCCAGCAACTCTTGACCACCGCAACCGAAGGCGTGCGGCTTTGGGATCTCGCCGCCGGTCGCGAGACGGGATTCTACTCTGCGGAAAACCAACGCATCGATGCTCCCACCTCCGCGTGGTGGCTATCTGATCACGAGCTCCTTGTGCAAATGCCCGGTGGACTTGAGCGGGTGAAAATAGATCCCGCCGGCCAGCCCGGGCCTCCCGCCCGCGTCCCACGCCAACCCGGCATGACCGTGCTGGACGTCCTTCCCGATGGCGCATGGCGGGTCAAACTTTCCGATCCGGAGCAGGGCGATCAATCACAACTTTGGCGAGCCGGAGATCCCACGCTCGCCCTCACAGACACCACTCCACCTGCCGTGAGTGATGCTCTACGACTCCTTGCCACAGGTGAAATTGACCTGACCCCGCTCGGGCGAAAAAGTCTCTCGCCACGCAGATTCACCCCGCCGCGGCCTCTTCACTTCCGCGCCGCCATCATCCATCCAGATGGTAAGCGCCTCCTCGCCTTGGCGCAGCCCCACCACTTGGTCGAGTGGAATCTTGAGGCCCTCAGCGAGGCCGTGCACGCAGAGATCCCCTGAGAAATTTTTTCTCATTTTTCTGAAACCGCGCCGCAAAAAATCCGGACCTATGGTTGAGATGCAAGTGGCGAGCTAATTTCGGCCACTGCCTCGCTCCAAAAAAATACAATTATCATTATGAAATCATCCCACGTCTTCACCACCCTACTCCTCGCGCTCCAGGCAGGCTCGGCCCACGCCGCAGTGATCGCCTTCACCGCCACAGGCACCTCTGCCACAGATGCCACACTTGTCAGTGCCGTGAATTCCTACCGCAACGCCATCAGCAATGGCGGCGGGAATAATGGCGTCGCCGGTGGACCATTCACCAACGGACGCCGCGAGATCAACTGGGACGCCGCAGGCCTTGATAGTTCCGCCGTCCCAAACTCGATGGCCGGAAATTTCTTCAATAACAACTCCAAGCGCGGTGCCGTCTTCGTCGCAGATGGCGGCGGCAGCCTGCTCGTCAGCGGGCGCATCGCCGCCGGTTCCCCGGATTTGAGGTTTTCCACTCTCAATTCAGGCTTCTCCACCACCTTCCAGTCCTTCAGCGCAGATCGCCTCTTCGGACTCAGCGGCACCAACTCACTCACCACCACCTTCTTTGTCCCAAATCAACCGACACTCGCTGCCACCGTCTCCAGCTTTGGCGCGATCTTTACCGATGTCGATGCTGTGGGTTCGATGATTGAAGCCTTTGATATCAACAATCAGTTCCTCGGCGCGGTGAACGTGCCAACGTTGGACAGTGGCCTGTCCTTCGCGGGAATCTCCTTCGATGGCGGGGAACAAATCTTCTCGATCCGCATCACTGCTGGCGGTGGTGGGCTTGATCAAAATGCCAGTCGCACCCTCGACATGGTCGCCATGGATGACTTCTTTTACAGTGAGCCTCAAGCCATCCCAGAACCATCCGTCTCCATCATCTGCAGCCTCGCCGGTCTAGCACTCCTGCGTCGCCGCCGCTGTTGATTTCTCGCTTTCCCCCACTCACAGCCCGGCAGTGAGCCGTGAAACACTCGCCTGCCGGGCATCCCACACACCTATTTTCCAAACTTCATCATCATGAAACCTCATTTCTATAAACTCACCCGCCTAGCTCTACTCACTACGGCCGTTTCTATGTTTACCGCCCATGCTGGCACCAAAATTTGGGATGGCGGCGCTCTGACCGATGATGATTGGAGTAGCGATTTAAATTGGTCGCCGAATGGTAGCCCCGTGGCTGGGGATAGCATCTTCTTCCCCAGTATTCTGCTTCTGGGCGATGAGGCGACGACGAACAATCTCGCCACCGGCACTTCGTTTTCTTCGCTCACCCTCACCAGCGGCTACTCGATCGCGGGCAACCGATTTCAGACCGTGAATGGCATCACCGCCAATGCCAGCGGCAATAGCACCAGCCCGAGCACGATCGCCGCTGGTGTCACGCTCGCAGCGGCGCAAACGATCCACGCCACCGGCAATATCGTGTTAACCTTTTCCAGCGCCAGCACTTTGGAAGGCGGCACCTTCAACCAAATTCTGGATGCTGAGGATGAGGGCAGCATCATCAATGTCACCGGCCCCTTGACGGGCAGCGGGCAGCTCACGGTGCGTGGGCGAGGTCTCGTGGCATTCAATGGAAATAAGACCTTTTCCGGTCCGGTGCAGGTGGCGACCGGTGGCCGCATGCGGGTCAATTCACCATTGGCACTCGGCTCAACGACCAATGGACTGAGTTTGAACGGTCGGCTCATTTTCGGCGGTTCATCGGGTTTTGCGCTGAGTGAAGAGGTGAACCTCAGCGGCGGAACGGTGGAAACGGAGGACAAGGCCAGCGTTGACGTTTTCGATCTATCGCGCACGGTAAATGTGACTTCCGTTGGCGGCACGCTGGATGTGAAGGGCGGGCGGCGAATGCGGGTGACCGGCCCGCTCACCGGCACCGGTCCTTTGGAGAAAAAAGGCTCCAGTGTGTTAGAAATTACCGGCAGCTTTACCAATTCCTACAGCGGTGCCTTTAGCCTCAGCCTCGGACGGGTGGAGCTGAATAAACCCGGCACGGCCATCGCGCTGGCTGGCCCGGTGACGGTGGCGGGCGCTGGACCCACAAGTCTGGGCGAGCTGCTTTTCATTCGCCCGAATCAACTTCCTAACACCGCCGTGGTCACTGTGAATGAATTCGGCGTGCTCAATCTCAATGGGCAAACCCAGCAACTCAGCAATGTGAACATTTTAGCCAGCGGCCTCGTGAATACCGGTGCGGGCAAGCTCACAATTTCCAGTGGCATCACCGTGCTGGATGGTGGCCAAGGCAGTAGCGAATTCCAAGGCGCGCTGGCCATGAGCCAAGCCAATGTATTTTGCGATGTGGCCACTGGCGAAAGCTGCCTTTTCAGTGCTGGGCTGAGCGGTGCCACCGAAGCTGCCTCGTTGGTGAAGAAGGGTGGCGGATCATTGACTCTCAACGGGGTTTCCACGCTAAAACTGATGAATGTAGAAGACGGCACGCTGCGGGTGGAAACCGCGAGTCTGGACACCGCGGTCGAGCTCAACGGCGGCAATGCGGTTCTCAGTGGCATAGGCACCGTCGCCAGCATCCAAGCTTTGGCAGGCACCGTGGCCCCCTCTCCGCAAGCCCCTCTTTCCTCCAAGGGGCGCGTCACCTTTCGCGCCAGCAGCAGCCTCAAAATTGAGTTCGATGTGGTGAATTCTCTCCAGCGTCATTCGCAACTCGTTAGTGGTGGTGGGGTGACTATTGAAAATTCTGCGCTCGTCCTTACGGGCATCAGCACCGGTTTCAACACGGGTTTCCTGGGCGCGCCCGGAGATAGCTTCATGATCTTGCAAAGTCCGGGTGGCCTTCCCGTCGTGGGCAACTTCAGTGGCCTGCCTGAGGGTGCAGTGTTAGAGAACAATGGCCGCCGCTTTTCCATCAGCTACCTCGGCGGCGATGGCAATGACATCGTCCTCACCACCCTCAGCACGGATCCCACTCCTGCTCCCACTACCGCTACGCTCAGCACGCTTAGTTTTTCCAAAGGCACCGGCACTGGAGGCCAAGATCAAGTCACCATCACCGGCAGCGCCCAGCCCAACGCCAGCTTTGTGTTAGAAACCTCCATCGACCTCAACCTCTGGTTCACCCTGCAAACCATCACCGCCACCCCCTCTGGCTTGATCAATTTCACCCTCAACCAAGCGCCGAACCAGCCGCAACGCTTTTTCCGATTGAAGCTCTGACCTTGTGAGTGCCCTTTGGCCCGCTGGGTGGAGCCGATTTCCACGCAATTTTATGCGCAAACCTGATTATTCTGGGCATTCTCGCCGCCCATCCAATCACGGATGTTAGGTTCCGTAAAAAAACCATCACTCAACGACAATGGCCCGAGGTGGCACGTGGCTGATCGGATCTTCTTCGGGAGTTGGCGGGATCTTGATCGCGACCGGTGGCTCCTGCGGCGCAGCTTCTTCTTGGATGATCGCTGGTTTGATCACGGATGCATCTTCTTTTCTAACATCCGCTTCTTTGCCGTAAGTTTTGTCAAATGAGCGATACAAGATGATCCCGCCGTAGATTAGTCCGGCGCTCAATAGGAGGATGAAAATGTTAGATCCAGTGCCACTGCTCTGCCGGAGCTCTGGCTCTGTTCTGTTAGAAAGGTATTGAGATTTTTGTAACAACGAGAGTTGCGGATTATCGTTTAAATACTCCGCCGGTTGCAAGCCATCGAGCCACGGAAGCGCGTTGACTTCTAAAAAATCGCTGTATTGCCGCAAAAAACTTCTCGCATAGAGCGGGCTGATGAATTGTGAAAAATCTTCCTCTTCTAACGACTCGATGATGTTCCTCGGCAAGCGGGATTGGAATGCTGCGTCATCCAGTGATAATCCACGTTCTTCGCGGACTTTCTTGAGGCGTTCACCAATCTGCTCTGGAGTGTTCATCAACGTTTTCAGCATAAGGGAAAATGCAGATTAAGCAAGCCAGCAGCTGAGTCGATTACATCGCATAAATGATTTTTCGATGAATGTAAAATTTCACTTTGCGGGCGGCGATTTATCGCAATACTCCCGCGCAGCGCAGCGCGTTGTTTGTTGCCGGGTTAGCTCAGTTGGTAGAGCAACTGATTTGTAATCAGTAGGTCGTCGGTTCGAGTCCGACACTCGGCTCCATCTTCTTGAGGATGGTTCCGTGTTCCGTGCTGGCTTACTAGAAAATTTCCACCACGGGCCATGGTATTTTATTCTGCATTTAGAGCAGATTGCATGATGTCTAGCTAAATTCGAGTCATGCGCACCTTCCATCTAACAGGATATTTTTTCTGTTAGATGGAATAACTCGCGGAGTGACTACGATTCTATTTTACTGGCACGCTTCACATTCATCGCCGTTGAGGCGAGCTTGTAACGAACAGGCTGTTTTTTCCTCAGCGGTGTATTCCTTCTTAGTGGAAATTCCTGCCAATCCGCGGACTTCTTTTTTCACATCGATGGTGGCCTTTTCCGAATTGGATGCCTGGAGTGTGCGCAAGTAGTAGGTGGTTTTGAGTCCTTTATCCCATGCGCGGCGATACATGTGGGATAGTTTTTTGAGGTCGGGCGTGGATAAGAAAAGGTTTACGGATTGTGATTGATCGATCCATTTTTGGCGACGTGCGGCAGCATCCACAATAAATTCGTAATCGATGCCGAAGACGGTTTTGTGCTTTTGTTTAAGTGATTTTGGGATGTCTTCAATCGCGTCCAACTCGCCATCGAAATACTTGAGCTGATCGAGCATTTCTTGGTTCCACAAGTTGAGCTTTTTCAAATCGCGGACCAACTCGGAATTGAGGATGATGAATTCACCGCCGAGGTTGGATTTGACGTAGAGGTTTTTGTAATTTGGCTCAATGCACGGAGTTGTGCCCATGATGTTAGAAATCGTGGCCGTCGGTGCGATGGCGAGCACGTTGGAATTGCGCATGCCGTTTTTGGCAATTTTTTCACGGACGAATGTCCAATCCATTTTCCCGCCACTGGGCACTTCGATGGCACGTCCGCGTTCTTGTTCTAACAGATCTACGGTGTCTTGTGGTAGCAGCCCGCGATCCCACTTGGAGCCTTTGTAACTGCTGTAGGTGCCACGCTCGGCGGCGAGATCGGACGATGCACTATAAGCATAGTAGGCAATCGCCTCCATCATTTCATCATTGAATTCGACGGCGGCATCTGAGGCGAAGCTGAGGTTGCGTTTGTAGAGTGCGTTTTGCAGGCCCATCACGCCGAGGCCGATCGGGCGGTGGCGTGAGTTTGCCGTCTTGGCGGCCTGTGTTGGATAGAAATTAATATCGATGACGTTATCGAGTGCACGAATGGCGACGGTGATGGTCTCCTTGAGCATTTCATGATCGATGATGCCATCGCGAGTGATGTGGGAATCGAGCACCACCGAGCCCAAGTTACAGACGGCGGTTTCTTCGTCGGACGTATTGAGAGTGATCTCAGTGCAGAGATTGGACGAGTGAATGACACCGCAGTGATCTTGGGGCGAGCGCACGTTGCACGGATCTTTGAAAGTGATCCAAGGATGGCCAGTTTCAAAGAGCATCTTGAGCATGGATTTCCAGAGCTCGATGGCGGGAAGTTGGCGCGACCAAATTTTACCCTCGGCGGCAATTTCTTCGTATTCGGCGTAGCGTTGATCGAAGGCTTTGCCGTAAAGTTCGTGGAGGTCGGGAACTTCGTTTGAGCGGAAAAGCGTCCAATTTTTCCGTTCTTCCATGCGTTTCATGAAAAGGTCTGGAATCCAGTTGGCCGTATTCATGTCGTGACAGCGGCGGCGCTCATCGCCGACGTTTTTGCGAAGTTCCAGAAAGTCCTCAATATCGTTATGCCATGATTCGAGATACGCGCAGCCCGAGCCGCGGCGCTTGCCACCTTGGTTGACGGCGACGAGTTGATCGTTGTGGAGTTTGAGAAATGGGATGATGCCTTGTGACTCGCCATTGGTGCCTTGGATGTAGCCGCCGGTGCCGCGCACAGCGGTCCATGAGCCACCGAGCCCACCGGCCCATTTGCTGAGAAACGCATTCTCGGCGATGCCGCGGAACATGATGGATTCAATCGAGTCATCCACTTTGTAGAGATAGCATGAGGAGAGCTGCGAGTGGAGTGAGCCGGAATTGAAGAGGGTGGGGGTGGATGAACAAAAGCGGCGTGCTTTGTAGAGATTGTAAAGCCGGATGACCCAGCCCTCACGTTGGGTTTCTTCATTTCTGAAAAGGCCCATGGCGACGCGCATCCAGAAGAATTGCGGCGTCTCAATCCGGCGTGGCTTATTGCCGGTTTTATCGACGATCAGGTAGCGATCGTAGAGAGTTTGAATGCCGAGGTAATCAAAATCCAAGTCCGCAGTGGGGTCAAAGGCTTCTGCCAATTGATCGAGTTGATAGCAGTCTAACATATCTGAATGGAGGCGTTTGATCGCGACGCCGTGTTTCACATATGATTTGAAAGCAACCTTGTGAGCATCTTTGAGTTTTTCGATGCCATCGCGAATGATCGACCAATCGAGGACTTCTTCGTAGATGTATGAAAGCAAAATGCGACCAGCAAATTTGTCAAAATCTGCATCTTTTTCGATCAATGATTTCGCATTGAGAATGATCGTTTGTTTGAGGTCTTTATCAGAAATTTCATTGCCGATGGAACGACGCAGCTCGCGGTCGATCTCGGCCTCTCCGAGGCAAAGATCAAGACCGATGGAGGCGTAGGCGATGCGCTTGCGCAGGTCCGCGCCATCCCAGAATGAGGACTGACCATCATCGTAAGTGACGGTGATCATCAAATCTTGGTTGGGATCTTCGTAGCGCCCGAGCTCTTCTTCGCGCAGGCGATTGCGCTGGGCACGATACAGAATGTAGTGCTCGGCAGCTTTGAAAAATCCCTGGCGCATGAGTTCTTCTTGCACCATGTCCTGCACGTCTTCGATGTGGACAAATGATTGGTCACCACGGCGAACGCGGTCAGTCACCGCTTTGGAAATATCGATGGCTGGCTCTGGGTTTTCTTTGATGGTTAGAAACGCCTTGCGCACGGCGATCTCAATTTTGGTCGCAGACCAAGGCACCACATTGCCGTTACGGCGGATCAAGCGCACGGGCAGCATTTGCGGGCCCGTCAAAGAATCCAGCGAGCCATTTTTTTCGATCGAGCGGCGGAAAGCGAGCGATTTAGCGACGTCATACGCATCATTTTCTAACAGCGCTTTCTCGATGAGTAGGTAAAGGTCTGATTCTGATAGACGCAGGCGGCCGCCGGTTTCCAGATTACGCATCAAGGAATTGGCGACGGCATGGGCCACATCGAGCACGAATTTCCGATTGTCATCGCTAAAGATACTTTTCTCTTCATGGCTGCGAGAGATCAACAGATCGGCCAATGAATCGCCAATCGCGTCCGCGACGTCGTCCAAAGAAAACTGCGTATCTACGGTGCCTTTAGTAACGATGATGTCAGGATGAGAAGCGCGTTTGTCTGTGGGTAGAATTTCTCGCCAAGAGAAACCGCGGTCGCTCACTGGAAGTGCAAAGCGATCGCTGATGACTTGCTTGAGCAAGAAATCTTCATTGGGGTTGACGGCGTGATACATGAATTTTGGAAAGTAAGAGTGGTGATGTTAGAAATGTTAGAAAAGTAGGCTGATCCTGTGAGTGGATCACAGCTCGTCGTCGTCCACTTGGCCAAGGGCGGATGATTTTTGGTATTCGGTGACGCGGCCCTCGAAGAAGTTGGTTTCTTTTTTGATGTCCATCATTTCAGCCAACCATGGGAATGGATTGCTCACCGAGGCATTGAGCGGAGCGAGACCGCAAGAGGTGAGGCGGCGGTCTGCGATGTAATCGATGTATGTTTCGAAGTCAGCGGAATTTAATCCAAGGCCCGCAACCGGCAAACAATCGCGGATGAAGCCTTTCTCAAGGTTGATTCCTTCAAGCATCGTCGCCCGCAAATCTTCGCGGAACGCTTCGGTCCACACGTCTGGATTTTCATTGATCAATTCCATAAACAGATTGCGGAAAACTTCGATGTGGTTTGATTCATCGCGCAGCGTGTAGCGGAACATTTGGCCGATTCCGGGAAATTTGTTTTGGCGATACAAGCTGAGGATCATGCCAAACAGACCGTAAAATTGCGTGCCCTCCATCACTTGGCCAAACATGAAGATGTTTTTCGCCAAGGCCTGTTTATTTTCGGTGATGGTGAGATCGATATCTCGGCGCAGCGCTCGGCTATTGCGCACGACAAAGTTGTTTTTCGCGGTGATGGTTGGAACGTCTTCAAACATCGCCTCGCACTCGTGCGGATTGATGCCGAGCGAGGAAATCATGTAAACGAGGCTATCGGCGTGAATGTTTTCCTCGTGCGCGTGACGGCCTAACACCAATTTCAACTCAGGCGCAGTCACCACTTCGCGCACGACGTGGAGAACGTTATCGCCGACGATGCCTTCCGCCGCGGAAAAATAACCGATGCCCATCTTGATAATCCAGCGCTCTACCTCGCTGATTTCATCGGAGCGCCATTGCTCAACATCTTTCTGCATGGCGATGTCCTCTGGCTCCCAGTGGTTATTCTTCATGTTCTTGTAAAGATCGTAGGCCCACTGATATTTGATGGGCAAAATATTGAAGAACATCGTCTCCTTGCCATTGATCACACGTTTGGCCGCGAAGGCTTGCTCGGCTTTATCGCGGTTGAGTTCAAAAGTGCGATCGCCGACGGTGATTCGGCTAATCGAGGAAGATGGGCTTGAGGAAGTTTCTGGAAGGGTGATCATAAGTCGGAAAAAGGCTGTGTTCGTGAAAGATTGTTGCTTCTATGCTTGGTTGGACTTGCCGTTCGCAAGGTCGTCACCAGTCGTAAAAGGCATGTGCAGTTGATGAGAAATGTGTCTTCACGTCCTGCTTTGCGTTGATGAACATGTCATCATTATTTTACCGCAGTCAATCCTATTTTTCCCCATGTAGTATCAACAAATTATTCACAATACCACATATGGTATGTAATTGAATGTATTTACTTTGTGAAATGATTGTCAAATCAACTCCTTTTCGGCACTTGGCGAAAAACGATTTCCAAATCTAGAGGTCACAAATTTTTTTTCGGTTAGAACGATAAGCGGTAGTTGGGGTTTTCTTTAAAAAATATTAAAACAGGTTGATAATATGGATTATGTGGTCCCGAGATCAGGACAAATCAACTTGAAATAAGTGAAATCCAAGGCGAATTTTTTTTAGTATTTTCGATAGAATCCAAAAATCACCGCCTACCGAAAAAATTGAAAAAACTCAGGCTTGCCATCGGATGTTAAAAACGCTTCATTCACGCCCCAATTTGAACTGCGAAGTCACATCACTTGCTTTTTTTGATCGATTAGCGCTCTCGCGATCGCGGATTTTTTCATTGGTGGTGTGTTTCGCATTCTGTTCTTGCGCCGCACCTAAAGCAATTGTGCTAGAGGAGCCAAAGCTCAAGCCGAAAAAGCCAGCAGTGGCCGCTGCGGTGACGCCACCAGTAGAGCAACTGGCGCAAACATCATCGCTGCCAGTCAACGATGGATTGCGCATGCCAGATTTATTAAAATTGCCAGACGAAGCGGAGTTCCGCCCATCCAACATTGGACCATCCGATGGCCCTCAAGCTGGCGCTGTGATTTCACGTCCGCCAACTGAGCCACCAAGCCGCGTGAAGCCAGTCGATGGCGCGGCTCCACGGAATCCTTAAACGGTTAGATTTTTCTAACTGTTATATTGCAAAGTTCTGGAATCCACTCAGCGTTGGTTGAAGCGTGCCATTTCCCGCTGTGCTTCGCGCAGTTCCACCTGCGTTTTTAAATCCTGGCGTTGGTCAGAGTGAGTCTTGCCTTTACCGACGCCGATTTCGACTTTGACGCGCCGATTTTTCCAATACATGCGTAGCAATGGCAACGAGCAGCCTTTGATCGCCGTCGCCGAGGCGAGTTTAAGGATTTCTCGCTTGTGCATCAGCAGGCGGCGTGGGCGTTTCGCGGCGTGATTATACCACTCGCCAGCGGTTTGCCATGGTTGGATGTCACAACCATACAGCAGAAGTTGATTGCCCTCAATGCGCGCGAATGCATCGGACACATTCACTTTTCCGGCGCGGATGGATTTGACTTCGGTGCCCTTTAATTCGATTCCCGCCTCGTAACGATCAACGATGTGGAAATCACGTCCGGCCTTGCGGTTGGTAGCAATTTCCGGGGTCATGGAGTTCTTGAGCGGATTGCCGCACTAAGGTGCGGGTTTCTCAATGAGTCTGATTTTCCCCTCAATAATCTCAGTCAGTGCGATGTCTGCGACACCCATGGATGGGCGCGTAGGAATGAGCGGAGCGCGGCCGCTGTTTAGTTGGCGGACGCGTTGGGAAACGAGGTTGACCAAAAGGAGTGGGTCTTTGACAATGTCTGATGCCTGTTCAAGGAGGTCGCTTTTCATAGGTGAGGCGGGAAAACGCGAAGAAGTGGACGGTTGCTCAAACGGAATAACGTTTTTTGGAAGCAGGGACGGAACTTTTTCGCTCAAAACAAGAGAAGATCAAGGTTGTGGCAAATAGCTTGCCGAGCGGGTGGTCAAAACAAAGATTGCGCTTCTTGGCAAGTCTTATTTGCATTAAAAATTAAAATTAATGAAAATAAATTGCAAAACCACCCCTGCTGCTTTGTTTGTCAGGATCAATCTCATTCGGCATCTCTGTGAAGCATGCTTGCGAACTCGGAATCAATACGCCATTTTTCGCCCCATGCACATCATGTTACGCTGGATTGGCTGTTTTTTCTTATGCCTTGCGCCACTTTTCGCTGGCCCTCTCACCGAGGCACAGAAAAACGTGATCGGTAAAAAAATTTGGCAAAACGAGTGCGCGGGCACTGTCAAAGGACTCACCACCTGGAATCAGGGCGAAGAATTTCCTTCGTTGGGAATTGCCCATTTTATCTGGTATCCAAAAGGCTTCAAAGGGCGCTTTGTCGAGAGCTGGCCGACGTTTATCGAATTTGCCCGCAAGCGCGGCGCGAAGCCGCCGGCGGTGGCACTCCAGCGATTTAGCCCGTGGCGGAGTCGTGCGGAGTTCATGGCCGAGTTTGATGGAGCAGAGCTGAAAAGTTTACGCCAATGGCTGGCGGCCAATGTGGCGTTGCAGACAGATTTTGTGATCAAACGATCCAAAGATGCATTACCCAAAGTGCTCGCGGCGGCACCTCGCAGTGAGCGCGAGCGGATCGAGGCGAATTACCACAAGGTATCTAACAGCTCGCAGGGCATTTATGCGCTCATCGATTATGTGAACTTCAAAGGCGATGGCACGCAAGTGAGTGAGCGATATCAAGGCCGCGGCTGGGGCTTGCTACAAGTGTTAGGTGAAATGAAAGATGTGCCAAGTGGCGCACCCGCAGCAAAAGAATTTGGCGCTGCGGCAAAACGCGTGCTCTCCCGCCGCATCCGTAATTCGCCGCCAGAACGCGGGGAAAAACGCTGGGAGGCAGGCTGGCATAACCGCTGCAATAGTTACGGAAAACCACTCTAACATATTCTAACAAAAATTGTTCTGGTATTAGAATGGATCATGATCTCCTAGTAGCTGCTCCATCGCGTTGGGATGAGGCAACCTTCGCGATGCCGGCCGTGAGAGCTGCCGTGGCCTATGGTCTGGGAACGGCGGTGGTCTGCCGGAGTGAGCAGGCTGGTCTATGGTCAAGTATTTCTCAACTACGAGTGATCTCGTATTCCGGCGGGGAATCAGCCCGCCAGTTAGCCGGTAAACTTGATGAAAATTGGCAACTATCCATTGCATGGGAAAATGGAGTGGCGGCGCAGGCCTTTAAGTTGGCCAAGGTGCAGAGGCGTCTCGGCACATTGCAGCTTAAGTGGCGCAGTCCATTTACGAATGTTCCGGACTTGAGCATTGGGCCGTTAGATCATCGTGTGCAGTATTATTTAGCGATGTTCGAGTCACTGGGAATTCCGACGAAAAATCCAGCATTCTATCAGAACCAAAAAAATAATGAACCTGCCCGCAAGGTGTGGTTGCTCGCTCCAGATTCCGATTTTGGGAAAAATCACCAATGGCCGCTTGATCGTTGGGTGGAAATAGCCAATCGGCTGTTAGATCGAGGTGAGAAATTGCACGTGGTTTCATGGCATTCATCCAAGACCCAAGCACAGCAGCTCATCGCTGGGATACCGGGAAGGGGAGAAGCTACTACAATTTTGTTAGATCACGGCGTGTTAGACGCATTCGCAGATTTTTCTTTTTTGCTCTCGGCGGACAGTTCCCTATCGCATCTCGCCTCATGCGCGGGTCTTCGCTGCGCGGTGCTTTTCGGCCCTAACGATCCTCAGTGGAAACGTCCCTTGGGGCGGCAGCATGTCATCATCCGGCAGCATGTTGAGTGTGCTCCATGCTTGATGGCCAAATGCCCGATGGACCTGCGCTGCCAAAGTGAGCTGAGCGTGGATCATGTTTGGACTGCATTGCAGCCAATGTTGGATTCCGTATAAATAAGAAGGCGGCAGGTAAACCAACCTGCCGCCTTCCATTTATCTCCTCTCATCGGGGCCACTATCGCTCAAAGAAACTCACAAAATCCTTTGCGCGTTAGCCGCCCCTTCCATGATAAAACACACATGAACTACAATAATGAAACGCTGCTGAAGATGATTTTGTTTCAAATTTATTGAAGGTTTGTCTCATCGGCGATTTTTCAAAGACATAATGATTCATACGGTATTTGAGTGGGTTTAACCAAATCTTTGATCTTGAATTAGTTGCGGCCTGCGGTGTTGTTTTTCCAGCTGGCTTCGTGGCCCAATAATTTTTTCATTCGCTTTTGACACTCAGCCTGGCAAATCCTGCCGCTTGCGACGCTGGGCTCGTGGCAATAACGATTTCCCATAACGGATTGGCCGATGCAACTTCCACCACCCAAGTCGGGTCTGCTTGCCATGGCCCATTGAGTGTGGAGGAGAATTGCAATTCGTAAACAATTCCTGGGCTAGAAATCGCCTTGCGGCGAGGATGCCGTATGCGCAGCCGACGATCGCTGAGCTCGTCGATCGCAAGCAGTCCCGCTCGCGCGCCCTGAGCGAGTGGGCGCGCATCAGCCAGCGTTGGATCCAGACCGCAGGCGAACTCCAGTCCAGCCGCTACGCCGTCCTCATCTTCATCATTGGTAAACTCTGCCGTTGGGCCAGCTAGCCCATATGCAGCAGCCCAAGCCGTGAAGTTCGTCGGACGTATTGCCTCGAGGCGCACATGGTCAAAGTCCGCATGAACGCTGGCTGCCGCTTGGGGGTTCAAGCGCAGGCGCGCACGAAGCGTGGATCCTAGTGCGGCTCCCACATTTTCACCTGCACCCGCCAGCGAGACGAGTTCGACATCGCGAAATTCTCCGGTCATCAAGCCAACCGGGGCCGCCGATTGTGCCAGCAATGTGGTGCCTGCCAGCAGTTCGACAGTGGCATCGCCAAAATTTCCTCCGAGATATGGATGCCCCGCCAGCCGCCGACCCACTGCCACGCGTAGAGAATAGCGTGTGTCTGGATCATAGCCCACACCGAGCGAGCCTAACGCTGTGATGCTAGAGCCAGCGCCAGCTGCACCGGAATAAACCAGGTAGGCGGCGTTGCTCCCTTCAGCGCCCGTTGGCGGATTGGCCCCACTCGCTGCCGAGTAGGTCGATGCCGGCGGATTGAAAATTCCGGCATAAGTTCCAGCGCCGCCGCTGAATTCCCAACCACTCAATGTGGCCGTGCCAGCCGCCGAAGTGAGTGCTTGTGCGACGGCTCCATCGCCGAGTGCGGGCACTTCAAATCCTAGCGCCGCAGCAGCGGGTGGTGGAGGCGGTGGTGGTGTCCCGCTCACCCAAGGCCGTAATACGGGCAGCCATACCGATGCGATGAGTTGTTCACCGCCGGCGTTGGGATGCAAACCATCGGACTGCATGTGAATCTGCGACACCGGGTCTGGATTGAAGCCAGTCGATTGATCCACCAGTAGCACCCGCGATGCCGGCGTATCGATTGCTGTGATGGCGGCCGGTAATGCCGCGTTATAGGCAGTTACTTCCGCTGCTTGGCTAAAGTAAAATGTGCCAGGCCCGATGGGTATAATTTGGGCCACCAGCACGGTGACGTTGGGATTCGCCGCGCGCAGGTGCCCCACGATGAGCGGCAAATTGGCGAGTGCAGCCGTCACTCCGCTCGCGCCGTTTTGTCCGATATCATTGGTGCCAAGGTGGTAGAGCACAATCTGTGGCGGTGGTCCTGACAGAATCGTGCCAATTTGCGCAAGCACCTGATCGGTGCGTATAGAGGAAGAGCCTGCATGATCGCGATCAAATGTGGTGTAGTAATTTGAGTAGATCGCGGGAAATGGGATGGAAGCGTTATCACCGCCGAAGACGTTGCTCCACGGCCCGACGAAATCCACTGATCGCCCTTCCGCTTGCAGTGATTGCCACAGCCAGTAGCGGTATGAAGCAAAGCCATTGTAGCCTTGGGTGATGGAATCTCCCAGTGGCATCACGCGCCACTGCCCCCAAGCACAGGGAATGAGTGCGTAAGCGGCCAAGACCGTGATAGTCCAAAGACTGAGGCGAGAATTAGACATTGCTAAACGGCCGTGATAGATGTTCATGAGAAATAGGTCAAGTTCCGAAAAAAGATCGTCCCTCGTGCCACAGGATCTAACGCCTGATAGCTGTTAGAGGAAATCGGCGTGACCTATTTTAACTCCGCTAGATGGAGATTGATCACGAGTCGTCATTGATTACGATTGACGCATGGCGATTGAAACCTTTGGCGGAATTTCCCCGATCATTCATGATTCTGCATTCATCGCGGCGAGTGCGGATGTGATTGGTCGAGTGACGGTGCATGAAGAAGCGAGCATTTGGTATCACGCGACGCTGCGCGGGGATATCAACGAGATCGTGATCGGGCCGCGCTCGAATGTGCAGGACAACGTGGTCATTCATTTGGCTGATGATGATGGCTGCTATGTGGGCGAGTGGGTGACGGTGGGGCACTCGGCAATTTTGCATGCATGCACGGTGAAGGATGAGGTGCTCATCGGCATGGGCGCTATTGTGTTAGATGGAGCAGTGATCGGTGAGCGCTCGATCATCGGCGCGGGCGCTTTGGTGACGGGTGGCACGATCGTTCCGCCCGGTTCTTTGGTGCTTGGCTCGCCGGGCAAAGTCGTGCGCTCTCTGCCACTCGATGAGCAGGCCAAAGTCAAAAGCTGGGCAGAAAAATACGTCCGCGGATCACGGCAGTATCTCGCGAGATGAAATCGCGCAGAAGGCACGATCAGGCGTTGAGTGGCGCGAGCGTTTTGGGTAGGAAAATCCCGTCTTTGCGGATCAATTTTCCATCAAACCAAACTTCGCCGCCGCCGTAATCTTTGCGTTGGATGTTCACTAGATCCCAGTGGACTTGCGAGCGGTTGCCATTGTCGGCTTGGTCGTAAGCTTGGCCGGGGGTGAAGTGAAATGAGCCGGCAATTTTCTCATCAAAAAGAATATCGCGCATCGGTTCGGTGATTTTTGGGTGAAATCCGAGTGCGAACTCTCCAATGTAGCGAGCACCGGCATCGCTATCGAGAATTTGATTGAGCTTGCCTGTCTTCGCACCTGCTTGGGCTTTGACGATTTTTCCTTTTTCAAAATCAAATCGAATGCCGTCGAATGGAATCCCCTGATAAATCGTCGGTGCGTTGTAAGTGATGTGACCTTCGACGGAATCTTTAACCGGAGCGGTGAAAACTTCGCCATCGGGGATGTTGTAATTGCCGCCACAGACGACGGCTCCGATGCTTTTGATCGAAAAAGTTAGATGAGTATCTGGACCTTTAATTTCCACCCGATCCGTGCGATCCATCAAGCGTTTGAGCGCGTTCATCGCGGGCAGGCGCGCTTGATAATCTAACAGACAAGCATCGAAGTAAAAATTTTCAAACGCCTCGGTGCTCATTCCTGCCTGCTGAGCCATCGAGGAACTCGGCCAACGCAGCACGCACCACTTCGTGCGATTAACGCGGTAGTCAAGCACGGGGCGCATGTGCCGCATCGCGAGCTTCATGTTTTCCTGAGGCACATCGGATAGCTCGGCGATGTTGTTGCTGCCGCGCACGGCGATGTATGCGTCCATGTCTTTCATTTCGTGGAGCAGATGTTTGCTAACAGTTTCGTATTGCGGATCGCAGGCATCTAACATCATTTCCCGGTTGAGGATCGATTGCTGCACGCGGAGGAATGGCAGGCCTTTGGCTTTTCTAACAGCTCGAATCAATGCGATGCCGATCGATGGTGGCACATCGTAAAGATCGATCAGCAATTTTTGGCCTTTTTTTAATCCAACGGAATAACGAACTAACTGGCGGGCGAGGGCATCAATGCGGGCGTCGTGCATGCGCCATCCATAGCAGTGAAATGCCAATGATCCAGTGCCAAGCGAGGGGAGAATAATTTCTTTGGCGCGATGGTTGGTCGGCATACTTCGCGCTTGGCAAATGCGGACGATTCAATCAGGCAAGGGCATGGTTCTTGGGATTCTCGGCTCCGGCTCTGGTTCAAATATGCAGGCAATTCTCGATGCCATCGCCGAGGGATCTCTGCGGGCAAGAATCGCCCTCGTTCTATCAGATAGAAAAGACGCATTCATCTTGCAGCGTGCAGAGCGGCATGGACTGGCCACAGGCGTGATCGATTGCGGCTCGTGGGCAACGAAATTTCCGGATGAGGTCCAGCAAGCGACGGCTGAGCGTCTGCTCGCCGCCGGCGTGGAGTGGGTGTGCTTGGCGGGATTCATGCGCATGATCAAACAACCGCTGCTCGCTGCATTTCCTAACAGAATTATCAATATTCACCCTTCGCTTTTACCCGCATTTCCCGGAGTGGCCGCATGGAAACAAGCGCTGGATGCTGGAGTTGGTGAGACTGGCTGCACGGTGCATTGGGTGGATGAAGGCATGGACACGGGTCCTGTGATTTTGCAGGGAAAAGTTCCGGTGCTTGCGGGTGATACGGCTGAGCTGTTGCATCAGCGCATTCAGCAATTGGAGCACCGCCTCTATCCGGCAGCGCTGCAATTATTGTCGCAGCGAGAAAATCACCAGAACTAGGATGAGAGCGGCGATGATCGCGAGGGAAATTTTGACCCAACTGAGCGGATGCTCGCCGGCGATTTTTCCAGTGTAGCCGTTGACCACCACTTGGAAATTTTTTGCTCCGTAGTTGTAGCTTACCAACCATACCGGCACCAAAATGTGCTTAAATGTCCGCCCGCTGAAATGGCTCTGCACTTGTAAATTCCGCTGAGTATCCCCGGGCACTTTTTGCGAACATAACTGCCGCACGATTTGCTCCATTTGCTCTTCGCTGATCTGGGATGCGCGGTTCAAATCAACTTGGTAGCGCTCCACAACCCAGCCTCGCACGTAAGCTGGATCATAGGCTTTCAAATCTTCCGTGGTGGGGAATGGTTCGACTTTTTTCAATAAATCCGCATGCACTCCGCAACTGCCAGAAACTAAATCATCATCGAAAAAATGCTCCAAGGATCCGGCCGCGGGCTCCCAGCGCACCTTGCGCACTCGGCGGGTGGCACTGCGGCCATTTGAGTCACGCACCGTTTGATTTTCATAATAATAATGGCCTGCCTCTGCCGTCCATTGAGCGGCGGCGTGTGCATCAAATGTCCAATACGGTAAATAAATGCCACTGACTGTATCTGTTAGGGCAACGCGTTTTAATTTGTTAGGAGCAAACCAACGCTGGCCATACCATTTTCGCAAATCATCGCGCACATGGTTGGCCGAGACCACCGCAGGAAGCAAACTTTCTGGAGTGATGGCATCGCGTAAATCATCGACGGCAACGATCGCCGGCGAGCCGCAAAAATCGCAACGCTGTGCTGCCCGCGTTGGATCAAATTGGCTGATCGCTTGGCAACTTTCGCATCGCACGGATTTCGTCTCTAACAAAAGCCCGCGAGCCTGATTCGGCATCTTCGCAAGTGCCGCATCAAGCGGGTGCTCGAGGATTGATGCGCCGAGGGCATTTTGTGCCGGAGTCCAAGGCAAAATCAGCCCGCAGTAGGGGCATGCCAGCGCTTGCTTGGCAGCATTCCACTCTGCATCCCCACCGCAATCTGGGCATGGATGCTTGCGCAGGGCGATGACTTCGGCCATGAGCGGGCGTGACAAATTAATCTGCTAGAAAAGCATCGAGCGCGGCGCGACTGATGCGCATGGAAGCGCCGATTTTTTTGCCCTTGAGATCACCGGCATCGATCGATGCCATGACGTCAGTCTCGCTCACTCCAAGGATTTCTGCGACTTGCGCTGGAGATAAAAATTCTGCCGTGCTGGCTGCTTGGGGTAGTGGCGGTGGCGAGGATTTATGTTCATTCATCGACTTCATCATCTCCTGAGCCATGCCGAAGCCGATGGCCATTTCCGCCGCGCTTCCACCCGTGCCGCTGCCGCCGCCTTTGCCGAAGGATTCGGCCATTTGGAATTTCACGTAATCGTTAAGATTGCCGATCACGCCCATGCTCGAGCGTTTATCGATCGCGGCTTCGACTTCAGGCGGGACGGAAACATTTTCTACGATGAAGCTCGTAATTTCGATGCCATATTTTTCAGTTAGGGCAGGATTGATCAGCGGCAATAACGCATCGCCCAACTCGCTGTAGCGGCTCGCCACTTCCAGAGCGGGCACTTTGCTCGTCGCCAGCGCATCGCTAAAAGTGCTGACAATGCGCGAGCGCATCGTATCGGCAAATTCATCGAGCCTGAAGTGCTGGTCCGTGCCGGAAACTTCTTTTAAGAAAATCGCGGGATCCATCACGCGGAAATCAAACGTGCCAAACGACCGCAGACGGATCACGCCAAAATCCGCATCGCGCATCATGATGGGATTGGAGGTGCCCCACTTATTTCCCGTAAACAAACGAGTATTGACGTAGTAGAGATCCGCTTTGAAGGGCGATTCAAAGCCGTATTTCCAACCTTTAAGGCGGCTCAAAACGGGAATATTATCCGTCACCAGCGTGTGCTTGCCCGGGCCGAAACAATCGCCAAATTGCCCAAGATAGACGAACTGCGCCATCTGGCTTTCCCGCACGATCAATTGCGCGCCTTTTTTGATTTCCTTGTCCTCATCGGGGAAACGCCACACCAAGGTATCGCGTGAGTCGTCGTTAAACTCAATAATTTCTAACAGTTGTCCTTTGATGAATCCGAGAATGTCCATATGCGTTTTTGGAGTTGTGTTGCAGTGATAGAGTAAGCAATTTTAGAAAAAGCACGAAGTAAAAATTTACGAGTGCATCTCTGATTTTGAAATTCGCAAGACGTAGGTATTTTTACATCTTCAAGTCCTTCTTCAAGCTCTCCGAGCTCGGATTGTGCCAATTCCCAATTCTGGGCCGCGCCAGCAAACCAGTGCTTGGCATGTCGGACTTGGATTTTGCCCATGATTTCTACAAAGCCGGGCGTATATTGGTTTTCTTTGACGGCTTCCAGTTCGGCCTGGAGCTCGGAAACTCTGGAGTCTCAAAATCGCCCTCGATCAAGGACTCGATGGCACCATCGATTATTTCCGAAAACTGTTAGCCGATGGCAAATAACCACACGCGCAGCGGCAGCCCGGCGCATGGATTTTTGCTCGCAGCCAAGCGTTTTGCCGTCTCCAACAGATCTTCCTCGAGATTCAACGTCATTCTCAGGTGGCGAACATCGCGCATCGGTATTCAAGTGAGGCAAATCTCCGCCCTCGCACTTTCCCAAACTTTCTCTTTGACGGACTACTGTTTATATTTAATATGCACAGTAAGCCAATCTAAACTGTGCCACCGAAATCCATCAAACTTTTGCTTCCGACGATTTCGCCTGCCGCGCCAGGCACGCTTTACGAGCAAATCGTCGCCGGGCTAAAGCGCGCCATCGGTGAGCGCAAGATCAACGCGGGAGATGCGCTCCCGTCATTTCGCCAGCTTGCGGAGGAATTGCTCGTGAGCGTCATCACAGTGAAGCGCGCATACGAGGAGTTGGAGCGAGAGGGTATCATATTTCGGCGGCAGGGGCTCGGCACATTTGTGACGGAGGGCGGTGGAGAACGCAGCTGCGAGGTAAAGATCCAATTCGCTCGCACGCTTCTTAAAGATGCCGCCCGCGAGGCCACTGAAGCTGGTCTTAAGCCAGCCGATATACGCCGCCTTTTTCTCGAATCTCTAAGCGAATCCTTAAGCGAATCACCATGAATACCATTCCCGCCCTTGAAGTTTCCGCGTTGGAAAAACACTACCCAAGCTTCGGCCTGGGTCCACTGGACCTCACGGTGCAGGCCGGTTCGATCTACGGATTGATCGGTCCAAACGGTGCGGGCAAAACCACACTCATCGACCAGATTTTCGGCATGGGTTCTCCCGATGCCGGAACGATCAAGGTCTGCGGGTTCGATCACGCGCGGGATGAAGTTGAGGCGAAACAATGCGCGGCCTACGTCGGACCGGGCTTAAATTTTGACGCGTGGGGGAAAATCGGGCGTGCGATCCGGTTCAACCGCGGCTTTCGGCCGACTTGGGACGATGCCTACTGCGCCCGACTGATGCAAGATTTCGGGATCTCGGTGGATGAGCGGATCGGGACACTCTCGTTTGGCGAGCGGACGAAACTCTCGCTGTTGCTCGCACTCGCCTGGCGGCCACAACTGCTCGTGCTCGACGAGCCGACGACCGGCATTGACGCGCATTCCAAAAAGGCTTTCTTTGCGGAAATGCTCAACATCGTCCACGACGAATCGCGCACGGTTTTTATCTCATCCCACCAGATTTATGACCTCGAAAGGTTCGCCGATCGCGTGGCAGTGCTGCACAAGGGACGGCTCGTGGTTGAAGGCTTGACGGGCGAGTTGGTCGAGCGGCATTTGCAGGCGGAATGGGTGGCGGAAAATATAGAAGCATTCGCGCATGTCCCCGGTCTCACTTTGCAGGAGCGCGACGGGCCGCTATGTCGTGGCGTGATCGATACCCTGACTTGCCCGCTCAATTCCCTTGTCCAACGCGGTGCCCGCGATGTTCGCACGCAGCCACTCACTCTCGAAGATCTCTTCCTCGCACTGACCCAATGAACGCCGCTTCCTTGTCAACAAGAAGAACCCCATTTCCAGAACTCCCACTGTCATGAAATCCCTCATTTACGATTTTCTCCATCGCTGGCGCTGGCTCTTTGTGATCTCAGTGCTGATTTCCCTCGTCAGCAGTATCGGTGGCAAGCCCTTGATCTTTGCGCCTGCCGCCATCTTCGCGCTCGCTATCGATGCGCAGCGTGGCGTTTTCCGTGCAGTTCGTCCGCTGCCCATCAGCCAACTCGATCAGGCGAAGGCGTGGTGGGTCGTCGGGGTTCCTTTACAGACGCTGCTTTCCGTGCCGGCGCTCGTGCTCGGGGTGTTTCTTTTTCAGCAGATCCATCCGAACGCCGGTCCTGCGGGTTATGGCCCCGCCGCCAAGCGCGTAGTCGAGGCCACGCCGCCGATGGAAAAGAGCGCGGAGGCAATGTCTGGGACTTCCGCTTCGGTGCCAGAGGGCAGCATCATCCCGCCGCCCAAAGCTGCGGGAAAAAAACCGCCTGTGCTTTGGTTCGCCGCCGGGGTGCAGGCATGGGTGGCGCTGGGTTACGCCGGGTTCTGCTTTTTCCTAATGCAATGGGAACGGACGCGCCCGGCGGAAAATCTCGCCGAAATAGTTCAGCATGTTATCGCCACCTCGCTTTCGAGTATATCGATGCTGGGCGTGGTGTTTCTATTTATATACTTTCCGCGCAGTCCCGACGCCATGGTGACCTGGCACTGGGCGATCTTGGTGGCGGCACCGGTATTTGTCGCGCTATCGTATTTCAGTGCGGCGGAGTTGCTGCGGCGGCGGATGTTAATGACAGCGGTGAAAACAAGGCCGCAAGCCGCGGCAAAGCCGGGTGTCCATTCCCGTGGGCTGACGGGCATTCCGCTGTTTGTCGTCACTTTTATCGGGCGGATCGCGATGGTAGTGTCAGTCACGATCTGTGTGTGGATTGTGACTTCGCAATGGATCTCCAAGGGCGACGCACCTGGAACCAAACCTGACTTGGGAGGGGAAATGCGAGTCTGGATGTTGTGCACTATCTTAGGCGTGTTTATGGTAGAATCCATCG
This sequence comes from Verrucomicrobiota bacterium, assembly GCA_004294095.1. Taxonomy (GTDB): domain Bacteria; phylum Verrucomicrobiota; class Verrucomicrobiia; order Verrucomicrobiales; family Akkermansiaceae; genus Luteolibacter. The sequence goes on from RDZR01000033.1 coordinate 58,103, forward strand.
GCATGCGAGCCCTCCGCATCCTGCCGCTTTCCACCCCGAAGTTTGCCCTGCTGCTTTTACTCATCCCTTGGACCGTGGCCTTTTCCGGTGCGATCTTTTCCGCGGTGATCCTCCGTGCGGGTGATCCGGCGCTTTCCGTTTGGTGGAACCTAACCGCACACTCTCTCGTGCTCTGCGGTTGGGTGACTCTCGCCTATGCCATTACCATGCACATGTCTAAGCTCGCGCGGTTGTTCGTTTTGCCAATGATTTCAACGATTCCTTATAGCATGTTTCATTTTGTCGTAAAATATCCGATGCCGATTGCCGCGGTTGGATTTCTGGCGGGTCTTGGCGGTTTCGCGCTGCTCGTTCGCGGACTGCGGAAATCCAGCGCCTTCTATCGCCAGCGGGGTTTTTTCGGCACGACTGCTGGACAGCCGACTGCGGTGCGCTAGACATCGAGGCTACTATCCCCGCAATATGCCATCACCCTCATTTTCCACGCACGTCCACAAATATGAGCCCACCAGCCAATTTCCCCGCGAACTAACTACGAAAAAAGTGCTCCAGCGCTTCAATCGCCCCAAATCCAGCGCACTGGCGCGCGACAAATCCATCTCGCTGGGAAATGAGCTCTCGAATGGCAGACACCGCGTTGGCCGGGCAAGCCGCCATGCCACTGTAGGCAGGTGAGAGCATTTCAAGATCATTGTGACTATCCCCAATCGCAAAACAGCCCGCGTTAGGAATCTGATAGAGCGCAGCAACATGAGCCAGCGTGCTGCCTTTTTGAAAATCACGATGCCCAAAGCGCAGGTAAATCGAGTTCCGCTGCCACGAAAAAGCCGGTTGCTCGCCAATCAATGACTGCATGTGCGCCACGATCCACTCCATCTCTTCTTCCGTGCGCGAAATAATCCCGGCAGGCTCGCCCGCCATTTCAATCCACTGAGCACCCGTATGCAACTCCACTTCATGCCTGACGCGCTCTAACAATTTTCGCGACTTTTTGAAAAGCCGATGAATCTCCTTTTCACAACGCGCGTTCCATTTTGAATCTGGCAACCAACGTCCAAAGTTGTTAGGCGTATAAATTTCCCGTTCCCGCGCAATCACCCAATCCGGTAAAAAAGGAAAAGCGCTTTCGATAAATCCTTCTAACATCTGCGGCATCGAACGTCCGGTATTGATTCCCCAAACGGCACCGTGCGTCTCGCGCAATTGGCGAATCACCTCAAAAAACGCCGCAGGCACCGGCGGCGATTGGCTTGGGTCATGCAACGTGCCATCAAAATCAAAGGATAAAAGAAACTTGGCCTGAACTGGGTGAGGGAGTGATCTCATAAAATAACAGATAGAAAAAAACGCATCAGCGCGGTGCTAAATCATGGGTAAAGATAAACTCGTTTTCTATCCATTTTCTAACAAAATTTTAGCTCGCTGCTCGATCAATTCCACCAACTGACTGAGTGCCACTGGTTGAGGAGATTTTTGCGTTAGCAGCAATAGCTCAGTATGAATCACCGGCGTAGAAATCGGGATGAAGCGGCAGCCATGATGGGAAATTTTTTTCGCATGCGCCGGCAACAATCCCACGCCGTGGCCCATCGCGATCGCAACGAACATCGCTGGGATCGAATCTTCCTCGCTCACCATCGTCGGCGTGAACCCAGCCGCATCGCAGCCGTTGATGAAAAATGTGCGGCGATTTGGAAAAAATGTTTCTGCAAGCGAGATCCATGCTTCGTCACGAAGTTCAACCAGCTTGATCGACTTGCGCTTTGACAAACGATGCTCATCAGGCAGCACCGCATTCATCGGCTGCCGACATAATTTTTTCACTGACACATCAAGACGATCCTCCGCTGCCATGTTGCCTAAAATCGCCAAATCAAGCTCCCCACTTTTCAAACGCTCAATCTGCTCGCGCGGAGTTAAATCGAAAATAGTGACCGATGCCTGCGGCTGGCGATGCTTCAATTCCTTCACCACCGGAATGACCAAATCATCGATCAATGGACTGATGCAACCAAGACGCCACTGCTTTGATTGAACGCCAAAATGTTCCGCCACTTGTCGGCGGCTTAGCTCCGCTGTGCGTAAAATGTGCTTCGCCTTGTTCAGAAAAAAGCGACCCGCATCATTGAGCACAATGCGTTGCTTCACGCGCTCAAACAATTTCACTCGAAGTTCTTCTTCTAACAAAAAAATTTGTCGGCTCAGTGCTGGCTGCGAGAGATGCAACTTACTCGCCGCTCGCGAAATGCTCCCTTCTTCCGCTGCCGCAACGAAATATCGCAACTGATGAAACTCCATGGCGGAGCATCGCTTATCTCCGTAAAATGCTCAAGCAACATTATAACAAAAAAACATCACCATCATCCACAAAAAGTCTGAGCGCCATGAGATTTCTCATCGAGTATGAAAAGTAGTCAGATGGATCCAATGATCTGAACTGGCTTCGGCACTAACATGGAAATCATACTTTGGACTCTAACAAAAATAATCAACTGATGAAATACTTACCCAGCCTTACCGGCGGCCTACTCGGATTTATCTTTATCACCTTTGGCCTCAATTTCTGGCTGAAATTCATTCCCATTCCGCAATCCCCCGAAGAATCGCCAAGTGCGATGTTCTTTGCTGGCATGTTTCTATCAGGATTTTTAGCATTCGTAAAATTGTTAGAAATTGCGGGTGGAGTTCTAGTGGCAATCCCAGCAACTCGCCGGTTAGGGCTTTTGACTTTAGGGCCCATCGTCGTCTGCATCGCGGCCTATTCCTTATTATTCAAAGGATTCGGAGGCCTTTTTTCGCCACCTACTTTGGCGGTTATTATTCTTTCCGCAGCTTTGCTTTATTTTGAGCGTCAGGCGTTTCTTAAATTCATCAAAGGCTAACTGAATAATTCTGTTAGGTCTTGAAATCGCGCGATTGGAATGACAGCCAGCCGATCACAAAGAGCGTGATATTCAAGCCCATCAAAAATGCGTATGCCTCCGTGATCTTTGGCCACGAAATGTGGTGCTCCATTAGAAAAACCCACGCACTCATGCGCCAGGTGACAAAGTAACTCTCATAGGGTTTGAAAAAGGGAAATCCTTGCAAAATCATGTCCACAAAAAGCACCGTCAACGTCAAGATGGTTGCCGCTGCGGGCTTGATTTTAAAACAAGAAAACATGAAGGCGATCGATGATAACGTCACCATGCTCACGCTAATTCCTGCGGCGGATAGTAGCATGCGGCCCGCACCCTCAAGCCACTCGGGATACGCTGCGAAAACCTTCATTTTTGGCTCCATCACAAAAAGCCCACCTTCCCATCCCACCGCCGCCACCGCCATTAAATAACCAGTGATGCCAACGAAAAATACAAACGTGAGCGTGAAAATAACGACTGCCGCGTATTTGACTAACAGCAATCTCAAGCGGCTGATCGGGCGCGCGAAAACCAAACGCAAATTACCATCCTCATTTTCTTTGGCCACGATGTCCCCCGCGACGAGAGCAAAATAAATCGATCCTAACAGAAACATGCTCAGTAGCATGATCGTGAACGTAATGGTCAGAGAGCTGTAATAAGTGCCGAATTCCAAGCCATTGCGCTCTAACATACCGCGCATGTATTGCTGGCTGCGCTCTAACTTATAAACGCCAAGAATGATCGCCTCCATCGCGATGAAAGCGGCGTAGCCCATGTAAGTGCGAGGGCGAGCAAACAATTTTCGGAGTTCGCCATGGAGTTGTTGGAAAAAAAGCATGCGGAATTCGTATCAATCTTAACCTGCCATTCTTTAGCTCACATTTTTTCCCATGCTCGCATTATTTTCCATCGTGCTCGCTCACCATTTAAGTAATTGTGTATCCTCATCGTAGCCGATGCTCACTCGTGATCAATGTATTTGACACAGATTTTATCACTAAATCCCATGCCCAATCCACGCGGTTGCCCACGCCACTGAGGGTGGTGAAAAAAATCTGGCTGGCTGGATTATCATCGCAGACATCCTGCCAGAAACTCACTCGCCCGTCTTCATCGATTTCAGGTAAAAATAGTTGCACCTGGCTGTTTGTTTTTAAGAGTTTTGCGATTGCCTTTTGCTCAATCTTTGCTGGTGCGAGCAGGATCAATCTTTTGGGCTGCTGCTCGGAAATGAGATTCACTCCATGGCCCATCCACAGTGCCCAGTCGGCGAATTTTGCTCGTTCACCAAGCAAAATTTCGATATTCGCTTTGAGCGCGAGTTCTCTCAGAAGTTTGGGGGAATGATCGCCCAATACCATGCGGTCCACTACACAGCCTATGCTGCCAATCGTTTGAGTTTTGGGCTTTAGCCCGATGACAGTTCTGGCTCCATTGATCATGCCGAAATCTCTTTCGATGGGATCCATGCTGCTTGTTCTGAACCCTAAAAACGTCAGAGAGAGACAAACGAGCATCAGACAAAGCGATATGATGCCGAGCCGCTTCAGGTCCAAATGATTTCGCCGAGAAATAGCTAGTGCCATCAGGGCAAAGCCGCAGCTTAGTGGGATAATCCACAGTCTCCAATCCTCCATCGTTGTGCTGAAAATCCCCGCTACCATAAAGCCAAGCACCGAGGCTCTCAGTGAAGAAGCAAGTAGGCACTCCCCACATGGCCGTGTCCATACCCAGAATACGATAAAGCCTGAACCTATCCCCACAGCCACGATCCAGCCCCGCTCTACCAATAGAGTCAGGTAGCTGTTGACCATGGTGCGGTAACCTTGCTTTCGCTCCGTAGGTTGATACCACTGCATGTATTGATCTCCAGAATTTCCAGCACCAAATCCTTGAGGATTCTCAAAAAACATTTGCAACGCACCTGTCCATAGTTCGATTCTATTTCCTATCGAGGCATCTCCACTAGCAGCCGCCGCAGAGCGTGCGCCCAGCCCCGTCCAAATCACGATGCCAAGCATCACGGCCAATAGTGCGCCGCTAAGAGACCATTTGAGGAAAAGGCGGGGCCTTTCTTTCGACCATTCATACCCTAGCAGATAGGCAAGTGCACAAGCGGCTGCCACTAGGCCACCTCGAGAAAATGTCATGCATAGACCATAGTGCACCACTAGAATGGCAATGCCAGCCATGGTCACCGCCACGCTGCGCCAAACTTTGTTAGGTGTTTTCCAACCTACGATCCAGCACCACCACAGCAGCGGCAGTGCCCCTGCGAATATGACGGCCGCCTTGTTTGGATTTTCAAATCCAAAACTCCAGCGCATCGTCTCGCCAAAGAAGTATTCGATGGGTGTTTCCATCATTCTTCGTCGCTCTTCGGCTTCCCCCACAGCTTCGCAACCTCTTCTGATGGGATATAAACCCTATAATCCTCAGCAATGTTCTCACGCTCTTCAGGTGTATTGGGGACATATTCCCAGTCCTGGCTGTCTCCGACGTAAGGCATTTTTTCTCCCTGCAAGGCAAGGGGTTGATTGGCTATGGTAAAACCATCGCGTGGTTTGCCTAACTCATGCTGTGTGCGGCTATCATGAAATTTAAAAAACTCGATCGTCAGCTCATTGGCTTCCCAGCAACCTTCATGAAGCATCCCAATATAGGAACGAAAGAGAGGTGCTGCACCTACCTGCCGCAGTCGATCCACCATTTCCAAGGAATTGCTGAAGCTGTTGTCGGACTCTCCAATCGTCATGAGCCATGCCACACGGTTGCTCTGGGCGTTGGGTGGATCAAACCAACTCGAAGAATTCACCGCCACCGCTATGACACGATCTGGTGCCCACACGGCAAAGCGATGCACAAACTGCGCCCCCCCAGACTGCCCCTCCATCAAAATGCGGTCAACATCCACGCTGTATTTTTCGCTCACCCGCTTCAAGGCCTCGAGCACGACCTTTCCTGAGAATTCTTCTGGATAGTAAAAGGAAAACTTACGGTCTTTATTGCCCTCAGCCGGCATATGAAACGTGCAAGAAAGCACGAACCAACCCCTGTCATCAGCCACTTTCATCCACTCTGGATACATCCCAATCTTCTTGATGCCACCCAGATTGAGGCCCGGACAAAGAAACAACAACCGGTGTGCCTTCCCGGGACGATAGTTCTGCGGCACTCGTAAATAAAATGGCACTTCCTTGTTAGCCTCCATGCGCGTCTTAATCGTGAAGGTTTGGATCCCTTCAGGAACGACTTCTGGCACCACCACCGGCTTTTCTGCATGCAGGACCGTGGCCGTTGCAAACAAAAGCCCCAAGTATAAAGCATAACCAGAACTCAGACAGCGAGCTACCTTATGATAAACGTGTGGTAGATCATATACTTTTACGTAAATGCTAGAAGTTTCAATATTCATAGAGTTGGCGATTCATTCAGTTTCTTTTTCCCATACATCTGCTACCGCTTGTGAGGGCAATTCGATCCGAAATTCCTCGGGGATGACTTCCTTTTCAGCCAAAGGCACGCTCTTGAAGGTCTGGATGTCTCCATAGCATAAGGCAGGCATTTCCGATGGTTCCTTCCTAAATGCAAAGTGACCGAGAAAGGCTTCGGCCATGTTTCTCACCGATGAAGTGAGTTCGTGCCCAGTGTGGGTGTAAGAGCGCCACACCCAAGGGCAGCCCAAATGCTGGCCCATCTTGAAGAACTCAAACGTCGCCGCGTAGCGCGGGTCCGCCTCGCCACACATGATCAAGGCAGGGACTCGCCTTACCGCTTCGGTTGGCTCGCTCCACCACCCAGCAGAATAAGCCGCAAATGCTTTCACTCTTTGTGGCTTCCACAATGCAAAACGATGGGCAAAATGAGCCCCAGCGGAAAATCCAAATAGCAAAACCGCATCTGAATTGACTCCCGTCCGCCGCGTAAGCTCGTTCAATGCCATTTCAAGAACTCCCCCGCTGCCTTGTTCTGGGTAATAGTAGCCCTCGCCCCACGTGTTCTCAAAGCCCTCAGCCTGGAAGCTAGGCGCGAGTAAAATCAATGCGTTTTTCTCTGCAAATTCTTTCCAACGCAGATCGAGCATCTCCTTACCACTTCCATTGTAGCCAGAAATCAAGACCAAAATGGCCGCCGCCTTGGCATCATCAGATTGCCATGAGTCAAAGGCAACATTCATACCCTGGCCCGCAACCACCCACCGCTCTTCCGCTGCGGATAGGACGCAGCAGAAAAGGGTGAGGAAGTAGTAGATCATTGCAATCATCGAGCAGTCATGTTGTATATTAGATTTATGCGCTAAAAGTCTGAATTAGATGTTAGACTTAGTGGGACTAACCTTCGAGAAATAAGTGCCTTTGTATTGCAATATAAAATTGTAATAGAATGCGAATATTAGACCAAAAGGAAAAGCGTTTAAGGTATTTAGATAAGATAAAATTCTTGTGCTTGTGGTTACATAATATCTAAAATTTTCTATACTAAAATTTTTGTCTTTCTTTAAATTAACTGCATAAATTATTAACGTAATATTAATCAAGACAGATAAAAAATACAAAACCATCGGCATGAAAAACAACCCTCCCAGATACGCGCTAGTTATTTTCCCTTCAATATTAATAAAATTTAATAAAATAATCATAACTGACACAAATGTGGTTGTTATCGAAATAACAAGTAGCCCCAAAATTATTTTAGATGATTGAATCATTGCTGGGGTATATTTTGAAATTTATTTTTCATTCTACTCATTCTACGTTACTAGGCTATTCGATAGATACGCTCCAGTGCGAGATGGTGCTAATTGAATCCGTGAATGTAGGTCCTACCGTAAACGGACCAAATTTCCCGCCAATTACTGCGTTTAAAGTCACAGTAGCTTCCATATTTCCAGTCCAAGTCGTGATGCCATTTGCGACTGAGCGAGAGATACCAGTCAATACCCCACCGCTTATTGATAATGAATAGCCTGCTGGAAATCCACTTAGATTAGTAATACCAGTCAACCAAGGGCTGCCAACTAAGCTTGGTGCAGTATCTCTATCGTAACTTAACTTGTAATTTTCAGAAAACACCCAAGATCCATCAGTTATGGTAGTTACAATTAGTCCTTGATAATCTAATTCACTGTTAGGATTTGGCGCATAAGCACTTCCATTCGCCCCATCGGGGAAGCCGCTGGGATCTTCCGAGGTCCATCTTGCGATCTCGGGGTTGTAGTTGCGGTATTTGAAGGCGTAACTGCTG
>RDZR01000074.1 GCA_004294095.1 Verrucomicrobiota bacterium
GATGTTCGAGCCGTATCGCACGACTAAGGCGAAAGGCTCGGGCCTCGGATTGTTGATTGTGCGGCGCATCGTGCGTGAGCACGGCGGAGAAATCGCGATCGAAAGCCAAGAAAACCAAGGCACCCGCGTATGCATCCATCTGCCTTATGCGGAGCGCTCGGTGCGCATGCTTGCCGCTCCGGTAAGTCATGAGACGGTGATTGATTTAATATAACAGTTAGATTTTTGCAAAAGTAATGCTGCCAACTTTATTGATCGTCGAAGATGAGCGCGCCACCCGCGATGGCCTGCGCAGTGCTTTGGAAGATGACTTTGAAGTTTACACGGCCACCAACCAAGCTGAGGCGATCGCAATTTTGAAATCGGAGACAATCCAGTTGATGCTTACGGATTTGCGTTTGGGAGGAGACTCTGGAATGGATTTGTTAGATCAGGCCATGGCACTGGCTCAGCCACCGATCGCGGTGATGATGACGGCATACGGCTCGGTCGATACAGCAGTGGAAGCGATGCGCCGCGGGGCATGGCACTTTGTCACCAAGCCGCTCAATTTGGACGAGGTGGAAATTCTTTTGAAGCGTGCCCTGCGCCAGAATCAACTCGAGGCGGAAAATAAAAATTTAACCCAGCAAGTTCGCAAAGCTCAGGATTCTTCTGGCAGGTTGATTGGGAAGTCTCCGGAAATTTCAAGACTTATCGAGTTGATCGAGCAGGTGGCGCCGACTCGGGCGACAGTGCTCATCGAAGGCGAGTCTGGCACGGGCAAAGAAGTCGTCGCCACACTTTTGCATCATCTATCAGGTAGGCCGCCGGGCAAGTGGGTGACGGCGCACTGCGCGGCACTTTCTCCGCAGTTGTTAGAAAGTGAATTATTCGGCCATGAAAAAGGTGCCTTCACTGGTGCGAATCAACGCCGCATTGGGCGCTTTGAGCAAGCGGATGGCGGCACGCTTTTTCTCGATGAAATTGGCGAAATTGATGCCAGCACACAAGTCAAGCTGCTGCGCGTGCTTTCGGAGCGCACGATTGAGCGCGTCGGCTCCAGCCAGCCACACGCAGTGGATGTGCGGGTGGTGGCGGCGACCAATCGCAACCTTCGCGAAATGGTGGCTGCGGGGACATTTCGCGAAGATTTATTTTTCCGGCTTAATGTGGTGAATTTGAAAATGCCGCCGCTGCGTGCTAGGCGCGAGGATGTGGTGTTGCTCGCACAGGTTTTTTTGCAAGAATTCGCGAAAGAAAATGAGCGGCCGTTCAAGCCACTGAGTGATCAGGCGATGGCGATGCTGCTCGCCTACGATTGGCCGGGCAATGTGCGTGAGTTGCGCACGGCCATCGAGCACGGCGTGGTGATGAGTAATGAAAAAACCATCGATCCGCGGCATTTGCCAGAATTTCTTAAAAATCAAAGAGGCATGATCAAGGAATCAGTGACGATTCCGAAAATCACCCTTGATACGGGTGCCGAATTCAACTTGCATGCGCATGAGACCAAGATCATCCAAGCAGCATTGGCAAAGGCTAAGCAAAACCGCACGGCCGCAGCAGAATTGCTTGGCGTGAGCCGGCGGACTCTTCAACGCAAGCTCAAAGAGCTCGGGTTTTGAATTTAGCACCTATTTTTCCATTCGTTTATCCAAATCCATATGAGTTTTAATGTCAGCACTTTCGATACCGGTATCATCATTCGCCGGAGTTTGTTTTTCATCGTTCTTGTGGCACTCACGTTAGGAAATTTGTTCACTCTTTTTCGGGGGCTCAATTCGCCCCAAGCGATGGACCAAGCGCAGATCGCTCGTGAGATTTCCCGTGGAAATGGATTTAGCACAAAATTTATTCGGCCTGCGGCGTATGAAATGGCGGTAAAAACTCAAGGCGGCACCGCGGGCTTTAACATGTTCCAAGATACATACCATGCGCCGCTCAACCCTTTGATCAATGCAGCCGTGCTCAAGCTGCTCGGAGCTGATAAGGCCGATACTTGGCAAATGACTAAAGACGAATTGGTCTATCCGTTAGATCGGGTGATTGCGACTGTCTGCACCTTATTTTTTCTGCTGTCGATCGGGGTGACCTATCTGTTAGTGGTGCGTATTTTTGATGCGAAGATTGCCGGAGTCGTCGCAATTTTGATGCTCTTTAGCGATACGTTTTGGAATTACTCGCTGAGCGGGTTACCACAGATGTTAATGATGCTGTTGTTCACGTGCGGGATTTATTTTGTTTACCGCGCGGTGGAAACTGCGGTGGAGGGCCGCCCAGCCATGACTCCTGCGATTATAGCTGGAGTTTTTTTCACTTTGTTGTCATTGACGCATTGGATGGCGGTCTGGGTTGCCTTCGGTTACATTATTTTTGCAACGATAGCCTTCCGCCCGCGTGGTTTGGTGGGTGTGATTCTATTTGGAGTTTTGTTGCTCGCGGTGGTAATCCCGATTTCACGAAATATCACCAACACAGGCACCCCCTTTGGAGCAGCCTATTTGACGATTTACAACGGCCTTGGAGATCGCTCGGAAGATCTTGCGATGAGAACGGCAGATCTGGGTGAACGTTCGCTAGATCTACGTGGCATCATATCGAATGTCGTGCGAACGACGCTTTTGCAAACGACGGATATTATTCCGTTCCTCGCGGGAATCATCGTGGCTCCTTTGTTTTTCTTGGCATTGTTACATCCGTTCAAACGACAATCGATCGCACTATTTCGCTGGGCAATTCTGGGGATGTGGCTGGCGGCTGCATTCGGAATGGCAATTTTCGGGATCTCTCGCGAGCCGCTGGATCCGAATCAAATGCATTTGATGTTTGCTCCGATCATGACGGCATATGGCTTGGCTTTGATTTCTATTTTGTGGGCGCGTTTGGATTTCGTTGCCACCAATACAGGCCTGCGAAATTTGCACTTGATTGTGATTGTGATGATTTGTGCCTTGCCACTGCTATTGGCCTTGCCATCCGAGATTCGTGCAGGATTTAGACTCAGTAACCGCGGTGGCATTCCGCAATGGCCACCTTATTTTGCCTCTGCACTGAATAGCAATGATTCGGGACTTAAGAGCATGGTGGCTGAAACGGACATCGTCGTTGCCGATCAACCATGGGCAGTGGCCTGGTATGCAGATCGCAAAAGCCTCTGGTTACCAATAACTCGTGATGAATTTAATAACATGGAAAATGCCGCAGCTGATTTACAAACTCCATTTACAGGCATTTTGATTTCTCCATCATCCCACGGCTCTGATAATATTACGAATGTGACTCAACGTTATGGCGATTTTGCTTCTTTCGTTCTTAACGGGAGCGTCTTCATGGCAACTTACCCACCGGGAGTGTCCATCTATGACAAGGCGACTCAAATGACCGACATCGCCAAGCGCTACCCATACCCGAAACCTCTCGTTGGGATGCAAATGATGTATTATAGCGATCGTGCCGAAAATGCATCCGAATAACGACGACTCACCGGATCATGCCCAAACGTCCTACTGCCACTCAGCCATCTGATCCTATCCCGACTTTTGAGTCCGCGCTTGCCGATCTTGAAGCAATCGTCGAGGCGATGGAAAATGAATCACTGCCACTTACCGAGTTGGTTAGCCAGTATGAAAAAGGCTCAAAATTGGTAGTCCAGTGTGAAGCAATGCTGCAAGGTGCCCGCGAGCGAATTGAATTGATCACCTTGCGTCCCGCGAAAGCGGGGGTTGCGTCTGCTGAGCTTTCGGCAGATAATGAGCTCATGCTAAGTGGTGATTCTGATGAAGATTCCGATGACATCCGACTGTTCTAAACCATTGGCCTTGGGGCCTATCCTTTCAACGATTGAATCGCCATGTGATGTCAAAAAACTCCATGATGATCAATTGCTCGCTCTGTGTGACGAAATCCGCCGGGCGCTCATCGTAGCACTTTCCAAAACCGGCGGGCACCTCGGGCCGAATCTCGGCGTGGTTGAGCTTTGCGTGGCGATGCATCGTGTGTTTTCGAGTCCAGAAGACCGCATGCTGTTTGATGTTTCCCACCAAGGATACGTGCATAAAATGCTCACCGGTCGCGCCAAGCAGATCGATACGATCCGCACGATGGGCGGATTGAATGGATTTTTACTCCGCACGGAATCGCCGCATGATTGTTACGGTGCGGGCCACGCTGGCACTGCACTTTCTGCGGCCTTGGGCATGGCTGCCGCGCGCGACTTGTCTGGCGATGATTTCCACGTCGTGGCGGTGGCCGGCGATGCGGCATTTACTTGTGGGCCCACGCTTGAAGCACTCAACAACATCGCCGAAACAACTCAAAAATTCATCGTGGTGCTCAATGATAACGAGTGGTCCATCGATAAAAATGTGGGTGCGATTGCGCGTTACTTCACTGCTCTGCAAACCCACTCGATGTATGCGGCCGTGCGCAGCAAAGCGGCAGAATTTGTCGAGAAAGTTGCGGGAAAAGCAGCGCGCACCCTCGCTCATCGGGTGGAAGAAGGTGCGAAAAATCTGCTCTTTCAAAACGTCTTATTTGAGAAATTTGGCATGCGCTATTACGGCCCGATCGATGGCCATGATTTGCCGTTGCTGATTCGCACGTTCGAGCATCTCAAGACGCTGCACGAGCCAGTCGTGCTCCACATCATCACTGAAAAAGGCCGCGGCTATCAGCCGGCACTCGATAACCCAGGGAAATTTCACGGCCTCGGGACTTACAAAATTGAAGATGGCTCAACCGATGCCACTGCCACCCCAACGTGCTCGGAAATTTTTGGCCGAGCCGTCACAAATTTTGCGAAAAAAGACCCTAAAATCGTCGCCATCACTGCGGCGATGCCCGGTGGCACCAAGTTGGATATTTTTAAGCAGGAACTGCCAGATCGCTACTTCGATGTCGGCATCGCAGAGGAACATGCCGCGCTCTTTGCCTGCGGCCTAAGCACTGCCGGCCACCGTCCATTTTTGGCGATTTACTCGACGTTCATGCAGCGCGCCTACGACATGATCATCCACGATATCGCACTGCAATGTCTGCCGGTGCGCCTGTGCATGGACCGCGGCGGCCTTTCTGGCGATGATGGCCCGACGCACCACGGCTTATTCGATATTGGCTACCTGCGCCACATTCCTAACATCATTCACATGCAGCCGAAGGATGAGGATGAATTTGTCGATATGCTCTACACCATGTCCCGCTATGATCAGGGGCCAACGGCAATTCGCTACCCACGCGGCACGATCCGTGGCACGCCGGTGAAAAAGACTCCAGAGCTGTTAGAAATTGGCAAGGCGGAACTCTGCGCCGATGGATCCGATGTGCTCTTGATCGGCCTCGGCACGTTTTTTGAAATGGCTGAGCAAACCAAAATCCTGCTCGAAGAACAGGGCCTATCGGTGGCTTTGATCAATCCTCGTTTTATCAAACCTCTCGATGCTCGCTTGATCACAGACATGGCCAAAAAATGCAAAGTCGTCTGCACCTTTGAAGACCATGTGCTGGCCAACGGATTTGGTAGCTCAATCATCGAGTTGCTCCATACGCACGGCATCTTGATGCCCGTAGAGCGCATTGGCTGGCCAGATGCTTTTATCGACCATGGCAAACCTGACGTGCTCCGTAAAATTCATCGCCTCACCCCACAAGATGCTTTGCATCAAATTCTCCGCCACTTGCCAAGCCTCACGCGATGCTAATGCTTGCTTGCGATTTGGCCTGAGTTATGTTGCCTCACGCAAAGAATACCGCCTAACAAGAATCGCTCCTTATAGACCTTAACTCATGGTTACTTCTCATTCACGCCCAACTGGAAAAAAAGTGCTGCTCATGGGCACTTGTTTATGTGACGCCTTTTACGATGAGGCGGCCAAAGCAACCGTCGAAGTTCTTGAGCATTTAGGAGTCAAAGTCGTGTTTCCGGAAGATCAAACGTGTTGCGGCCAGCCGGCGTTCAACTCGGGGGATTGGAAGGCATCGCGCAAAGTCGCGCGGCATTGTGCCAAAGTGTTCGCCGGAGATTTGCCGGTGATCGTGCCCTCAGGATCGTGCGCGGCGATGAATTTCCACGGCAATCTTTTGCAATTTGAAGAAGAGCCCGATCCGCTAGTGACTTCGCTGGCCAATCGCACATGGGAGGTGATGGATTTCATCTATCATGGCCTCGGGGTGAAAACGTGGCCCGGCTCATTTCCAGAGCCATTGAAAATTGTCTTTCATCGCTCGTGCCACAGTCGTGGCACTCAGAGCGCAGAGTCCACGTTGGCTTTGTTAGAATCGATCGGTAATGCGTCGGTCATGTCGATCGGCCAAGCTGAGCAATGTTGTGGATTTGGCGGCACCTTTTCGGTGACCTTCCCGCACATTTCCGGACGGATGGGAAGTTTGAAACTTGATCATCTGTTAGAGATGCAGCCGGATGTTCTCGTGAGCGGAGACATGTCTTGCCTGATGCATCTAACAGGTCTTGCGCGGATGCAAGGCCGCCCGATTTCGCACATGCATGCGATCCAACTTTTGAGAAAAACCATCCCATGATTGGCATCCAACCTATCGACCAATACGCCCGCCTCATTGATGATGAAAAGCAAGCATCGGTAATCGATGGATCATCCAAAGGCACGGAAAAACGCTATCACGTATTGCATGAAGATTATGCAGATCCGGATGCCATTCGCCGTCTCGCAGGCGCGATTAAAGACCACACACTGCATCACTTGGGTGACTATCTCGCGCAAGCTGAGCAAGCGATGATGGCGCGCGGCATCCATGTCCACTTTGCCGCGACCGATGAGGAGGCGAGGCAAGTGATCTTGAGTATTTTACGCTCCCATGAGGTCAAGCAATTGACCAAATCAAAATCGATGGCTGCGGAAGAGATTCATCTGAATCCATTTCTGATAGATAATGGCGTCGAATGCTTGGAGTCTGATCTTGGCGAATTTATTATTCAGTTAGATGGAGATGAGCCGTCGCATATCGTGAAGCCGATCATTCATAAAAATCGCCGAGAAATCGCCAACACGTTGCTGCGCGAAGGAATTGCTGAAGATTACAATGATGATCCCGAAACGATCACCCGCCGCGCGCGCGTGCATCTCCGCGAGAAATACATGCAAGCAGGCGCCTGCATCACTGGAGCAAATTTTATATGTGCGGATACTGGACGACTCACGTTGGTAACCAACGAGGGCAACTCGCGCTTCGGTATGGCACCTACGCCGGTGCATATCGCTTTAGTGGGTATCGAAAAAATCATTCCGCAGGAAAAAGATCTAGCAGTTTTCCTAAATCTGTTAGGGCGCTCCGCCACCGGCCAGCAATTGACGGTTTATACTGAGTTCATCAATGGCCCACGAGCCGCGTCACAGCCGGATGGGCCGGAGCACATGCATGTGGTGTTGATGGATAATGGGCGCACCGATGTGTTGGCATCCAATTGCCGGGAAATCCTGCGCTGCATCCGTTGTGGCGCTTGCCAAAATGTCTGCCCCGTCTATCGCCAAGCATCAGGTCACGCGTATCGCTCGACCTACGGCGGCCCAGTCGGAGCCGTGCTCTCGCCATTGCTTTTCGGAGATAAATTTAGCGAGTTGGCCGATTTGCCTAAAGCCTCATCGCTCTGCGGAGCATGCAATGAGGTGTGCCCCGTGGATATTCCGATTCCTGATTTATTGCTGCGCCTGCGCAATAAGGCCAAACAAGAATCCGTTCACTCGCCGGCCAATATCCCGATGGCTCCATTTGCCCATTTGGCCACATCGCCGTCCTTCTGGCGCACGGCGATGACCATGAGCAAAGCGATGAATCATCTTCCAATCCAAGTGGCTCCGATTAAACCGCTGCAAGATTGGCTCGGCCAGCGCACGCTGCCAGACTCTCGCGGTGGCGAATTCCGCCGCTGGTTCAAAGCCCGCTCATCGTCCTAATCATTGAGTCTCTAACGGACTTGAAATGGCACATTGGCCAAGGCCGCCGTCCCATCGGCAGTGCGTAGTGTTAGAAACACGCGATAATTGCCAGCTAGATTTGGCACCTGCACCTGAAATCCATCATCCGTTTTTTCCCACAAAACTGGATCGATGATCATCGAAGGGCGCTCTGGATCGCCGCCCACTGATGGATCGCGCTGCTCTTCGCGAATTTCCACATGCCATGTCAGCGGTCTTTCACAATGCCACGAGAGCTTGATCTCTAACATTTCTCCAACAGAAAAAATCGCAGGTTCGCGCGTGCAAGAAAATGCATCAATCCTTGGTGCGGGCAGGGCAGGGGGCTTGCCCGTCCATGCGAGTTGAAGAGCATCCACCGCCGCAGTTCGTTCTCCTTCAGGTGTAAACATGCTAAACCATGTGTGCGTGCGTTCTTGCTTGTGTTGCCAAATGAAAGCGAAAGCACCCAAGCTCGTCTGCGGCTGATCGATCACTGCTTCCTGCCAAGTTTTTAGGTAAAGTTCACCTTTTTCAGTCGATGTCGCCTCGATCGGTGCACCCCATGAAGTTATTTTTGCGCAAAAAGGCCCACCCCAAAATCCTTGCGAGCCAAATTCGGTTAGAATGTATGATTTATTCCATCCGTATTCTTTGATTTTGTTAGGCCATTCTTTGGCGCTGCCATATGAGTTGATGCCTAACAGATCAATCGCGGGGCAAAACTCGATGACATCACGAACATTCTTTTCGGTAGAACCGGCCATCACTGTTAGAATCGGCCGCGTCGGGTCTTCTTCACGGATCATTATAGCGATGCGATTGATTTCTCGCCATAAAGGTTCGGTATCCTTGGCTAACAGCTCGGCTTCATTGCCGATCGCCCACATCATCACTTCTGGTTCATGCTTGTAGCGGCGCACCTTGGCCCGTATTTCTTCAAATTGAGCATTTACGGCCACTTGATCTCGGTAGTTGAATCCTTGCCGCTCACGCTTCAGATGGAGGCCTAACAAAACCGCTAGTTGATGTTTCTTGATCGCGGGCATGAACCGCTCAATCTCGCGATTGTAGGTTCTGATCGCGTTACCTCCGGCCTCGACGAATGCTTCCATCGTCTTTTCACTAGGGAAGTTTGCGCCCTGAATGATGAACGGCTTACCCGATTTTTTTAAGACAATCCGCCCATCGGATAAACGCTCGGATGTGATCAATAAGTTCTGTCCTGCGTGGGCGACGGTTGAAGCTCCGAGGCAGAAAAGCACCCATAAAAAATGAAAAGCTCTTCTTGGAATCATACAGGTGATACGTCGTCACTAGCCAATTTTATCATCAATTTGAAAATGATCTTAGTAGTGGAGCCATGAATACGGTGTAGAAATCTTATTGGTCACACGGCGATGGTATCTAACAAGCTGATCAAAAACTAACAGATAACCATCACGCTTTGGCGTAAAGTTCCGCGCCTTTTTCGATGAATTCTTTACTTTTTTCCTCCATGCCGCGGTTGAGGGCATCTTGCTCGTTCATGCCTTGCTCGGCGGCGTATTTCCGGACGTCTTCGCTGATTTTCATCGAGCAAAAATGCGGTCCGCACATGGAGCAGAAATGGGCGGATTTCGCGCCTTCTTGAGGTAATGTTTCATCGTGATAGGCACGCGCAGTTTCGGGATCGAGGGCGAGGTTGAATTGATCTTCCCAGCGGAACTCAAAGCGGGCTTTGCTTAGCGCGTTATCGCGATATTGAGCGCCGGGATGGCCCTTGGCCAAATCAGCAGCGTGAGCGGCAATTTTGTAGGTGATCACGCCGTCTTTAACGTCTTTTTTGTTAGGCAAGCCGAGGTGTTCTTTGGGCGTGACGTAGCACAACATTGCGCAGCCATACCAGCCGATCATGGCGGCACCGATGCCGCTGGTGATGTGGTCGTAACCCGGGGCGATATCCGTCGTCAGCGGTCCAAGTGTGTAAAATGGCGCTTCGTGGCACCATTCAAGTTGCTTGGCCATGTTTTCTTCGATCATGTGCATCGGCACGTGGCCGGGGCCTTCATTCATGACTTGCACGCCCTTGGCCCATGCGCGTTTGGTGAGTTCACCTTGCACTTCCAATTCGCCAAACTGGGCGCGGTCGTTGGCATCGGCAATCGAACCTGGGCGCAGGCCATCGCCAATGCTGAAGCTGACGTCGTAGGCCGCCATGATGTCGCAAATTTCGTCCCAATGGGTGTAGAGGAAATTTTCTTGATGATGCGCGAGGCACCACTTCGCCATGATCGATCCGCCACGAGAAACGATGCCCGTCATGCGTGCTGCCGTAAGTGGCACGAAGCGCAGTAAAACGCCGGCATGGATCGTGAAATAATCCACTCCTTGCTCCGCTTGTTCAATCAGCGTGTCTCGATAAAGCTCCCACGTGAGATCTTCTGCCTTGCCGTTGACCTTTTCTAACGCCTGATAGATTGGCACGGTGCCGATGGGCACGGGCGAGTTGCGCAAGATCCATTCGCGAGTGGCGTGGATGTTCTTTCCAGTGGAAAGATCCATCACGGTGTCCGCGCCCCATTTGGTCGCCCAGCGCATTTTTTCGACTTCTTCTTCAATGCTGGAAGCGACCGCGCTGTTGCCGATGTTGGCATTGATTTTCACCAAAAAATTGCGGCCAATGATCATCGGCTCAAGCTCTGGGTGGTTGATATTTGCAGGAATAATCGCACGGCCTGAGGCCACTTCAATGCGCACGAATTCTGCGGTGATTTCCTTGGGGATGCGTTGAGGAAAACGGCGGAAAATTCCCGGCGTCGTCTCCGCGTCAGGTTGCTGGGAAGAACCAAGATGCTGCTTATCGAGCTGATTGCGCACGATGTCCTGTTGCAAATCTGCCATCTCAGCGCGGCGCATATTTTCACGAATGGCAATGAATTCCATCTCCGGCGTGATGATGCCTTGTTGTGCATACCACAATTGCGTCACCGGATGTCCGGCTGATGCGCGCAGCGGTTGGCGGCGCTCGGAAACAAGTCCTGGGAACTCGCGGTATTGATTTGAGCGCTCCGATTTTGAGGCAAATTCCTGATGATTTTCTGTGAGGTAGCCATTGTCTTGTGGCAGCACTTTGCGTCCATCATAGGCAGCCACATCGCCACGCTGGAGAACCCACTCGCGGCGCAAGGCGGGCAATCCATGGTCCGAAGTGCCGGTGTATTCCGGATCGCCCCACGGCCCGGAGCAATCGTAAACGCGCACCGCCTCATTTTTTTCAATCGTGCCATTGAACGCTTTGGTATCTGATAGACGGATTTCGCGCATCGGCACTCGCACCTCGGGATGCAATTGTCCCTGCTCATAAATGCGCGTGGATGCTGGAAGTTGGGAGCGAGATGCCTCGTGTGCGTTTTGCTCTGCGCCGGTCGATTCTGCGGGCTGGATCATGATGTTTTTAAGATAAATTTTCTAACACAAAAAAATGCCGTGCGGATGAGGCACGGCAGGAGCTGAGACAACAGGTGTTCATACTCCCTACGGCGGCATCACTCGCATCAGGTTCGGAGGGTTTTTTTCGGATGACGAAAAATCTCAGCCGCATGCACTTGCAGCACCCCTGTATGGCGAAAAACATGCAAAACCTTCGCGCGGTTGCCAAGCGGCAAATGACCCATTTTTCTCGTCATAACTCGCCGGGATCCGACCTCGACAACGCGTGCTGGAATCTTTTAAGATATTTTCATTCATGCGAATCACCGATCGATACATCAGCAAACAGGTGATCCAAGGAACGTGTTACGCAGTCGGTGTTCTTGCATTAGTTTTGGTGCTTGGAAATTTGTTTAAGCAGATTCAACCATTGCTCGTTGAGCAAAAAGCGCCGTTGAGTTTAGTTTTCAAATTTGTGCTGGCGGTGATTCCCCTGTCATTCATCTACACGGTGCCATGGGGATTTCTAACAGCTGTCTTGCTGGTATTTAATCGGCTTTCTGCACAGCACGAGCTCACTGGCCTGCGTGCAGCGGGCATCAGCTTGGTGCGCTTATCGATGCCCGTTTTTGTCATCGGCATGGCATTGTCTCTCGTGAGTTTATGGCTCAACACCAACGTCGTTCCTTTGGCCAAGTTCACTTCGTTAGAAATTCTCTACAACCAAGCCAAGCGCGATCCCGATTCATTGCTCAAACCCGGCGTGGTGCAAGGCAGCATGCGCAGCGATCAAAATCTGACACAAAAACTGCTCATTGAGGGTAAAAGCGGAGAATGGGTAGAGGGCTTTCATTTCTATCAGATCCCTAACGAAATGAATGCCGCAGCTTCTGGAACTTATGTTCACGCTCGGCGAGCCAAGCTGGCCATCGATGAGAAGCAGAGCCAACTCCGCCTGCAGCTCGAGGATGCCTATTTTGAAAACAAACTGGCCGATGGGAAAATTGAAAGCGTGCTCGCAGGAAAGGCCGAGCCGTTGCTCATCGATCTTAAAGAATCACGCGGCAGGCGCCTGCGAGAAAGTGCGATGACGAACCGCCAAATCGTTGAGGAAATAGGCCGCAACTTGGACCTAACAGAAAAAAAGCAGGTCGATATGCGTGCGGAAATCACGCGTCGTTATTCATTCTCCATGGCGTGCTTCGCCTTCGCATTTGTCGCAGTCCCGCTGGGTATTCAATCGCAGCGCCGGGAATCATCTAATGGCTTGATTCTCAGCCTGATCATTGGCGCGTGTTATTTTCTTTTCACCATGGTGGCGGACTACGCGGTGAGCGATCGATGGGCCACAATTGCGCTTTGGCTGCCGAATGGCGTTTGCATTTTACTGGGTATTATTCTTTTCAGGAGAGTTCGATTCAAATGATGACCGCTAACTAGATGAAGGTCGTTCGTTCGGCACTTAAATTTGCGGGTGAGGTGAAAGATTTTTTCACCGCCGAGCATGTTTCGCTGATGCCTTTTGTTGCGGATGTTAAAAACTACAATCGTAGTAAGTTTAGATTGGATTTACGCGCGTCCGGCAACGTCACGGTGTTGGCCGTGTGCCAGGGCATCGCATTTTCTGCCATCGCGGGATTACCCGTCGTCTATGGCATGATTTGCGCCGCAGTGGCTGCGTTTTTCGCTCCCATTTTTTCTGGGTCGCGCCATACGGTGTTGGGGCCGACGAATGCCTCGGCGTTGATGTTTTTTAGTTTTCTCGCGGCCAATCCATTGATGGTGCCAAGGATTCACGAGTGGTTGCCGATTTTAGTGCTGATGATTGGCGTGTTGGCCACGCTGGGAGCTTTTGCGCGGGTGGCGGACTTGTTGCAATACGTTTCGCGCAGTGTGTTGGTTGGATTTGTGACGGCAGCGGCTTGCATGATCATTCTCAATCAGATGAAAAATGTGTTAGGCGTAGCCAGTGCAATCGATTCATCCAAAGCATCTTCTTTTATTGGCATCTTGATTGAACTGATTTTGGCCTTGCCTAAAACTTCGTGGCTCACGCTTGGAATTGCAGTGGCGACGTTTCTCATCTACTACATGTTCCGTCGCTGGCGTCCGAATTGGCCCGCGTTCGCGCTCACGCTGGTCTTGGCATCCGCTTCGTTTGGGCCATGGATTCATCAGGGTTTTGGTCCCTTTGCAGCGATCGATACGTTCAAGACATTTCAATTGCATGAATTGCGTCCGGAGCTTCCTAACATTTTTAGAGAATCGATTTTTGCAGACATTTCTTCACTGCTCAGTGTGGCATTTGCGATTGCCTTTCTCGCAAGTTTGGAAAATTCGATGATGTCAAAATCGCTCGCTTCCAAATCGGGCGATCGCCCAGATATTCATCAGGACATGCTCGCGGTTGGCATGGCCAATCTCGCATGTTCCATCACTGGCGGCATGCCAGCCTCGGCCTCACTCACGCGCTCGCAGTTGAATCAAGACTCGGGTGCGGAAACGAGATTTTCATCGATGCTCGCAGGAGTGAGCGTGATGCTCTGTGCGGTGATGATTGCCTCCTCGGTGGTTTGGAAAATTCCGCTGTTAGATTTTGTGCCCAAGACGGTATTGGCTGCGTTGGTGATTGCTGTCTCATTCTCGATTTTTAATACCCGCCATTTGCGAATCTGCATGAAAACAACTCGCGATGATGCCGTGGTCTTGGTCACGACGTTGATCGCCACCTTGCTTGCTCCGTTGCATGTCGCGATTTTCATCGGGGTGGCGATATCGATCGGGCTCTTCTTACGCCGTGCGAGCAAGCCGCATTTGGTTGAGTATGGCTTTAATGAAGATGGGGCGTTGAGTGAGATGCTGCATAGCCAACGGCGGCCAATTCCAGCCATTTCCATCGTGCATGTGGAGGGGGATTTATTTTTTGGGGCGGCAGATTTATTCCGCACACAGATCCAGCGCACTGTCCAAGATCCGGCGATACGCGTGATCATTTTACGGCTTAAAAATGCGCATCATCTTGATGCAACGAGCGTGATGGCGTTGGAGGAATTGATCGTTTTTATGCGTGGAAAAGGACTTCACTTGATCGTCTCAGGAGCGAGTCGTGAAATTTACCGGTTATTTAAATCATCTGGCATTTTAGAAACGTTGCAGGCTGGTTGCGTGCGGGCGGAAGGAGAAACCAACTTGTTTCTAACAAATCCACAAAATCCCAATCTATCAACTCGCGATGCGTTGCGCCGTGCACAACAATTGTTAGGAAATGAAAAAGCGGACATTCGTATTTTTTACGATCCCAACGCAAAAACCCCATCATCATGAAGCGAATCATTCTAGCCATTTTACTACTCGCCACCGCAGCAGGTGCGGCATGGTGGTGGTTTCTTCCCGAGCAAGTGCTCAAGCGCCGGACCATCTCGTTGTTAGAGACGTTGACCTTGCCGGCAGGTGAGGGGATTTCTAGCAGACAGATGAAGGTGTATTCACTGCATGCATTATTAGCAGAGCAGGTGGTCTTAGCGAATCCGCGCGTCCAAGAAGCCAATGGCGAGTGGCAACGTGCCGATGTGGAGGCTGCATTTAGCGCTGTCTGCCAGCATGCAAAAATGACTCAGTTTGACTTGTTAGAAATACGTGAATTCATTCATGAGGGCGATAAAGTCACGATGCAGATCACGCTCGATGCGAAAGTGGAAATGCCCGAAATATTAGTAGTCAACGGCAAGCACCATGCGAAATTGATTTGGACGCTTCATGAGCAAGGATGGCTGTTAGAATCTTCTCAATGGCAGCCACTTTCTGGCGACTAGGTCAAAATGCAATCGATCACTTACACAATAGCTGAAATTCGCAGCCAGCATGGGGTGCTTCGGTCCTTGCTTTTGAGGCTGATTCTTGCATCGTCGTCTTGTTATGTCATTGCTTGATGTTCGTCATTTGACCACGCGTTTTCACACCCGAAATGGAATTGTGCACGCAGTCGAAGATGTTTCTTTTCAGGTCGAGCCGGGACAGACGCTCGGAATTGTCGGCGAATCTGGATGCGGGAAATCGGTCACTTGTTATTCGTTGTTGGGATTGATTCCTACGCCGCCAGGCCGGATTCATTCGGGTGAGGCATGGTTTGATGGTGTCGATTTATTAAAACTTTCTGCGAAGGAATTGCGTGCCATTCGTGGCAAACGGATTGGGATGATTTTTCAAGATCCGATGACTTCGCTGAATCCCTACATGAGCGTGAAGGATCAATTGATCGAGCCGCTCTTGATTCATCAAAAAATTTCTAACAAAAAAGCAGTTAGTCAAGCGATCACCGCGCTCGAAGAAGTTGGCATCCAAGATGCGGAAAAACGCATTCACTCATTTCCGCACGAGTTTTCTGGCGGCATGAGGCAGCGGGTCATGATCGCGATGGCGATGATTACACGGCCTCAGCTTTTGATCTGTGATGAGCCGACGACGGCGCTCGATGTCACAGTGCAAAAACAAGTGTTAGATTTGATCCGAGAGCAGCAAACAAAGCTGGGCACTGCTGTCATTCTCATCACGCACGATCTATCGGTTGTCTCCGAAGTGTGCGATCGCATTCATGTGATGTATGCTGGTCAGATTGTCGAGAGTGCGGATAAGCAGGCACTTTTCCGTAGGCCAGCGCATGCTTACACACGCTCATTGCTCAAAGCAATTCCAGCGACGCATTCTAAAAATGAAGTGTTGTTTAGCATCCCTGGCTTGCCGCCAAATTTGACAGATGAGATGCAGGGATGCTCATTCCGGATGAGAAATACGTTAGGAAATGCAGCGGCCTGTAAAACGACAGGTAAAGTAGGAATGATCGAAGTGGAAACTGGCCATTGGGCGCAAGATTGCCCGGGATGTTTATGCAAATAATGAGATAGCGCTACTCCGCCGTGGGTGATTTGCGCAGTGTTTTTTTATCTGATAGAGTGCGTTTATCGGCGATGGATCGTTGCTTGGATCTTCGCGAGCGGCGGCGTTTTTGGCGGCGCATTTTTTCGATGGCTTGGGATTTGGCCGTCGCTTTTCCATCGCGGATGGCTTCTAACTGATCGCATAATTCACGGCGGGCAAAAAAGCGGTTTGCCTCACGCGAGCGATCGAGCTGGCATTTGATGCAGACACCCGTCGGCAGATGTTTGAGAAAAACGCAGCTCGACGTCTTATTGATTTTTTGGCCACCGGCACCTGAGCCACGGACGAATTTTTCTAACAATTCATCATCGCGAATATTGAGCTCTGCCATCCGGCGGGCGAGGCCATCGAGCTTTTCTTGGCTGATGGTTGCATTCATGGAGCTGGCCGCGAGGGATGGTTATGGATACTGAGTGGCCAGTGATTTGCCTTGTTTGGCACTGCGGCCTGCGAGGTCTAAAATGTGAATCGGGCGGCGCGACCATTCGCCGGTGATGATGAGTTTTTCCCCCTTCACCAAATGGCGAGCGACGTTCTGATAGAATTGAAATCCCTCGTCGGCAGAGTGGCGGCCTTTCTCGGTGCGCGTCGTTGTTCCATCTGAGGTGATCAATTGATAATGTTCACCGCCGAATGAATAGTTTCCACGGGTGCCGGAAATTTCCACCCATGGGTCACTGCCTTTGGCATCGATGGACGAGACGGAAAGATGCAACCATTGGCCGCTTTTGAAACGCACGATGGCACTTGCCTCGTCCTCATTGGTATCTTTTTTCCAATGCGTTTGAGGTGCCCAAAATCCTTCATGAGAAAACCCGGAAACTTCAGTGATCGGTGAATCGATCAATTGCAACGAGTATTCTAGTAGATGGACACCCCAATCATAAAGGATGCCTCCAGAAATTGAGCGGCTGCTGCGCCACCACTCGCCGGGCATGCCGTAATGATGCATGTGGCACTGGATGCGTGTGATGGCTCCGATGCATTGTTCTTTTTTGATTCTTCTAACAGCATCAATAATTCGCCCGTCCCAATGGCGATTGTGATAGGTCGAGAGCATGACGCCGGATTTTTTGGCGGCGGCGATCATCGCATTCACTTCTGCGGTGGTGATGGCGAGTGGTTTTTCGCAAACCACGTGACGACCGGCTTTCAGGCACTGAAGAGCAATCGGCGCGTGTGTGTGGTGCGGTGTGATGATGACGATCAGCTCGACATTGGATTTTTTGAGCATCTCCCCAACCGAGGCATACGTCTCGATGCCGGGGAAATCGATCTTTGCAACATCGAGGCGTGAGGCATCCACCTCTGCCACCGCAAAAGGCGTCATGCCGGCTTTTTGCATTTCTAACAAATGCTGGCGGCCCATGTTGAACGCTCCTCCATAACCGACGACTCCGACGCGGATCAATGATGCTTTCTTAAAAGACTTGGCTGACATAACAATTTTTTAGAAAGAATTATCCAAACACTGGCTCATCCTCATCGATATTATGCGTTAGGATGAATTGCAAATCATCCAGACCCAAATTCGAGGCGAAGCCTTCATCGCCTAACACATTTGTCACCAGTTGAGTTTTCTGGTGCTGAAGAATGCGTATTTTTTCCTCAACCGTGTCCCGAGTCAGCAAGCGATACGCGATGACTTTGTTCTTCTGGCCGATGCGGTGAGTGCGGTCGATCGCCTGATTTTCCACAGCGGGGTTCCACCATGGATCGTATAGAATGACGTAAGAAGCAGAGGTGAGATTCAAGCCAGCACCGCCGGCCTTGAGCGATAGCATGAAGACGGATGGATCTTTGGTGGTTTGGAATTTCTCAATCTCGCCTTTGCGGTCTTTGGTTTGGCCGGTGAGGTAATTGTATGGGCGATTTTCCAACTCCAATCTCGCCTTGATCAAATCTAACATCGAAACAAATTGCGAGAACACCAGCACTTTGTGACCTTCTTCGTGGAGTTGATCTAACAGATAGAAAAGAGACTCCATCTTGGCGGATTCTTCTTTCAGATATTTCGGATCGATCAATCCCGGATGGCAGCAAATTTGGCGCAAGCGCATCAAGCCTTGCAAAATGGCGAAGGAATTTTTCTTCACCGCTTCATCAGAATCGAGTCCAAGCAATGCTTTTTGGATGCGCTTGAGCTCGGCCTTATACAAATCTAACTGAACGCCTTCCATCTTCGAGTAAACTTCCTCTTCCGTCCGAGGCGGCAGGTCTTGGGCGACTTGCAGCTTGGTGCGGCGGAGCAAAAATGGGCGCAAACGTGAAGCGAGGCGCGATTGGCTCAGTGGGTCTTTGCGTTTGTCGAAACGCTTCTTGAAATACGCTCGTGTTCCAAGCACGCCGGGCATGGCGAATGCCATCAGCGACCACATATCGAGCAGGCGGTTTTCAATCGGCGTGCCGGTGAGGACTAAGCGGTTTTGAGAATCCAGCTCGCGGGCGCATTTGGCGGCTTTGGAGTCTGGATTTTTGATTTGTTGGCCTTCGTCAAGGATGATGGTGAGCCATTTGATTTGGTTGAGTTCTTCACCGCAGACGCGGAGTTGCGCGTAGTTGAGCACGAGAATGTCGATCTCGTTTTGAATTTTATCCGCATCAATATCGTCGCGATTTTTGAGGATTTTGACTTTGAGTTGCGGAGTAAATTTCCCTGCTTCACTGAACCACACATCGAGGACCGATTTCGGACAAACGACAAGCGCGGGCTTTTTGATGCCACCGCTTTGACGATTCTCGTTGAACAGCCAAAGCAAGTAGGTGAGGGATTGGATGGTTTTTCCAAGGCCCATGTCATCGGCCAGAATGCCGCCGAAATGATTGACTGATAGATACGCTAGGAATTTGAAGCCATCGATCTGATAGGGCCGCAATGTAGCATTGAGGCCATCCGGCAGGTCTGGATTGACTTCGAGTTGGATGTCCCCGGCGCGGTTTTTGATGCGTTCCCATGCTTTTGGGTCGAAGACTTCTGCGGCTTTAGGATCGGCCAATTGCAGTGCGTGCATGCGGTGCGTTTCACCTGATAGATCGAATGGATCCAAGCCGAGACGAGTGACGGCTTCGCGTTGATCTGCGTCTAACTTAATTTCCAAACGCATCCACGAGCCATCATCCATGCGCACGTATCCTCCACGCGCGGCGACCAGTTGGCGGATCTGTGATTTGGATAGATTGACTCCCTGCACATCGATGACGATGCGTAGATCGAACCAATCGATGTCTTGGCCAACGACCTCGAAACGGATGGCAGCGGTGACGGGATCTGCGAGGATCGACTTTAAGCGAAGGTCAATATCCAGATCGATATTTGGCGGCATGGTCTTGATCCATTCCGCAAATTTTTCAGGAAATTGTTTGGTGATGCGCGATTTGAAGGAGAGTAATTTTTCGTCGTAGCTGAGGCCCATCACATCGAGAATGGCAGGCACTGGATAGAGTTCTTCGCGAGCGAAGCGGAGCAGTTGTTTGCCTTTGACGGGTTGCTGTTCGGTGAGTTCCCAGCCTTCTTTTGTGAGGTGCTCGGTGCGGCGGCCTTTGGTTTCGATTGCGAGCACATCGACGACGAGATGCTCAGTTTCTGCGGCGGTGAGGCCGGCTACCAATTTCATTTCTAACCGTGGTTTCAGCTCCAGATCGGTCACGCGTTTGACCAATGATTCTGGCAAACTCGCGCCTACTTTGCGCAGAAATTCCACCCCTTCGAGTGAATCAATCACGCGCTTGGGAATCAAATAGCGCGGCATGACTTCTGTTTCTTCCCGCCAGCGAGGTGGCCCGGGGAAAACAGTTTCGTCAGACTGATAGAGTTCTTTTCGCCCGGGCAATAAGCGCACCGAGTGAGAGACATTTTCACCACATGCCGTGACAAGTTGGAGGGCAAATGCAGAAGGATCATACATGTCATCTTCGCAGACCCATTTGAGACGATCATCCACCACGCGGAATGGGCGCTCATCCAAATTAACGATGTAACCCGCTAGAGCAGGCTGCCGGAAAACGCGATTCATGAATCGGCAGCATTCTTCCTGATCGAAATCAAGTGTGGTATCGCCCAGCTGGCGGTAGTAGGAAAGAAAATGCTCCCACAGCGTTTGGCTGGAGTTGTCCATCAACAATGCGGCTTCGTGGTGCAATGTGACGTAGTGCTCGATCTCGTTTTTTTCGCGCAACTGCACCCAGACGCCTGCTTTTTCCTCTTTCACTTCGAGGCGCGCTTCGTTGATCGTCGCCACCAAGCGAAATGCGACGTTGAGCGGCTCTTCTTGTGGCGGGCGTTCGTTGACCTTTTCGATCCGCTCATACCACGATGCCACTTCGCGCTCTTGTTCCCAATCCGCCATTTTCTTTTGCACATGGCTGAGATCGGTGATCACGCTCATGAACTCCGGATACGGCAATTTTTTCTTATAAAATGCGTAGGCGATGTAGTTCCAAAATTCCAGAATATCCCCGGGCGGCATCGGCCATAACTCGAGCGGCTCGTAGCTGGTGATTTCCCACCGTGGAGTGATGCGCACCATGTCGTGATCGTGCAGCTCGCCCTCAATCACGTAGCGGCGGTAACGCTTCTCAATCTTCGTCACAAAGTCCGCCTCTTTATCATCCAACTCACGGCCTAATTTATCTTCGATGATGTCCAAAACCGGCGTGTCATCAAATTCGTTAGGTGATTCTGGCAAATCTTCGCCGCGCTGCATGCGCTCCATCATCGTCGCATATTGGCATGCTCCGGAAATTAACTCATCTTCCGCAGTGCACGAGCCGAACCATCGATTCCCTTGAAGGCGCAAACTCGTGCGATGGGTGCCGGACTCATCTTCGACACGGCCTTGGATAAATAAATGATTGCCGAAAATTTGGGTGACTGTGCCGTCTTTCTGTAGCGTTTCCCCTCGCTTGCGCGCTTCTTCTGGAAAGCTATTGAGAAAGTTAAGTGTCGCTCTATCTGGATTCATTGCATCAAAAAATCTTTTTGTTAGACGTGCGCACACAGCCTTACATGACTGCCGCGCGCGGGTAGTTACAATAACGAGAAAAAAAGATTTCGCGCAATCAAAACCTTGCAGGAAAGATGGCTGCTCTCGTCAAGCCACTCGCCGCACCCAGAAAATTGCCACTCGTCTGCCGCTTAGGCTTTGATTTCCACCACTAAATTAATTTCCACCGCCACATTCAGCGGCAAGGAAGCGGCGCCCAGTGCCGTGCGCGAATGCTTGCCGCGCTCACCGAAAATTTGCACTAACAGCTCGGACGCGCCGTTGATCACTTGCGGGTGATCATAAAAATCCGGCTCTGCATTCACGAATCCATTGAGCGCGACAATTTGCTGCACTTCGTCCAACGAGCCAAGCTCATCTTGAATCACCGCGAGGCGATTGAGGATGATCATCCTCGCGGCTTCCTGCGCCTCCTCGATGGAGACATCTGTCGGCACTTTGCCAATCACCTTACGTTCCGGATCAATCGGCAGCCCACCTGATAGAAAAAGCAGATTTCCG
This sequence comes from Verrucomicrobiota bacterium, assembly GCA_004294095.1. Lineage (GTDB taxonomy): Bacteria > Verrucomicrobiota > Verrucomicrobiia > Verrucomicrobiales > Akkermansiaceae > Luteolibacter. The sequence continues at coordinate 21,758 of RDZR01000074.1, forward strand.
CTACGCACACAATTCACGTAAGCGGCGATCGGTGTCGGCACGGATGGGAGATTGAGGCCGAGTTCGGAAATGCGGTCAAGGGTCTGATGGCTCATCGGATTTGGAAGTGGTTGGTGTAGGTTTTGAGATTGGAAAATCATCCATCAGCAAGGCAACTAGACGTTGGCCGCCGCGCGAGAGTTTTGCCTCATCAGCTTTGCCTTGAATCAAGCCGCGTGTGAGCAATTGGTGGGCTATATTCGATGGACGCACGGCCGTCACCCGCGCCGAATCCACGACTTGTGAGCTACGCTGAAAGGCGAGCGGCAGGCCAGTGGAACTCATGCTGATTTCCCACGAATTTCCTTGCTGGGCATCTCCGCGCAAAATCCATGGGTGCCGTTTGACAAAATCCGGAAGCTCATTTCCGGGCGTGGTCACTTTGAAATAGACCGGCGTCTTAGCTACGAACTCGCTGAACTTCAGCTGCGGATTCGCGCGATGTTCCAGAAAAAATCGGGCCGCATCCGCTCCGCATAAATTCATGCCATTAAATAACCCATGCGGATTCAAGCCGCTATGAGTCGTGTTATTCCAATCATCAAAACGCAGGCTCATCAGCATCGCGATTTCCAAATGCACATGCGCACGCACCCGCGTGATTCCAGCACCGGTGTAGCCCATCACGCCTAACAGAGAGCCCGCTTTCACCACGTCTCCCGGCTGGCAATTGATTTCTGCTAGATGAGCATAAAGCGAGTAGATGGACGAGTTCTCCCAGCGATGTTCCACCACCACATATTTTCCATAATTGCTGCGGCCCGCCAAAGGACTCACATACACCACCCGGCCATCCGCAATGGAACTCACCAAATCTAACGGAACTCCCGCTGCATCGCGCTTGATCGGGGAAATATCGATTCCTTCATGAAATTTCGTCAGCACCACCTGCTCGCCCACGCGCACGGCCGTCCGCACAAAGCCATATGACCCCGCCTCCCATGGCTGCGTTCTTTGCCCCTCAAAGTCCCGATCCACATACATGTAAAAGCGGTCCAACTCACCCGTGAACAAGTGGTGATTCTCGGTCGGCAAACGCAGATCAATCGCCGCAACCGGCTGGGCATGGCAGGACATCGCCCAGAAAAAAATAAACCACAGACTAAGGCTTCTTTTTCCCCTCATCTTCGATCCGTGGTAACGTTTTATCTAACAGCTTGATATCAGCCAGCTCGATGCCTTTCCAAATAATCACCACCCCGTCACTGACTTGTTGGTCGATCATCACGCCATCGACAACGCGTCCATTGACTTGTGCGATCAGCCATTTCCCCTGATTCGCGCTGGTGATCGCGGCGTAGCGATTCGCTGCCGTGGGCTTGAGAAGCAGTGTCAGCCCGAAGCCGCCTGTCTCACAAGGAAATGGCGAGTAGCTGCGAATGTCTTTGCCAGAAATTTCCGGCAACCGCCTAAAATAGCGAGTCTTGCCATTGGCCATTTGAGGGAAAATCATCTTCGGATTATCCGTGCCCTCGGTCTCGATGTGCAGTGTGATTGCAGTCGTGTTTTTTGCATTGCCGCCGGCCGTGGCCGAAAGCTGCGTGCCAATCAAACACAAGAACAACATCAGCGGGATGTGAAATCGGTGCATGGACAAAGCAAGCACGCTATCGATCCATTGCGAAAGAAAAATCCGCTCGCCACTCTTCACCGTTGACCAACCAGCCACCAGCCATAACTGTCTGCCCATGTTTATTGATCACGTGCGAATTCTCGCGAAGGCAGGCGATGGCGGCGATGGTGTCGTCTCATGGCGGCGGGAAAAATTCGTCCCCAGAGGCGGCCCCGATGGCGGCGATGGCGGCGCGGGCGGCGATATCATTTTAATCGTGGATCCATCTACGGATAATCTCCGCGCCTATCATTACGATCCTAAACTCATCGCCGAATCGGGAAAAAATGGTGCCGGCGGCCGCAAAACTGGCAAAAGTGGCAAACGCGTCGTCGGCAAAGTGCCACCCGGCACTGTCGTCTATCGCAGCAATGCAACTCACGTCCAAGAAGCCGTCGAGCTCGAACGCTCCGAGCAAGGCGTCGAACTCGAACCCATCGCGGACCTAACGGAAATTGGCCAAGAGTTTGTTCTTTGCAAAGGCGGCGAGCCGGGCATGGGCAATTGGAATTTCAAAACCGCCACCAATCGCACCCCAGTCGAGCACACGCTCGGCACGCCGGGTGAGCAGGCTATTTTTTACCTCGAGCTCCGCCGGATTGCAGATGCCGGCCTCGTCGGGTTTCCCAATGCCGGAAAATCAACGCTGTTAGGAAAACTTTCTCACGCCAAACCAAAAGTCGCCGCCTATCCATTCACCACCTTGCAGCCCGTCGTCGGCGTCGTCGAATTTCCCGGATATCGCCGTTGCACGATAGCCGATATTCCCGGCTTGATCGAGGGTGCCCACGAGAACCGTGGCCTCGGCCATGAATTCCTCCGACACATCACACGCTGCCAAATGTTGCTGATGGTCTTGGACATTGCCGGTAGCGAAGGCCGCGATCCGATTTCTGATCTGGAAATCCTCCGCAAAGAAATCAAGGAATACGATCCGGAATTGACTAAATTTCCGTGGAAAATTATTGCCAATAAAATCGATCTCCCCGGCGCGGAGGAAAATCTCGCCGCTCTCCAAGCTCGCTTCCCCAAGGTGGATATTTTCCCGATTTCCGCGGAAAATGGCCTCGGCTTTGAGGATCTTCTTCACATGCTCAATCAGGATGTGAGCTGCCGTCCGCAACGGTAATCTGATCATGCTCTTGACGCATCATGTCTTCGTCTATGGCACTCTGCGGGGTGGGGGATCTAATTCTTACCGCATGGATGGCTCGCTTTTTCTCAGCCCTGCAACCATACGCGGCAGACTCTATCACATCGAATGGTATCCGGGCCTCGTCTGCGATCCCGCCGCAGATCTCATTCATGGAGAAATTTATCAATTAGGCGATGAATTGCTCACTGCCCTCGATGAATTCGAGCAATGCAACCCGCCAGCGGGCGAGCCAATTCTTTACCGCCGCGTGCAAGTGCCAGCAGAATTACCCGATGGCGCACAACTTCTGGTTTGGGTCTGGGAATGGCTCGGCCCCGTAGAGGAATCCCGCCGCGTGCACTCGGGCGATTGGCTGGCATTCTTCGCTTAACGACCGAGTTTAAAGTGGCGGCGGATTTTATCCGCCATGCCTTCTTTTTTAGCGTGGCGGATGCAATCCTCCGCCACCTGACGTTGAAGCATATCGCACGCTTGCGATTGGAAGATCGCCTGTTGGCTTGAATGCATGGTGCATAAAAGTCTTGTGATGGCGTAACTCGTTTACATGCAATCGGATGGATGGAGTGTGCGTTTGGGTCGGGTGGAATGGGCTTGAGGTGTTTTGGTGAGGTTGTTATTGGGGAGAGTAGCAATGTGTTATTTCTGATTTTTTTCAGATTGTTTCATGCACCAATTACCATCTAACCCGATGCCACTTTTCTCGATTTCTCCCAAGGTATTGAATGCCGGAATGTCTCCGCTATGCAGAGCAGAGCAGTTAGATTCTGTTAGGGTAAAGTTGGGGCGGGGGTTGGGGGTGATGTTGTGGTT
>RDZR01000075.1 GCA_004294095.1 Verrucomicrobiota bacterium
ATTTGATGCGTTGCGCCTCGCCGCCCGAGAGAGTCGGCGAAGGTTGGCCCAGCTGGAGGTAACCGAGCCCCGTGTCCGCCATCAAGCGCAGGGCGTGAGCGATGCGCGGCTGTGAGCTGAAAAATTCCGCCGCCTCATCGATCGTCATCGCCAGCACTTGAGCAATCGATCGATCGCGAAATAAGACCTCTAGCGTCGATGGGTTATAACGCTGACCGCCACAGGATTCGCACGGCACCCAGGTGCTTGGCAGGAAATCCATTTCAAGTTTCACGCGGCCATTGCCTTTGCACTCCGGGCAACGCCCGCCATCGGTATTGAAGGAAAAACGAGATGCATCGTAGCCGCGGATGCGGGCTTCGGGCAGTTGTGCAAAAAGAGCGCGAATCGCATCAAAAACTTTCACATACGTCGCCGGGCAAGAACGGGATGTTTTACCAATCGGCGATTGATCCACTTCATAAACGGCCTTGATCGCTTGTGCACCTAACACTTTTGCAAAGGATGGCTGCTTGCGTTTGCCACGAGCACCGGCAGCCGCTTCCGCAATGCACTCGTGCATGAGTGAAGATTTACCCGAACCAGAAACACCCGTGAGCACGATCAATCGCCCTAACGGAATGGCGACATCGATGCTTTTCAAATTATTTGCCTTGCAGCCTTTAATTTCTAACAGCGGGTGTTTTTTTGAAATAGGGCGGCGCGAACCACGAGATGGATGCACCATCGGATGAAGCAATGCTCGCAATGTGGGAGACTCTAACATTTGAGCTGGTTTGAAATGATTTTTCCCCAGCACAGGTGGCTTGCCCTGATAGACAACTTGCCCGCCAAGGCGACCCGCTGCTGGGCCGAGATCGATCAAATGATCCGCCGCGGCGATGGTATCTTCATCATGCTCGACGATCACCAGCGAGTTGCCCTGCTTGCGAAGAGCTGTGAGTGTTTTGAGCAATGCGACGTTATCCCGTGGATGCAGGCCGATGGTCGGCTCATCCAGCACGTAGAGCACGCCACGCAAGTTCGAGCCAAGCTGAGCGGCGAGGCGGATGCGCTGTGATTCGCCGCCTGATAGAGTATTGCCGGAGCGATTTAACTGCAAGTATCCGAGCCCAACTTCTTGCAGGAATTGCAGGCGTTGGTGAATTTCTGGAAGGATATCGCGAGCAATCAATTGATCGCGCGCATTTGCGAATGTTAGATTCTGGAAATGCGCGGCAGCTTGGTGGATCGATTGATTCGCAAGATCCGCAATCGATGTGCCAGTTAGATCATCCTTGCGGAAAACTCGGACGTTCGCGCCTACCGAATTGAGACGCGATCCGTGACATGCCGGGCACTCAATCAACTCGCTATCATCCATCCGCGAGATTGCGTGGTCTGCGACGATCTCCGCTTCTAACACCGAGTTAAACTTGGTGAGATCTAACAATTGATGCCGTTTTGGAATGCGGCCATGGCCACGGCACGTCGGGCACCAGCCATGAGGCGAGTTGAATGAAAACAATCGTGGATCGAGATCTTCAAAGGATTGATCGCAGCTCGGGCAGCAGGCTTTGGTCGAGAGCAATACGAACTTTTTCTGTGCGGTAAATAGCTTGATCATCCCAGAACCGATCTCCAAGGCGCGCGCCAACGAGCGAGATAGATTTGGATCATCCTTCATGGAAATTGTGGCCACCACCACATCGATATCGTGCTCCTTGAATCGTTCTAACCGTTTCATTTCAGCCGCATCGATGAATTGTTTATCCACTAACAGACGATCAAATCCATGCTTGATGGCCCACTGCGCAACTTCGGTGTGATAGCCCTTTTTGCCGCGAATCAGTGGTGCCAGCAAAACAACCGGCCCATGCTTGAGCTCGCTGCGAATCCTATTTTCCAAAGCGGCGTGCGATTGTTTTTCCACCGGAACTTGGCAGGTCGGGCAATAAATCGTGCCGATCTTTGCGTAGAGAAGGCGCACAAAATTCCAGACCTCGGTGATGGTCGCAACTGTGGATTTCCCGCTTCCTTGCGAGACGCGTTGCTCGATCGCCACCGTCGGCGGCAAGCCTTGCAATTGATCCAATTCGGGTTTTTCTAACTGTTCTGCAAACTGCCGTGCATAGGCCGACATGGAATCGAGAAACCGGCGTTGGCCTTCGGCAAAAAGTATATCAAATGCCAAGGTGGATTTGCCCGATCCGGAAAGCCCAGAAATCACCACGATCTTTTCGCGGGGAATTTCTAACGATATATTCTTGAGATTATGGTGGCGCGCGCCTTTGAGTGAGATGTGCTCACTTGCCGCGATTGGCTTAGGCTGTGACGTGCGTTTGGTTTTGCGTTGTGATTTAGGCTCTAACACATCTCGCAAAAATTCTCCAGTGGCTGAATTCGATTGAGCAATCTTCTCCGGCGTGCCAGAGCCGATCAATGTGCCGCCGGCTTTGCCAGCTTCAGGGCCAAGATCCAGCACCCAATCCGCGCTTTTAATGACATCCAAATGGTGCTCGATGATGAGCAATGAATGACCGCCATCAACGAGCTGCTGGAATACTTCTAACAAATTTTCAATATCAGAAAAATGCAAGCCGGTGGTCGGTTCATCCAAAATCAGGAGCAGCGGTTTTGATTTCGAGTTCGCTGCGGATGCGACTAACAGTTGGCAAAGTTTCAAGCGCTGAGATTCGCCACCCGAGAGCGTATTGAGCGGCTGGCCAAGCGTCAGGTAGCCGAGCCCAACTCGAACGAGCGGCCGCAAAGCAATCGCGATTTGATTGACCAAGCGTAGCTCTTTTCCTGATAGATCAACAGCAGCTTGCGCAAGCCACTCAAGCGTTTCTGAAACTGTGAGACCGAGCACATCGGCAATCGATTTTCCCCGCCAACGGTGCTCAAGCGTGGATGGTTTATATCGCGTTCCATTGCAATCAGGACAGATGACATAAACATCTGATAGAAATTGCATCTCAACTTTTTCGTATCCATTGCCGGAGCAGCGGTCGCAGCGTCCATCCCCCGAATTGAATGAGAAAAATCCTGCTTTAAGGCCCGCAGCCACCGCGGAATCGGTCATGCTGAAAAGTTCGCGAATCAATTCAAATGCCCCGAGGAACACAGCCGGCGTGGAACGTGGCGTGCGCGCGATGGGGGATTGATCCACAAGCTCGACTCCACTGATCTGCTCAACTCCTGTTAGAGATTTGATTCTTGCCGGATCATCCTCGATTTCTTCGCCAAATGCTTTTGCACAGTGAAGATAAATCACATCGTAGGCGAGTGTGGATTTTCCGGATCCGGACACACCTGTTAGACAGACAAAACGGTTGAGTGGAATATCGACATCCAGCTTGCACAAATTATGTTGTGTGGCTCCACGGATGCTCAACATCGCTTTACTCGGCTTGCGGCGAGCCTTAGGCAGCGCGATGAATTTTTTTTCATGAAGCCATGGCAGCGTGCCTAAATCAGGACATTTTTTTGGCTGAAGTGGCCCCTGATAGACGCACAAGCCGCCGTATTGCCCAGCTCCAGGACCGATATCGATCAAGTGATCTGCGGCATGCATTACCGCAGACTCATGCTCGACGACGACCAGCGTATTTCCTTTATCCCGCAAGCGATGCATCACGTCCACCAAGCGATGGATGTCCCGCGCGTGGAGGCCGACGGTTGGCTCATCAAGGACAAAAAGTGTTCCTGTTAGAGAGGCACCGAGGCATGTGGTGAGATTGACTCGTTCAATTTCCCCGCCGGAAAGTGTGCGCGTGGGCCGATCGAGCGTGAGATAACCAAGCCCGACTTGATCGAGGTAGGAAAGGCGCGAATGGACCTCATCGAGGATCAGCCGCAGCGTCGGATCTTTCATTTTTGCAAGCGCCACCTCGGCCATCAATTGTGCGATCCATGGCTGCAATTCGTTGACGGGCATCGCCCACAGATCAGGCAATGTTTTGCCCGCTATTTTGAAACAAAGCGACTCGGGTTGGAGCCTCTTGCCACGGCACGCACTGCACGTGGTGTATGAGCGGTAGCGGGCCAGAAAAATACGCACATGCATTTTGTAGGCGCGTGTTTCCAACCAATCGAAAAATCCTTTCACGCCCACCCATTCGCCTGCTTCCCACATTGAATCTAACAGATCAATGGTCATTTTTTCACCACTACGTTCACCGTAGAGAATCCATTCACGCTCATCGTCTGTTAGATCCTCCCATGGGCAGGAGACATCAAAGGCACCTTCTCGCCCATGGCGGAGAAGCTCACGCTGGAATTCCTCACCGCGTTCACCTTGAAATGGTTTAATGGCTCCGCCGCGAACGCTCAAACTATGATCAGGCACCGCCTTTTCCAAATCGATATCGATCACGCGGCCAAAGCCACGGCATTGAGGACACGCTCCGACGGGCGAGTTAAATGAAAACAAAGCGGGAGTCGGCGGCCGGATGCTGAAGCCGGTATTTGGATTATGCCAATGAATGGAAAACCCGCGGCTGCCATTGTTCGCAGTGTGCACACGCAAGTGCCCGCGGCCGTGAACAAATGCGGCCTCAATCGATTCTAACAGCCGCGATTTTTGGCGCGCGTTGCATTGCAAGCGATCTTGGATCACTTCTACTTTTTGCCCCACATCCACGCTGCACGGCTCATCGGTGCGCAGGATATTTCCAGCATGAAGCAATCTCAAAAATCCTTGCTGATGAATGGAATCAAACCACTCACAGACGGTCATCGAACTCGGCTTGGGCAATTCAAACGTAATGTGAATCGATTGCCCATCCGCATGCCGCATCGCCCACTCGGCCACTGCCTCAGGAAGATCTGGGCGCACTTCCGAGCCATCGATCGGGTCATACGCAACGGCCAATTTCGGATACAATAATTTCAAATAATCATTGATTTCCGTTAGAGTGCCGACGGTCGATCGCGTGGTGCGCACATGGTTTTTTTGCTCGATGGCAATCGCCGGTGGGATGCCTGTAATTGATTCGACTTGCGGCTTATCCATGCGGTCAAAAAATTGCCGCACGTAGGGTGAAAATGTTTCCACATAGCGGCGCTGGCCCTCGGCGTAGAGTGTGTGAAAAGCGAGTGAGGATTTTCCCGATCCCGATGGCCCGGTGATGACCGTCAATTTCCCATGTGGAATATCGATGTCTAGGTGCTGCAAATTATGTTGATGACAGCCGCGCAATTGGATTGCGGCTTGCGTGGAAGATGGTGAACGACGAGGCACGGCGTATCTATAAACACGATTTTTTTCGATGCCAGATCGCACTTCGCGCGCATTGCCCGCTTGAGGGGTTGACGTGTCCGAAGCGTTCCGCTCCCATCCGGTATGCCCGCAAGCAAAACGGATTCATCGATCGCCGCCCACCGCTGGGTGCTCGGCTATTTGATGAAGGAAAAAAAGATTTTCATCCCGTCCTTGCTTGCGCTTTTTTTCACGGCAGTGCTGTCCCTCGCCTTTCCATGGTTCTTGAAAGAACTCATCGGAAATCCGACGGATGCTTGGAAATCCGGGGTTGATTCGCAGCAGGTGTTGGAAAAATCCAATCGAATTGTGTTAGAACTTCTCGCGGTTTTAGCGCTGCAAGCGATCGTCGCATTTTTCCGCGTGCAGGGGTTCATTCGTGCCGCAGAATCCGCGCTCAATCGCCTGCGGCAGGATCTCTTTTCTCACATCGTGCGGCTGCCGATGGCGTTCTATCAGGAGCAACGCTCAGGAGCCTTGAGCAACCGCATCTCGGCGGACCTCGGCATCGTGCGCGATACTTTGCTGCAAACCGTGCCGCAAGCTGTTAGGCAATCCGTGATTTTGTTAGGCGGCCTCGTGTTTATCCTCATTGCTTCATGGAAGCTATCGCTGATCTTGCTTTGCAGTGTGCCGGTGGTAATTCTTGCGATTGCGATTTTTGGCAGAAAAGTCAAAGGCTTCTCCAAGCAAGCACAAGATGCGTTAGAGGATTCCAGCTCGGTGTTAGAAGAATCCGTGCAAGGAATTGCGGATGTGAAATCATTTCACAACGAGGCCTTTGAGGAGAAGCGCTACGCCAGCGCGCTGAGTGAATTTTTTGCCGTAACACGCCGCGGTGCGAAGTATCGTGCGGCGTTTCTCGCCTTCATTATCTTCGTGCTATTCGGGACGATTGCGTTGGTCACATGGTTTGGCGCACGCATGCTGGCGCACGGCGAAATTTCAGGAACGAATTTTATCTCGTTCATTCTTTTTTCCATTTTTGTCGGCGCCTCACTCGGGTCATTTCCGGAAATTATTTCTCAACTCCAACAAACCGCCGGGGCCACAGAACGGCTGCGGGAAATTCTTAGGCTCAGCACCGAGCCAACCGGCGGCGATCATTCAGCCCGCATGGAGGGGCATTTGCGCTTCCGTGACGTCAGCTTCAGCTACCCATCACGGCCTGATTTGACGGTGCTTCGCAATATCAGCTTTGATGTTTCCCCGGGCCAGCGAGTGGCATTCGTCGGGCCATCTGGCGCTGGAAAATCAACGATGTTTTCGCTCATTCTCGGCTTTCACGAAATAAAGTCCGGCTCGATCGAAGTCGATGGACACGCATTTGAATCTTGGTCGCAACGCGCACTGCGCGCCCAGATGGCGATCGTGCCACAAGAAGTGCAGCTCTTTGGTGGGACCATTCGCGAGAACATCGCCTACGGAAAACTCGATGCCAGCGAGGCGGAAATCGAGCACGCAGCTCAACAAGCCAACGCGCATGACTTCATCACCCAGCAACCCGATGGCTACCAAACCATCGTCGGCCCCCGCGGCACCAAACTTTCCGGCGGCCAACGCCAACGCATCGCCATCGCTCGTGCGATCCTTGCCGATCCGCGAATTCTTCTGTTAGATGAAGCCACCTCTGCCCTCGACGCGGAAAGCGAGCGACTCGTGCACGAAGCGTTAGAGCGCCTGATGCATGGACGCACCAGCTTGATCATCGCTCATCGCCTATCGACCGTGCGCCATGCAGACCGCATCCTCGTTTTCCAACACGGAAAAATCGTCGAACAAGGAACTCACCATGATTTGTTAGAAGCGCATGGTGCTTATCGCTATTTGGTGGAAACGCAGTTGATCTAACACTTTCTAACAAAAAAATCAATCACGCCAACGTTTCAGAATTTCCGAGTAGGCATCGATCCTTCGATCGCGGAAAAATGGCCATATTTTGCGAAATTCATCGATGGCAGCGTAGTCCAATTCATGGTGGATGATTTCTTCTTGATCGATCGATGCTTTGGCGACGATTTCTCCGTAGGGATTGGCAATGAACGATTGGCCCCAGAATTCCGTTTCGCCTTGGTGGCCCACGCGATTGATCGCTGCAAGATAGCAGCCATTGGCGACGGCGTGGCCCCGCTGCACCGTTTCCCAAGCAGTGTGTTGGGCATTGCCCAGAGTCGGCTTTTCTTCGGGCAACCAGCCGATCGCCGTCGGATAGATTAAAACTTGTGCCCCACCAAGAGCCATCAAACGCGCCGCTTCGGGATACCATTGATCCCAACAAATCAGCACTCCAATTTTCCCAAACCGCGTGTCCCACACCGGCCAGCCACTATCGCCCGGCGTGAAGTAAAATTTTTCCTCAAAAGCAGGATCTTGAGGAATGTGGGCTTTGCGATACAGGCCAAGCATCGTGCCATCCGCATCAAACACCGCCGCGGTGTTATGATAAAGGCCCGGCCCGCGGTGCTCAAAAAGTGAAGCGATAATCACCACGCCCAAATCGCCGGCGAGCGCAGAGAGCCGCTCGGTCACAGGCCCAGGCAATGGATCTGCTAGATCGAAGTGAGCCGGATCTTGCTTGGTGCAAAAATAAGGTGTTAGAAACAACTCTTGGGTAGCAATGATCTGCGCCCCATCTCCAGCCGCCGCGCGGATCAAGTGCACATGATGGTCCAACGCCTCTTGTTTGCATGAAAAAGTTTTGGATTGAAGCAGAGCGATGCGCGGCATGGCCACATGATCACCACCTCGCACCGCAAAATCAAGAAGCGAGCTGCACTGAAACAACTCTGCCCGATTGAAGTAATAAGAGAGCACTGGTTTTTCTAAATCGGACGATGACTTTGCATTATAAAAACTCGGGAAAAATACATCCCCATCCATCGCAGCCTAGTTGATAGAACTTCTTGGAGTCATCTCTAATTTTTGTCAAAATTTGCACACTGACCCCTTTTTCCAGCGAAAAATGAAGATGTCGCAGGTAGCCGTCCCTGCGACTTCCCGCGTCGCCAGCGGCCTGCTGCTGGGCGACCATCCCTGCTCACTTTGCGTGGTTGCTCCAGCTGCGAATGGCAACAACGACTGCATGTGGGCTGAACGCATTCGGCACCCGAGATCAAGAAGTCACTTTTCTCGACGGGTTAGGCGGATTTCCCGAAGGAGTGTCAGTCCTTCGGGTGGCATCACCGCCTTGCTCGGCAAGCGACTAATAGTCCGTGTGGGATGGGTTGTTAGTGTGCTTGTGGAGTCGCGAGAATGATATCACGAGCCGTAAAGCGGTTTTTGATCCAACCCGCAGACCTCATTTGTTGAATGAGGACATCGAGGCGACGATGGTCCAGTGAGTCGTCCATGAAACGCGGCAATACCATTTGCTCTACGACGGCCTCGGGTAGAGGCACGTAGCGGGCAATTACTTTTCGCGCCTGCTGCGGATTCGCATTGCACCAGCGTGCAGCTTCTCCGATCGCGGCTTTGAAGGCAATCACTGCCTGCGGATTTTGAGTGGCGAACGTTTGGGTAGTGACTAGACTGCTGATGTCGGTGATTGGCTGGAGTTCGATATAGGGATAACTGATCAGCCGCAGCCCAGGGTCCATCCGTCCGATGGTTACATAGGGTTCAATCGAGACACATGCATCGACAGAACCGCTTTTTACCGCCATGTGCATTTCCGCAAATGGGACGGGGCGGAACGTTAGATGCCGCGAGTCAGTTGCGTGTTTTTCTAACAGCAATGGAATCTTGACAGCATCAATGGCGCGAGCGGTGTTGACGGCGATTGATCTGCCTGCAAGGTCAGGCACTGTGTGAATGTGTGAATCCGCGCGCACAAAGATTCCGTGGACTGGACAAGATGCATCCTGTTGAGCTCCGCCGACGACTGAGACGAGCGCTTGTCCATCATCTATGGCGAAAATGGTGGAAGCGCAGTTGGAAAAACCGAAGTCGAGTTCGCCAGCCGCGAGTGCGCTCATGATATGTTCTCCGCCGACAGACTTTACCAAGGTGACATCCAGACCATGGGCGTGGAATAAACCACGGTCTTGAGCCACAAAAATCTGAGCGCAATTGACGATGGGAATATAGCCCAGCTGGATTGAGGTTCCACCCCAAAGTAAATGGTTTAGAGGTAGCATAAGCAGCGTTGCTAGTGGTAGTATTTTCATGGTTAGAGAAAAATCGAATTACTTTTTAGCGGCACTTTTAAGGAGCTTGGCCATTTCTTCGGCGACTCCTGTTGCGGATGCAGGATTTTGGCCCGTAACGAGGCGCTCGCTAACGACGACCTTCTTCTCAAAGTCTGGAGCGAATTCATGCTTGGCACCGCGTTCGATCAGTTTATCCGCGAGCAGGTAGGGCACGACTTTTTCAAGTTCTGCAGCGACTTCTTCTGAGTTGGTAAATGTGGCAATCGTTTTTCCTGCGACTAGATAATTGCCGTTTGCCAATTTGATATTCACGAGGCCTGCTGGACCGTGGCATACCGCAGCAACGACGCCGCCATCATCATAGATGCGTCCAGCAAGCGTTGCGAGGGCTGCATTTTCAGCGAAGTCCCACATGGTGCCATGGCCGCCTGCATAGAAGATCGCAACGTAGTCGCTTGCTTTGACTTGGTCTGGGCGCAGGGTGTTCTCAATGGCAGCGCGGTTTTTTGCATCTGCAAGAAATGCCTTGTTCAGTGGGTCGCTCTGATCGTCGCCCACCATCGGCGCCTTGCCGCCTTTCGGGCTGACGTAGTCGATCGTGAATCCGGCTTGGGTGAGCACGTGATGCGGGTGGGTCACCTCCGGGAGATAGAAGCCGGTGGGTGCGCCAGTATTGCCGAGCTGGCTGTGGCTGGTGAGAACAAATAGCACCTTTGGTTTTGAATCCGAAGTGACAGTTTGACCGTGGCTGAAGGCAGTTCCTGCGAGTGTGGAAGCGAGAACGGCGGTTGTGGTAACGATGTTTTGTATTTTCATAGCGCCGAAGGTTACCCCGATTTCAATGATTCGAGAAATCGAATGATTTGATTGCAGCAATGCTTTTTATGAATTATTGAGACTGCATGGAACTACGACATCTCCGGACCTTTCTCGCAGTGGCAGAGGAACTGCACTTCAGCCGCGCGGCTGCGAGGATGCATGTGGCGCAACCTGCGTTGAGCCGGACGATTGCGGATCTGGAGGAAGAAATGGCAGTGCTTTTGGTCGAGCGAAACTCGCGAGCTGTGGCACTTACCGAGGCGGGAACGCTGTTTCTTGAGCGAGTGCGGCAAATTTTGGTGGATACAGACGATGCGGTGGAGGCAGCGCAACGACGGGCTCGGGGAGAGACTGGCACCTTGCGCATCGGCTTCATTGGCACGCTGAGCCAAGATCTTTTGCCGCGGTTACTGCACTTCTATCGTGAGCGTTTTCCCGCAGTGGATCTCGTTTTGCGTGAGTTAGGGCCGAGCCAGCAGCGGCAAGAAATCATCGCTGGCAAGCTTGACTGCGGATTCCTTGGCATGACGTTAAGCAACCGTGATGCAGAGTTAGAAATGGTGACAGTCGCTGAAGAATCGCTCGTCGCAGCACTTCCAGAATCACATGGCTTGGCATTGCGAAAAGTATTGCGTCTCGCGGATCTTAGGCATGAATCGTTTTACCTCACTGCGCGATCAAATGCACCAATCTTCAATCCATGGTTGATCCAATTGTGTCGAGATGCAAAGTTTGAGCCTTGCGTTACGCAAGAAATTGATCGGGCCGCCACGGTGTTGAACTACGTAGCAGCTGGTTTCGGGATATCGGTTTTCCCAGCTCAAATTGCTAAGCTTGCGACCACTGGCGTGCGCTTTGTGCCACTGTCAGGAAAATTGCAACGCTACCCATACAAGCTCGCGTGGGCGCGTGGGCGTGAGACTCAGACGGTGAAGGAGTTTGTAAAAGTCGCGAAACATGTCGATTGAGTTCAGTTTTCAAGAAGAACTCTTCGCCCTTTTTGCCAATCGCTGAAAAGCTCCTGCCTCAGAGATTTTCAACCAGTTTATTCAACTTCATGCCATTCATCCATCATTTCCAACTACTAGATATCTGGCTCGTCACCGGATCTCAGCATCTTTACGGTCCTCAGGCGCTTGGGGTCCGCTTGGGGTCAGTCCCCGCTATTTAACATTATCATTGCTAAAGTCATTTTTTTTGCTATGAAAATGGCATGGCGAGGCCGCTTCGATTCCAGTATCAGGGAGCTTGTTACCACATTATGGCGCGTGGCGATGGCGGGAAGAAGGTTTTTGAAAATGACGAGGACAGAAAAATTTTCATCGCGCGACTGGGTGAAGTTTGTGGGCGTTGCGGGTGGAAAGTTCATGCGTGGGTTTTGATGGGGAATCACTTTCACCTGCTTTTGGAGACGCCGGAGGCAAATTTGGTAGTGGGTATGAAGTGGTTGTTAGGGACATTTTCTCAGGGCTGGAATCGCGCGAGGCAGCGGCGGGGGCATGTTTTCCAAGGCCGCTACAAGTCGGTGCCGGTAAATGGAGAGGATACGGGTGTGTATTATTTCCGGATCGTGGCGGATTATATCCATCTCAACCCAGCGCGGGCGGGCTTAGCGGGTGGCACTGGTCGGAAATTGCTCGAATACAAGTGGAGCAGTCTAGGAGCGTATGCGAAAGGTGTGGCACCGAATTGGTTGGTGATGGAGAGGGTCTTGCGAGCGTTTGAGCTTGCGGAAGATGGACGCGGGCGTCGTGCATACGTGGCTTGGCTTGAGGCGCGGGCTGCGCAGGATGGGGGTAAGATCAACGATGAGGCGCAGGCGGCGTTGCGAAGGGGGTGGTATTTGGGGGAGGAGAGTTTTAAAGATAAGTTGCTGGGAATTCTGGGACGGGCGAAGGGTGTGGATAAGCCGCGAAAGGCAAGAACCGAAATCGCAAATGCCCACGGCGAAATTGAAGCAGAGAGGCTGATCTATCTGCTGGGCAAGCAATTGGAATTGCCGACGGATAGGCGCGAGCTGAAGCGGTTGCGGAAGAGCGATGGGAGGAAGGTGTTGTTGGCCGCCGTGCTCAGGCGGAGGACCGCGGTTGGCGTGAACTGGATCGCGGAAAGACTGGCGATGGGGCATCCGGGATCAGTGAGTCGCATGCTCGGAACAATGCCGAGAGAGGTCGGATGGGAAAAAAAGCTCATGATGTTGGAAGAAATGTTAAATAGCGGGGACTGACCCCAAAGCTGTCGAGTTAATCTGGATTGGGCTCCTTGGTCGGGTTCCACCAGCCGTTGTTTTCACTCGGGCCGCAAAATCCGATTTGGTGCTCTGAATTACTACCTCCGTAGTGGTTTAATACTGATTTGTCAGAGGTTACTTCTTGAGTGACATGCCCATCGCACCAGGCGATCAGCGCATTTTTCCCAAAACGGAAATGCACACTCGGTTGCAATGGACCCGATAGTTTTCCCGAGGTGTTCACCCACTGAAATGGCTCTGCAAATGGGTATTCTTGCAAGCCGTCTGATTTGGCTAGAGCGGTGGTGGCAAACATCAATGTGCTGGATGGGCGCGGCACCTGCGTCGGGCGGTTGGGCCTGAATGGGTTTTCAGGAAGCCCGCCAATATATGTCGCATTGTAGCCGTAGCCGCCGGAGCCATCTTCCCACGATGTTTTGGTCAAAACCATGCGATCAAATTCGGGACACTTCGATACCCTTTCGCTTTCATTCAAATAGGGTGCAAGAAATCCTTTGGTTGGATCAAAGCGTTGCCCAGCAATTGATCTCCCACCATGCCAGCGCTTGCGGTTAGCTCGATCCGTCGCCGGAGCATAGGTGCCTTTTTCTGCGGCGTGCATCAAGTTTGCTGCAACCAACTCGCGCAGCCGTGAGATGGAGACCGCTTCGTTGGCTTGCAGACGAGTTTGGCGGTGCGCCATGATGCTGATGATCATCAATGCCGTGAAAATGAATACACAAAGCATCAACTCCATCAAGGTGAAGCCAGAACGGTCGTGCTGACTAAGATTCACTTTCATGGGGCTGGCTGGCGCTGTGCCGCTAAACGAAAAAACTGCTGGCCCAGCCGTGGCAACTCGATGCGAACTTGCTGTCGTTGCTCTCCTACCACACTAATTGATGCAGACGGGTTTACCGCCGTAATGGTTCCTAAAGCAGTTGACTCTGCTACCGGCTGCCATGCTCGCAGATCTGTGCTAGATTCTAGCACGAGCTTGGCATTTCTACGATAAGCATAGTAAATAAAATCAAGCCTCACGGAGCCGCCTGATTGCAGGATGCGAAATCGGCGCGAATCACTCACGTATTCTAACACATTATCGGCATTGCCGGCCGCGAGCCATTGCTCGTAGTTCTGAATCGTCGCCGCAAAATAGCCGACGGCATCCAAATCGAAACCACCTGAAAAGAAGGGCGTTGGATGTGGGTCAACAATCCAGTGTCCCAAGCTATCTTGGCGGCCAATTGCAGGACTTGCTGAGCCAACCGCGTCTGTGACTCGAATGTGCGTGATGCGCTGAATATCTAACAGCTCACTAACATTTTTCAGCTCGGCCAAATCGAATGGAGTGCCATATCCGGCGATATACTTGCCCGCGAGGTTACGCAAATTTGTCGCTTCCGGCATGCTGCCGGTGCTCGTTAGCGAGACAGATGGAAAGGGGAAAAAATGAATCCCATCCGAACTCACCGCGACATGAGCCAGTTCTAAAAATGTGACAGCAAAGGCATTTTCAAACACCGCAAAGTCTGGCCCGGCTACATCTCGGAACGGCTCTGAAAACTCAACAGTTGCATGGCCACCATCGCCTAGTGAAACCACTGGGAACGGTTCTAGCGACGTTGCATCGGCTGGCCCAAGCGCATCTATTTCAATGCCATACGCCACCAATGGGCCTTCAAAATCTAACAAATTTTCAGGGCCGCGCTCAATTACTGCACTGCTCGCCCAAGCGACGAATCGTGAATCCATGGCACTTACCGCATCAGATCCGATGACGCCGACTGCTGGCGGGTATGGCCCCGCAAGCAAAATGCTCGGAATGAGCGTGAAAACTGATGAGGTAAGATGCCATTTCATAATCAATTAGCGGCGGCGTTTGCTACCATATGCCAACAAGCCGATCGAAAAGATCAAACAAGCTGATGGTTCTGGCACGACGGTGAGTGGGACAGAACTCCCATTTGAATAAAAAAGCGCGTCCCACGATCCTGGAGCAATCAACCGATACGGTGACGATACGCCAGATCCAGACGTCCAAGTTTCTGCTGCTACTGGAGATGCCGTAGGAAAGCCCGCGCTTCCATCTGCAACCCAATGCGCCCAAAATGGAGTAAATGGAGATGCCGACGAGTTCTGTTCCATCACACTATCGAAGGTGATGGAAGTGACCAAATAATTCGGCGAGGCAGCGCTACCAAAATTGACGATCGATGCTGACACCGCCGGATCAGCGACAAGCACTTGCTCTAACAAAAAGTAAGCATCTTGGGGTGTGACGCTATTGTAAGTGTAAGACACTTCGTAGAGACGTTGACCAAGATTGGGCGATTCCAACACGAAGTAGGAGACATCAGGTCCGCTGCCTAGCGATAAGGTGAAGGCAGTGGAAATTGAGGAGCACAGGCACAAGCCTGCGGCGGAAAGCAGCGAAATGGATCGCCACCCTAACAGTAGTTTCATAATTTCTTCTTATAATGATGATGAATCACGAAGAAATAACAGGCAGCAACCAATGCGGCCTGTGATTTCTCGTCGATCTCCTTACGCGGGAGACCACGGCTTGAGCTGCGGAGTGCAAGCACGCAGAAGCTCACGACGAGTAACCGATTCATCAAGTATTCGGGCTCCCAGCTTAGCCTTTTCCCCACCTTCACCGCCATGTGTAGGCAATTGGTATTTGGAGAATCGTATCTGGTTACCGCTGCGCGACAGCTCCGGGTTTTCACCGGATTCCATGCTGAATCAGTTATTAGTCGCAGTAAGAGTCTTGAAGGGCTCCATCCTTGTCAAGTTATTCAAAAATTCAGCGCGTGATTTTCAATCGATAAAATCCCTTCAATTGATCGCTGGGAGGAGTCGCAAGTTGAAGCCGCGCTCGGGAAAATTCTGGGCTAAGCACGGTTGCTTCAAGTTGAGTAAAATCTCCTGCGCCAAGTTCGCTCCAATCATTTGGTTCAAGCGTTGTCGAAAATTCGATGCTGTAAGGAAGCGCGGGCTCGCTGCCGTCCATCCGCATCAAGTGGCTGATGAGGAATGCATTATCAATGGAACTGTATTGAATGTCCAAGATGTTGGCGGCGGCATCGATTGCTTTCGGGTTAAGATTGAATGCAAATTCGGCGAGATTGATCACTCCATCGCCATCCGGATCCGCGCCTTCTCCCCATACCGTCGCTTGGGTCTCAATGGTAAGCGGTGCAAATTGCTCGAAGGTCCAGCGATCATAAGCCGCAGGTAGTTGAATGGTGACTTGCACGGTGATTTCATCAGTGCCGCCTTGGCCATCGCTCACGCGCACGGTGAAGGCATCGCTGCCGAGAGCATTGATACTAGGAACATAGTTGATAGCCACTTGCGTCCCGGATGTGGGTGCGGCAACGGAGGCCGTTCCTTTGCTGGCGGGTGATGAGATGCTCCATGAAAGAGGGTTGCTGTTCGCATCGGTGGCTTGAAGAGTTAGAGAAAAAGCAGTTGGGTAGCTATTTTGCGAAAGGCTGCGTGAGATCGTTGCTCCTTGGGTAATCACTGGCGGAGCATTATCGCTCTCCACACTGAAGGCTCGGATCACTGCCATGTGCTGCATGCTCGTCGCCCCGCTATCACCTGCAAGAACGGGCGGCACTTGCGCAAGTGGTGTGTAAACGCGGCTATCAAAAACTAGGCCGTCAGTAAATGAATTTGAGCCGAGCACGTATGGCACCCGCCGAGCATGCAAATCGGCATCTGGAATGACCCAATCGTAAGGTTTCGCGCGCGAGGCATTGGTGCCACCTAAGCCTGCTTGATCCACTGGATAGGGCCCAGCAGTGCGGACTAATGCAGATAGAACACTCAGGCAATTTTCCGTGCGGCTGTTGGTATTTAAATCGCCCCCAATGACCAGATAATCCGTCGCCGGAATTCCTTGCGCTTGAATGTAAGCGACTAATTCTTGCGCTTGCTCGCTGCGTTGAGTTGCACCGCCGCCCGAGCTAAGATGCACCGAAACGGCCCATAGATCCTTGGGCCCAGGAATGTCAATTCTAGCCCATACGTAGTCGCGATTATCGAGCGTGGTGTCATTCCATTCTCCCGATTGCAGGATGGGAAATCGGCTGACGATGCCATTCGGAATTTGTTCTGATGGTTCTCTAAAAAAATGAAATTGCGTTCCAAAGTTTTCATTCACCCATGTGCGGATGTTGGCCGGCGAATTTGCCAAATAGTTCATTTCTTGGACGAGCGTGATGTCCGGCTTGAGCCCGCGGATGATGCGATTGCCGTGGCCGAGGTCATAATCCTGGCCATTTCCACTGGTTAAATTTGCAGCCATGATCGTGATCACTTGATTGGCTTGCAAGAGGCCAAGATTGCCTAACAGAAAACAAAGTGTAGCCCCCAAACGCCAGCACGATTGGATTCGGGGTGGTGTATTTTGAAAGATCATGGAGTAGAGGTTGTTAGATTTTCCCTAGAAAAAATTTCATCCATCGCATCTAGGTAGTTAGAGATGTGATCTGCTCTTCGGCGTGGATTGATTTTCATGCGTTCTTTGAGGCGCAAGTAATCATCGAAAACGCCACTGGTTTCTCGGGCGCGTGAGATTTCAAAAAAATCGAGGTAGTCCCTAGCACGAGTGGCTTTTGCGAGCATGGTCGAGCGCCGCGTATCGAGTGCAGCGAGTTGTTGGGCAATGTCCTTAGGCTCTGCTTTGAGCAAGGATGTGAGGACGATTTGATACTCGGCAATGATGGTTCTGTATGAGGGGAAGCAACGATAGCCGAGGCGCGCCAGTGATTCTTCGGTGGGCGTCACCGCCGCAGCGCGTTCTTGTTCCGGTAGTGAAATAATTTCTTGCCAATCGCTGAGCGGCTTGCTCATGCGGGTGCCATCATCGGCGGTTAGAGAGAGCTGGAGCGCTTCTGTGAGAGCGGTTTCCGTTTGAGCAATCGTCATTACATCCGTGAGTAAATTCAGAGCACCGAGATTGGCCATTTGCAGCATCCACCACTTGGCCATGCTGTTTTGCGATAAGTTCAGCTCAGGAAAATGTTTCTGCAGCAGAACGGGCATCTCGCCCTCAAAGCCAGCGATCTCATCTAACAGCGCGCGAAATCCCTCGAGCCCGTCGGGCTGCTCTAACAATGCCATGACGAATGCACCTGCTGAGATGCGAAAAACCCACTTGGATGCGCCATCGAGCTTTTGATGATCCACTTCGTTTAGGGCCAGCATTTCATTCATTTTATACCAGCCACCATGATTGAAAATCGCGGCATACAGCTTGCGATCACTCTGCTTGAGCCGCCAATCACTAGCTTCGCGCAGCCCTTGAATGAGCCAAGGCGGCACTTGCATCGGGCGCTCGGCATCATCTCGGCTGCGGGTTCTTAAGCCTCGCTCATAGATCATCGCAGCGGTTGCCGTTTCCTTCAATGCGGTGGGATCCAATCCACGGCTCAAGTGAACTCCGATGAAGACGCTGAACCCAGCATCCGTATCTAACAGCGTGATTTTGTGAGAGCGTAACGGCAGCGGATCTGTGGGCCTGCCGTGGAGATCCATGTGGATGCGGTGAGGTGCGTTTTCTTCATCGAATTTAACGAGTGCAAAAAACTCGTTGCGCGCTTCCTCCGCGATCCATGCGGCCGCCGCGCGGTTGTGTGGATCTCCGCCAGCAACGACAAATTGCTCAGAGCTGCTGATTACCACTTCCGCATCGCCGCGTCCCTGCTGTTGCGGCGGAGGTTCGATCACTTTCAAATCAGACGGCTCAGCCAGCACTGCGCCGCAGGCAACTGAGCATATGAGATGAAATAAAAGGCGCATGACTTTGAAAAAAACTTAAAAGGTCGCCTTAAAATCCGAATCATCTCGTGGATTGAGACTGAGAATGCCTTTTTTAATATCAATTCTCGCCATTTCTTCAAATCCTAGGCGAATTTCCTCACTGAGTAATTCTGCCAATTTCTGGTAGGACGGCAAGACGAGCAATACGAACCCCTGCGGCACGACTAATTGGCCCAATTTCCCACCGCGCAGGGGTTGCTTGATATCGGCATGATATTTTCCGCCTGCGAGCTGGACTTGAGTTTGGATGCCATCGGCGGTTGCTTGCTGATCGATGGTGATAAAAATGGATGAGTTCCAGGGTTTTCCGAAGATCGTTCGCTCAAGGATGATTTCGGCATAGCCTTCATGCAGTCTTACCCATATATCATTGACGCTCACATACTTCGCAAGTTGCCCACCTTGTTTTACTTTGAGTGCTTGGGACAGCCATCGGTTGAGCTGTATTTCATTGAAGCGCAGGACGTGCCCACGCTGGAGAGAGTTATTCAAAACTGCCTGCAAATTAGATGAGGTATTTGCTGATTGTGAGCGAGCCGGCATGGCGCTCTTGAGATCGCTAAGGTCCTGCGGTTGCGCGATTTTATAGAATGAGTAAACAAGCCCAGCCACCATTCCCAGAAAGACGAGGAAAACGAGTTTGCTAAAGCATCCTCCAGACGATTTTTTTGGATAAGTTTCAGCCATCGGGGAAGGGAGTGTTTAGTGATCTGCTGATTTTGGAGAAGCGGCCTGTGCGGTGCTGACCGCCGGCGGTGGAGTGGCTGGAGCAGATGGGCCGGCATCCGATTTTGCAGCAGCTTGATAGGCTGATGAGCGATAGTCTGTCTGGTAAAAGCCAGAGCCTTTGAAAATAATCCCGCCGCCAGTGCCGAGTAGGCGCTTAATGCTGCCACTGCAACCAGCTTCTGGGCATTCCGTCAATTTCGCATCTTTCATGCTTTGGAAGACCTCAAAGCGGATTCCGCAAGT
This sequence comes from Verrucomicrobiota bacterium, assembly GCA_004294095.1. Taxonomy (GTDB): domain Bacteria; phylum Verrucomicrobiota; class Verrucomicrobiia; order Verrucomicrobiales; family Akkermansiaceae; genus Luteolibacter. The sequence continues at coordinate 19,247 of RDZR01000075.1, forward strand.
TTCGCATTCGTAGTCGTAATTTGGCATAAGGTGGCGGATTGGTTTAGCAAATTTTAAGCTGAGTGCAACTCAGGATCCGCTTTGGATGAAAATAGCACGTTTTTGCTTTGATTCAACAAGCTCCTGATCGGCTTTATCAATCACTTCAATTTTAAGAAATATCCACATTAGTGGCATACCTACCTAAAACGATCACACCTAGCGATGCTTAAACGGCTGAAAAACCATTATCGACAAACAATCGCTGGCCGGTGATGAATGCAGAGTCGTCACTGGCCAGATAGAGAGCCGCGCGGGCGACATCTTCGGGTTCACCCATCCTGCCTTGTGCCGCAGCAATCGCGGCATCGGACACATCAACGCCGAGGGCCTGCAAATCTTTCACTTCGCGAAGGCCATGTGGTGTTTTGATGAAACCTGGGCAAACGGCATTGCAGCGAATATTTTGATCCCTGAATTCGACTGCGATAGCCCGTGCGAACATATGAACCGCGCCTTTTGTCGTGTCGTAAAGCACCTCCATCGGCGTCGCGAGCTCAGCTGAAATGGAAGAGGTGCAGACAATCGAGCCACCGCCTGCTTCGATCATGCTTGGCAATACCGCCTTGGTCATCAGAAACATGGATTTTACATTCACATCGTGCAGCCAATCCCACTCTTCTTCCGTCGTTTCAAGGAAGGGCTTAATCACAATCGTTCCCGCATGATTGAATAAAACGGTGATCGGCCCGAACTCGGCAATGCCTTGGGCGACAGCTGCGCTCACCTGCTTGGAAATGGAAACATCAGCCTCAACGGCAATCGCCATGCCGTTGGCAGCTTTGATTTCCGCAACGCGGGCCTTGGCTTGTTCTAGGTTGCGATCGACGACAATGACCTTCGCCCCCTCTTTCGCGAACAGCAGCGAAGCAGCTCCGCCCATGCCAGTCGCCCCCCCTGAGATCAATGCAACTTTGCCTTGCAGGCTACCAATACGATTTGTGGACATTATTTAATGAGAAATACAGGTTGCGAAGGAAAAAGGGATGGGAAACATGAGCCAAGCTGAGCGTGCGATGAGCAGAAAAGGGCTAACGCCAATTTCTTCCATCACATTCACATGCCGCGAGCATCACGTTGCGGAACGCTTTGCCAAGATTCTTTTGACCGGAGTTTTTTAAAGCAAAAAGCCAAAATGCCCCATTCACTGAAAGTTCTTGCTTATTCGAAATCGGCAAGGTAACACATCAAGCGTCACCGCCGATTTAATGTTCATGAAAGCAATGCCACTCAACTTCTACCGAGTCTCCTGGATTTCAGGAGCGGGAGCTGTCTGATGGTTGCATAAATACCCAGCCAGCCCCGATACCAATTGCGGGCTGCTGATTCGAAACGAGTTGAAATCGCCGCCCGCCATCCCAGCGGGTTTTTTCTTTCTCCATACTCAATCGAATCCATTCCATGGCCACACGCCTAACTACTGAAACAAAAACAGCACCCACGGCCCTGCTTTGGCAACAGATGAATGGTTTCCGCGGCAAGTATGCGTGGGCCATCGCGGCGTTATTTGTTTTTACGGCGATCAATTACCTGACGCCACTCATCGCCAGTGCGACGATTGATTTTTCGCTCTCGAAGGAACCAGATGATAGCAGGATTACCACATGGATCATCGGTCTGATGGGTGGGGCAGACTTCGTGAAGGAGCGCTTGTGGTTTCCCGCGGTGTTGATGGTATTGCTTACGATTATCGCCGGTGGATTTAGCTATTTGAGGGGCCGTTTCGCAGCCGAGGCAGCGGATGGAATTGCACGTCGGCTCAAGGACCGGCTCTACGATCATTTGCAACGCCTGCCCGCCCGCTACCACGACCGCGCGGAAACCGGCGATCTCATCCAACGCTGCACGTCCGATGTGGAAACGCTGCGCATGGCGCTCGCCTCACAGGTAGTGGAAGTGAGCAATGCCGTGCTGCTGCTGCTCACCGCGCTGCCGATCATGATCCTTCTGGATGGTCGGATGACGCTCGCCTCGTTCGTCCTGGTCGGACCAATCATCGCCTTTGGCTACGTTTATATCGGCAAAGTGAAGCATCTATTTGCCGAAGTGGCGGAGTCGGAGGGCCAGGTCACGCGGGTGGTTCAGGAAAACCTGACCGGCCTGCGCGTGGTGCGTGCCTTTGCCAGACAGGATTTTGAAATCGCGAAATTCGCCGAACCCAACAAACTCTACCGCGACCGCAGTCTGAAGCTCTTGCGCCAAATGGCATGGTATTGGTCCACCTCGGATCTTATTGTGCTCATCCAGCAGGGTATCGTGCTTTTCACCGGCGCATATTTTATTTCCCAAGGCACGCTCACGGTTGGAACCCTGTTCGCCTTCATCATGTTTCTGAACATGCTGCTTTGGCCAGTTAGGCAAATGGGGCGAACGCTCACCGATCTCGGGAAATCCGTGGTGGCCTTGAACCGCATGGGAGAAATCCTGTCCGAGCCCGAGGAAAAAGCGCCGCAAAATCCTGCCAAGCCACCATCGCCAGCCCATGGAAAAATCGAGGTCACCGATCTTGTTTTCGGTCACACAGAGGAGAACGCCGCGATCAACGGCATTTCCTTCACTGTTGAACCGGGCGAGACCCTCGCGATCCTCGGGCCGTCCGGTGCCGGGAAGTCCACGATCATGCACTTGTTGCTGCGGTTTTACGACTACTCGTCCGGCTCGATCAAATTCGATGGCCATGAGTTAACCGATCTGGACCGGCAATGGGTGCGCTCGCAGTTCAGCGTGGTCATGCAGGAACCGTTCCTTTTCTCGAAAACCATCGGCGACAACATCCGCCTTGGCCGCAGTGCCGCAGAAAACGAGGAAATCCGCGAAGCCGCACGCCTCGCGGATATTCACGACACCATCAATGGCTTCCCCTCGGGATACTCAACTCTTGTCGGTGAGCGCGGCGTCACTCTCTCAGGTGGCCAGCGGCAGCGCGTGGCTCTGGCCAGAGCCTTGCTGCAGGACGCGCCGGTCCTGCTGCTTGACGATGCCTTGAGCGCAGTCGATGCGGAAACCGAATCGACGATCCTCGAAGCCCTGCGCAGCCGCCATGGCCGTCGCACCACGCTGGTCATCGCCCATCGCCTTTCCACACTGGCGCATGCCGACAAGGTGATCGTGCTCGAAAAAGGCCGCATCATCCAACACGGCACCCACGCCGAGCTTGCCGAGCAGGACGGCCTCTACCGCCGCCTGTGGACGATCCAGAACGCCCTGGAAAATGAAATGTTAGCCGAGACCACCCATGATAAATGAACCTCAAGAAGATGTTTTCAGCGACAAGCTCGACCTGAGTTTGTGGGCGCGCGTGTTCCGGCACGCGTTGCCCTACAAGCGGCTGCTCGTGCCGCTGGCGATTTCCGCCGTGGCCATCGCGATTGTGGACGCCAGCTTCGCGCTCGTCACCCGCTGGGCGGTGGACGATGTGGTGAATGCCGGAAATGTGCTGATCCTGTGGCCGCACATCGCGGTTTATGGGTTTCTAACCATCTCGCTGGCCGGCGGCGTGTGGTTTTTCATCAACTCGGCGGGCGGGCTTTCTAACAACATGAGCCACGACATCCGCGAGGAGTGTTTCAAGCGCATCCAGGAGCTGGAATTCGCCTACTTCGATCACCGCCCCACCGGCTGGCTGATTTCGCGGCTGACGTCGGATTGCGACAAGCTCGCGCGCATCATCGCGTGGGGCAGCCTGGATCTGGTGTGGGCGGTGTGCTTGGTTGTGATGATCGCCATCATTCTCGTCGTGCTGCATCCGGTGCTCGGGCTGCTGGTTCTCTCCGTGGTGCCGCCTCTGATTTTCGTCAGCGCGATTTTCCAGAAAAAGCTACTGCTCAGCTCGCGCGACACCCGCAAGTTCAACTCAATGATCACCGCCTCCTTCGCCGAAGCACTGCAAGGACTCCGCACGACAAAAACGCTGGTCCGCGAGCAGGACAACTTGCGCGAATTCCAAGGGCTTTCCTCGCAGATGTATGGCGTTTCGATCCAGAACGCCCTGCAATCCGCAGTGTATATTCCCATCGTTCTCACCCTCGGCAGCCTTGCAGCAGGCATCGCCCTGTGGCGCGGTGGCGCGGGCGTGATCGATGGCAACCTCACGCTCGGCACGCTGGTTGCGTTCATTTTCTACGCCGGCCAGTTTTTCAATCCGATCAATCAGATCGCCCAGGTCCTCGTGCAAATGCAAGGCGCTCAGGCCGCCGGTGAGCGCGTGCTTAGCCTGCTCGCCACTGTGCCCGGCATCAGCGACAGCGAGGAAGTCGCAGAAAAATTGAAATTATGGGACAAGCCCGACCGCCCCGCAGACCTCGCTCCCGACGGCCACCCCGCAGGCATTGAGAGTCTCGAATTCAGCCATGTCGATTTCTCCTATTCCAATGGTGAACCCGTGGTCAAGGATTTCAATCTCATCGTGCAAGCCGGCCAAACCATCGCCCTCGTCGGCGCCAGCGGCGGTGGCAAGAGCACCATCGTCAACCTCGCCGCCCGCTTCTACGAACCCACCGGCGGAAACATCCTCGTCAACGGCCACGACCTGCGCGACCGCGGACTGGCCTGGTATCAGTCGAACCTCGGCATTGTCCTGCAAGGCCCGCACCTCTTCAGTGGATCGGTAAGAGATAACATCCGCTACGGCAGGCTCGATGCCACTGATGAGGAAATCGAAGCCGCGGCCCGCAGCGTGAATGCCGATGGCTTCATCCGCGCGTTGGAGAACGGCTACGACACCGATGTCGGCGAAGGCGGCAATCGTCTCTCCACCGGCCAGAAGCAACTCGTCTCCTTCGCCCGCGCCCTACTCGCTAACCCACAGATTTTCATCATGGACGAAGCGACCTCCTCCATCGACACCGAGACCGAGCAATTGATCCAACAAGGCCTCAAAGCCATCTTCCACGGCCGCATCAGCTTCGTCATCGCCCACCGCCTCTCCACCATCCGCACCGCAGATCGCATTCTAGTCATCGAAAAAGGCCGCATCCTCGAAAGCGGAACCCATCAGGAGCTGCTAGCTCAAAAAGGCCACTACCACGCGCTATACACCCACCAATTCCAGCAAGAACGGGAGGCGAATCTGTTGGAATCGACTAATGGGGTCAGTCCCCGCTATTTCACATTTTAAAAGCGGAGGGATCTGAATATGGGAGAGTGGCAAGAGACAAATAGCGTGATTATGTGAGTTAACTTCCATGCAGGCCCCACCGGGCGATATGGCGCTGCTTAGCGGCCGTAGTCCCCCGCGACTGGCACGTCGGTGAGGGAAAGGTGCCGCTCAAGTTCTTGTTCGACGAAGAGCGCCTGATCGGACTTCGGGAATTCGGCGGCAATGGTTTCCCGCACATTGTTTTGCAATACCGCTTCCACCGAATAAGTGGTGGTCGAGTTGTTTCTACCGTGGGAGACATTTTCTTTGCAGAAAAACTGGCTGATTTTGTCGGCCTGAATACGCTTGTTGCCTCTCCATGGCAGCGGGCCAATTTTCACGCTCAATTCGAATCGTGTCGCCCGGATCACAGTTGAGTTGAGGAAGGCTGCCAACGTCAAGTATGCGAGGAGAGCGCCTGCCGAGGTGTGCAACAGCCCGAAGAGAACCTTGGACCAATTGCCCTGAGATATAGCCTTTATTTGCCAGCCGATAATGAAGCCATTCCAGACCACTGCGAAAATCAGCAAGAAAAACGCTCCGGGTCTGAACCAACGGTGGGTGATCCGCACCGAGTCCATGTCCCGATCCACGCGAAAATTTTTCGGCAATGGAACGTCAGGACGGCGGATTTCCATTCGATCTATCATTGCGGCGGGAAGCGCGAACAACGCATTGCAATGCCGGCAGCGCGCAGCGGATAGCTGTGGTGAAATATCCCGCGGCGACAACTCTGAGCCACAGTTACGGCATTTCAGTTCGATGAGTTGCGGTGTGACCATTGCTTATCGAAAGTAGAGTGCAGCGAGCTCTCGTCGGCAATTTTTATCGCATGTTAGAAGAGCAAATAAGGCTGGCCGTAACCGCTGCAACGGAGCGAGGGAATCCGATGACAGCGCTCGCAGATGAAATTG
>RDZR01000005.1 GCA_004294095.1 Verrucomicrobiota bacterium
CGCGGCTTGCGGATGATTGTTAGAAAGGGTGAGGAGCGCCATTTCAATTAAGTTTTGGCGAGTCCTGTCCTTGAGATCTTTGGCGGCATTCAGCTCAGCAATAACGATCTTTATTTGAGAAGGATTGAGCGAGATCATCCGCTCCATGATTTTGTTGTTGAGTCTCCGCCATGCTAGATGTTGTTCTCCAAAGAGTAGGCCACTGTTTAAATGGATCGCTTGAGTTTCCTTACTATATGCGATCAACTCCGCTGCCGCGAGCTTGGCCTCTGCTGCTTTATTTTCCCGTTCGCGCTTGGTGATGAGAACGGGATGATGAGGCTGCGATGGATTAAGGAAAATTCCAAGCTGTGCGGCGGCGGCGGTCAGCTTCGCGTGACTCTCGCGGATAGCGGCGAGTCGTTGGTGCTGCGGAATCCCGAAGAGCGCGGCGACGAGCAGAATGAGAATGGAGGCAGCGATGGAGATCTTCAAGAGGAACAATTATTCAAGGTTATTGAGGATTTCCTCGCGAAGTTTTGGATCTGAAATTTTCTCGGCGAGGAGGCGGGCTTCTTCTCTGTGCTCCGAGACCGGGTTGCTTTGTAAAAATGCAGAGAGCACGTCGTCATTGCCAGAGGCTGCGTTGTATTCGAGGGCGAGTTCTGCAGCTTCGGAGAAGTCCACTTTGCCGCTATAACTAATAGCTTTTGCCAGAGCTTTGCCAGTCATGGCAGCGGTGGATTCTGGGTCTAGGCTAGTGACCCACTCGCGCATGGTATTAAGATCCTCGCGAGTGATTTTTTCTTGCATGGAAAAATTTGAGGCTTGCGATTCGACCACTTTTTCGACGCAGGCGGTGCGTTCGCTGGGAGTTGCTTGAATGCGTTGGAGATATGCGCTGACTTTTTCATAACCATTTTCATCACTCACCAAGGATGGTCCATGCCGGCCGAGTATTTCTGCTTGGTCCTTTTCTGTTATTCCTTTGCGCACAAGCTCAGCGAATTCGATTTGCCTCTCTTCCTCGAGATGCATGTAAGAAATCTGAGCAAGAGCATCCTTCCGTTGGTCTTCAGGGAGCGAGTTCAATCGGTGTTTGGCAGCAGCTAGGTCTGAGTCTAGCAACGAGCCGATTAGATGCCCTTCAAACTTAAAGCGAGCACTGCTTTTTCCATTGAGCGACTTGCTATCGAATTTTCCGGTGGCGATCTGCTCGTCGAACCAAGCGATCGCACTGGCAGAGTCTTTTTTTGTCCACTTTTCCATCGCCTTGGCGAGTGCGAAGCGCGTGAAGCCATTAGATCCATGAATTCGGTCGATGTATTTTTTGAGAGCGAGCTCCGGATCTTTCTGGATGAGCAGAGGGATGAGCATTTGCTCAAGTATGTCGCGGGAACTCTTGGGCAGATCCAGTTTGGCGATTTCGTCCAAGGCGGCGAGGAGCTGCTCCTTGCTCATTTCCATAGAACGTCGCTCGAGATTGATCATGCTACGTATATTTCTGAAACCGCCCATACGTTGCTCTTGCATGAGCAGCTCCGCAATTTTTTTCCAATCAAGGGCCTCGGAGTCATTATCAGTGTTGGCCGCAGATGTTGGCTTGTCCGCCGAGGAGTTGGCAAGGCTGCTGGATGAGCGGTTGGCGATGGCTTTTTGCAAGACCGCGGTTTGCAGCTCTAGTGTGGAAATGGATCGCTGCTGCGAGCCCAACCAGGCCGCGGCAAGGCAGATCGCAATGATCGGAGGAATCAACAAATTCGCTTTCAACCACTCGAATATGAGATGGCTGCCTCGGTCTGTCAATTCTGCTCGGTCGCTCGAATATTATCAGAAATGCTCTGGCTCTGATGCGAGCTGCGGATTCTTTTAATCTGCCTTCAGCGCACATTCCGTTGAGTTGATCGTTGGAATGCCGATCATTTGCCGCTCGGTTTTTTCTGCGAGGAAATCTTCGTAGGTCACGAGTTCCATTTTGCCGTCGTGGTGCTCGATGATGGCGGTCAAAGATTCCACCCAATCGCCGGAGTTGAGATAGTGGCAGTCGCCGACGTAGCGGTCCTGCGGAGTGTGGATGTGGCCGCAAATCACGCCGTCGCAGCCACGATGTTGAGCAAGTTGCTGGAGTAAAAACTCAAAGCGATCGACAAAACTGACCGCGGATTTGACCTTGGCTTTGACTCGCTTGCTGATCGAAAAATATTCCTTCCCGCGCCATGCTCGCCAGCGGTTGTATTGCCGATTTACGCAGAGTAAAAAATCATAGCCAACGGAACCCGCCACGGCCAACCAACGATGGCGCGACGAGATGCGATCGAAGCCATCGCCATGGATAACGAGATAGACTTTTCCATCCTTCGTGCGGTGGAGGTGTTCTTTGGCCACCCGGATTTTGCCGAACGCAAGTGGCAGAAATCGCTCCAGAATGTCATCGTGATTGCCGCGCAAATAGACGACCTCAGTGCCGTCTTTATCCGCCATTTTGAGAATTTTACGAATGAAGCGGCTGTGGTGTTTGCTCCATTTTCCCCCTCGTTTCAGCGCCCATGCATCGATGATATCGCCATTCAAAATGAGTTTTTCACAACGCAGGCGTTTGAGAAAATGAACGGCCTCTTTGGCTTTGCTATCATAGGTGCCGAGATGCACGTCCGAGATGATCACCGTGCGGCAGTGGAACTTGCGTGCATGCTTTTTTTCCGCGGCGGTGGCTCAGTTGCTTGGACCGGCGGCGGGCTGGTGAGGCGTGAGAAATTTCCCTCAAATTCTTCAATGATTTGCTCCCAGCTCAGGCTTTCTGCCGTTTCTCGCGCCGCTTCTCGGATCGATTTTGCCCGCTCATCGGCGATCGCGCGGACCGCGGATTCCACAAATAACGCTGCCGCGCCTTTTGGCACTTTGTGGCCGTTGATGCCATCTTTCACGTGTGCTGCTGAGGCGGCATAGTCGTAGCTCACGGTGAGTAAGCCACTTGCCATGCCTTCTAACAAAACGTTGCCGAACGTCTCTGTTTCCGTTGGGAAAAGTAACAAATCCGCAGAGGCATAGTGCCGAGCAAGATCCATGCCCTCGCGCATGCCGCAGAAGGTGATCCATGGATGTTCTTCCTGCAACGCCTTGCGCAACGGGCCATCGCCCACGACCACGCATTGGGTCGTTGGGTCGGCATGCCGCAGTGCTTGGAAGGTGCGGATTCCGAGCGTGAAATTTTTTTCCGCAGCAACGCGCCCGACCATGATGGCCACCGGCGATTGAGCATCTGCACCCCATGAGCGCCGCAGTTCATCACAACGGTGAGCGGGCGAATAAAGTTGAGTATCGACGCCTCGGCCCAAACAATGCACGTTGGAAAATCCTTCTTCTGTGAGGCGCTTCTTCACTTCGAGCGTGGGGACCAAGGTGCAGTTTGCCAATCGATGAAATCTCCTCAAATAACTCATCGCCAGTGGCTTCAATCCACCCAACCGATACGGTTCCATGTATTGATCGAAATTCGTGTGAAAACCGGTAATCACGGGAATGCCGAGCACTTTGGCCGCCTTGATGGCAGATTTTCCGAGTGGGCTTTCCGTCGCCACGTAAATCGCATCTGGCGGTTGTTGCTTCCAGCGCATCCTCATCTTAAACGGCTTGGGTAGGCCGAGGCGCACTCCCGGATAGCCTAGCAATGGCAATGAAAAAACTCGCTCTTCCCCGGCGGAACACCTTGCCGCCGTATGCGTAATCGCCACCTCGTGGCCGCGCCGCCGCAGGCCCTCGCACAAGCGACCAAGCGTCATCGCCACGCCATTGATGTCCGGCGCATAGGTATCTGTGATCACTTGTATTTTCATTTGAATTAGAAACTTAGGTTTTCTAAAATATCAGATGTTTTTTAGCATGAGACTGATCTTCCCAGCAGCGTTGTTGCGTGACATTTTCGCCAAATAAAAAACGGCAACCCGTGACAGGTTGCCGTTGATGGAAAGCGGTGTGTTTGAAATCTAACAGGAGTGCTTAGATGCCTTTTTTCACCACATCGTGAAGCAGGTCGATCACGCGATTGGAGTAGCCCCACTCGTTGTCATACCAGCTCACGAGCTTGAAGAAACGAGAGTTCAGCTCGATCGATGAACCCGCGTCAAAGATGGACGAGTGCGCATCGTGAATGAAATCGGTAGAAACCACTTCGTCCTCGGTGTAGGCGAGAATGCCTTTGAGATAAGTCTCGGAAGCTTGCTTCATCAGCGATTTGATCTCTGCGATGGATGTTTCTTTCACCGTTTTCACGGTAAGGTCAACGACAGAGACCGTCGGCGTTGGCACGCGGAAGGCCATGCCAGTGAGCTTGCCCTTCACTTCTGGGCAAACAAGAGCCACTGCTTTGGCAGCGCCCGTCGAGGATGGAATAATGTTCAAAGCAGCCGTGCGGCCACCTTTCCAGTCTTTACGCGATGGGCCATCGACGGTTTTTTGAGTCGCGGTGTATGAGTGCACCGTGGTCATCAATCCTTCCTCGATGCCGAGGCCTTCCTTCAATAAAACGTGAACAAGCGGAGCCAAGCAGTTAGTCGTGCAGCTCGCGTTGGAAATAATGGCTTGGCCAGCGTAGGTTTTATGGTTCACGCCGTAGACGAACATTGGTGTGTCGTCTTTCGATGGGGCGGAGAAAATCACCTTTTTCGCGCCAGCAGCGATGTGCTTTTCGCCTGCATCTTTGGTGAGAAACAAGCCCGTAGCCTCGAGCACCACATCTGCGCCCACTTCATTCCACTTGAGTGCG
>RDZR01000076.1 GCA_004294095.1 Verrucomicrobiota bacterium
TTTTTTTGCAGCCACTCCAGTTCGATGGTCAGTTGCCCGACCTTGCGTTCCAAATGAGCCTCGCGTTTTTCCGCAGCCTCGGCATCCTGCTGGACTCCCTTGCCGTCCTTCTCGAAGACGAGGTGAACTCCGTCGAGCAACTCCTTCTTTCACTGGCTGATCTGCACGGGGTGCAGCTCGTTTTCGTCGGCGATCATGCCGATGGTTTTCACCCCGCGAGCCGCCTCCATGGCGATACGGGCTTTGAATTCGGCGCTGAAACGCCTTCTGGTTCTCTTTTTTGACATGGTGTTGTGTTGGTAAATTCTCCCCAACCCGAACACCTCCTCAACTTAATGATACCCCTGGCTCCGTTTTGGCGGTCCGGCTCTAAAATTAAGGGCGCGAAAAAGCACCCAGCGTGGGCCAAGTGCCAAATCTCCCACGCGATACTTCTTGGAATTGCGACGAGCAGATGTGGGTAAAATGCCCACGCTTCTCGAGTGTGAGAATTACGATCTAACGGATCATTCCGGCGGCGACGGTTTCGTTGGTGCCGGGATCAATCAGGATGAAAGAGCCAGTCGTGCGGTTATTACGATAAGAGTCGTAGATCAGCGGCACGGCCGTGCGCAAGGTGATGCGCCCGATGTCGTTCATTTGGAAAGTATCGATTGGCTCGATTTTATGCAGGGTGTTGATGTCCACATGATATTTGATTTCTTGGACGATCGCCTTGGTTTCCTGAGTGGTGTGGCGGATGATGAGCTTTGCGTTTGGCGGCATCGGTTTGGCGGAAAACCAGCAAATCATCGCCTCGATATTTTGGGAAATTTGCGGCGGATTGTTATTTTTCACCAAGGTATCACCGCGTGAAATATCGATTTCTTCTTCCAAGGTGATGCACACGGATTGCGGTGAAAATGCTTCCTGCAACTCGCCGTCATGAGTATGGATCGCTTTTATTTTCGTAGAAAATCCAGATGGCAGTGCCGTCACGGCATCTCCGGGTTTGAAAACTCCACCCGCCACACGGCCGGCATAGCCGCGGAAGTCGTGCCATTCATCGCTCATCGGCCGAACTACCCACTGCACGGGAAAGCGCGCTTCCACATGATTTTCCTCGCCGCCTACGTAAACGTGCTCGAGGTGGTAGAGAAACGTCGGCCCTTGATACCACGGCATGTGCTCAGATTTATCGACCACATTATCGCCATTGAGCGCGGAAATCGGAATATCGGTAATCTCCACAATGTTATCCAGGCGAGAGGCAAAATTGCGGAAATCAGTGATGATGTTCTGATAGACTTCTTCTGAGTAATCGACCAAATCCATCTTATTGACGGCGACGACCAAGTGCTGAATACGCAGCAAATTCGCAATGAAACTGTGCCGTTTGGTTTGCTCAATCACGCCTTTGCGGGCATCGATCAAAATAATCGCCAGATGAGCCGTCGATGCGCCAGTCACCATGTTGCGCGTGTATTGCGTGTGCCCGGGTGTATCTGCGATGATGAATTTGCGCTTGGGCGTTGCGAAATAACGATACGCCACATCGATGGTGATGCCCTGCTCGCGCTCGGCCTTGAGTCCATCTGTTAGAAGTGCCAAGTTTAGATTTTCATCACCACGGCGCCGCGATGATTCTTCGATCGCTTCTAACTGGTCTTCGAAAATCGATTTGGAATCGTAGAGCAACCTGCCGATGAGTGTTGATTTTCCATCGTCCACTGAGCCAGCGGTTGTAAAACGTAAGAGGTCCATAAAGTGAAATGTTAGAAAAAAATATGTTAGAAATAGCCTTCTTTTTTGCGATCTTCCATCGCCGTCTCAGAGCGTTTATCATCCGAGCGCGTGCCGCGTTCCGTCTGGCGAGCGGCGGCCACCTCTGCGATCACCTCGTCCAAATTGCTGGCACTCGAGCGCACGGCACCGGTGCATGTGGCATCGCCAATCGTGCGGAAACGAACGATCTCGCGATTGACCTGCTCATGCTCCTGTGGCTTGAGAAATTCTGTGACCGCGAGCAGGCTGCCATTGCGCTCAAAAACATCCCGCTCATGCGCGAAGTAAATCGATGGTAGCGGAATATTTTCCCGAGCGATATACATCCAAATATCCATCTCGGTGAAATTGGAGAGCGGGAAAACCCGAAAATGCTCGCCCGGATTTTTACGCCCATTGAAGAGGTTCCATAACTCAGGGCGCTGGTTTTTCGGATCCCATTGGCCGAAGTCATCACGATGTGAAAAAAACCGCTCTTTCGCCCGCGCTTTTTCCTCATCGCGGCGTCCACCGCCCAGACATGCGTCATAGCGATGCTGCTCGATCGTATCTAACAGCGTCACGGTCTGCAATTTATTGCGCGACGCATTCGGACCTTTTTCCTCCACCACACGGCCGCGATCGATCGATTCTTGGACCATGCCGACCACCAACGAAGCGCGGATTAATTCCACAAATTCATCGCGATACGTCATTGTCTCGCTAAAATTATGTCCGGTATCGATATGCACTAACGGAAATGGCATGCGCGCTGGCCAAAATGCTTTGCGGGCGAGCCATGCCATCACGATCGAATCCTTACCGCCGGAAAATAATAGCGCTGGATTCTCAAATTGCGCCGCTGTTTCGCGCAGCACAAAGATGGCCTCGGCCTCTAACTGATCGAGGTGATTAAGTTGATAATTCGGCATAACGGATGGAAATTTTAGCCAAGCATCGTCCCCGGCTGGCCGCCGATTTACTGGTGCCGATCCACCCGGTCAATCAAAAATTACTAAATTAAGTAGTTTAGTAATCATTAAGACTCTGGCCGACGCACCGCGATGAGTGGACGGATTTTCTCCAACACCTCAAATGCGGCGTCCTCGATGCTAACTAATTCAGTATCAACCACCAAATTAGCATCTACGGGCGGCTCGAATGATCCATCTTTGCCGGTAAAATGGCCAATTTCACCACGAGCGGCTTTCGCGTAGAGACCTTTCACATCGCGTTTTTCACAAGCTTCGTAGCTGGCCTTGACGTAAACTTCAAACAAATCGTCGCCTAACAGCCCGCGCGCAGCATCGCGCAATTCGCCGCGCGGTGTGATGGCCGAAACCAGCGTGATGATTCCTTGCGAGACGAAAATTTTGGCCATTTCCGCGATGCGGCGGATATTTTCCAAACGATCTTCATCGCTGAATCCGAGGTTGGAGTTGATGCCGGTGCGCAGATTATCGCCATCCAAAATCACCGTAAATTTCCCCTGCTGATGGAGCACTCTCTCGACGGCATTGGCGATGGTAGATTTACCCGAACCGGAAAGCCCGATCAACCAGATGACGACTCCTCGCTGGCCGAGCAGACGTTCTTTATCATGGCGATGTAAAAAGCGATGAAACTCGGGATGGATGTGATGCGCACTCATGGCGGATCATTTAACCTGAAATCAAATGCCTTTACCAATGCTAAATACATCAAATCCATGAGCCTTGAGTTCCTCCGCAGGAAGCACCGCGCGGCCATCAAAAACAAAGGCGGGCTTGAGCATCAGATCAAAAATACGCGCAAAGTCCATGCTGCGGAATTCATCCCACTCGGTGAGCGTGGCCAGCGCATGAGCACCCTCTACCGCTTGATACGGATCAGTGCAAATGTGCACATGCGTCTCTAACAACTCTTGCGGAACACCGGCACCTTGCAAATCTGTTAGAATGGCTTCCTCATCCACACGCGGATCGTAAATCGCCAACTTGGCATGCTCTAACAGAAGATTGCGGCAGACATGAATGGCTGCAGATTCGCGGGTATCGTTGGTGTCTTTTTTGAAGGCAAAGCCGAACACCGCGATGCGCTTGCCATTGACTGTGTTGAACAGCGTGCGAACGATTTTTTCGACGAAGCGGGATTTTTGCCAATCGTTGATATGCACCACTTGGCGCCAATACTCGGCCACTTCCGGCAAGTGAAATGCCTCACATAAATAGACCAGATTGAGAATATCCTTCTGAAAACATGACCCCCCAAAACCGACCGAGGCTTTGAGAAATTTTTTCCCAATGCGAGAATCCATCCCGATCGCGCGGCCGACTTCATCGACATCGGCGCCCGTCGCTTCACACAGCGCGGAGATGGAATTGATCGAGGAAATACGTTGAGCGAGGAATGCGTTCGCGACTAATTTTGAAAGTTCAGAGGACCAAAGATTGGTGGTGATGATGCGCTCGCGGGGAATCCATGCTGCGTAGATGTCACTGAGTTTTTTGACGGCAGCTAGGCCAGCAGGATCACTTTGCCCACCGATCAAGATGCGATCCGGGCTCTCCATATCTTCCACCGCAGTGCCTTCTGCGAGGAATTCCGGATTGGAAAGCACCTGGAACGTCGCCCCGTGCATCGAATTGGCCTCAAGGATCGATTGGATGGCTGTGGCTGTTTTCACAGGAATCGTGCTTTTCTCGACGATGATTTTATTACCCTCAGCCACCTCAGCAATCAGCCGAGCGGCGGACTCAATGTAACGAAGATCCGCCGCGCGTCCGGCACCAATGCCATAAGATTTCGTCGGCGTGCCAACGCATACGAAAATTAAATCAGCCGTGCGAATCGCCTCGCGAATTTCCGTGGTGAAAAACAAATTTTTACCAATCACTGAGGCGACGATTTCTTTCAACCCAGGCTCATACACTGGGAGCTCGTCAGAATTCCATGCCGCGATTCGCTGAGGATTGTAGTCCGCGACGGTCACTTGCAGGTGCGGGCACTTCGCAGCGATCATGGCCATCGTGGGCCCGCCGACGTAGCCAGCGCCAAGGCAGCAAATAGTTTTGATGGGTGTAAGCATAAAAAGTTGAGATGGATAAAAATCAATCGCGCGCTCTGCGATGATCTTGAATCAGGTGATAAATAAAGAGTGAATTGTAGGTGAAATAACGCTTGAATAATCGGCGCGGCTCCATCGCCATGCGGTATGCCCACTCGCAGCCGATGCGTTGCAGGAAAGCAGGTGCTTGGCGCACTTCACCAGCATGAAATGCAAATGCCGCGCCGATGCCGAAATAAACACCGGCAGGCAAGCGATCTTTATGCTCCGCAATCCATCGCTCTTGCCTCGGACAGCCAAGACCTACCCAAATAAGATTCGCGCCGCTCGTCCGAATTTTTTCGCAGATACGCTCGAACTCGCCGTCGGGCCACTCACCAAATGGCGGCGAATAGGTGGCAGAGATGCATGCCTTTGGATAAAGATTCTTAAACCGCACCTCTAGCTTTTCGAGCGTTTCACTTTTCCCGCCTAACAAAAAGTGGCGATACGCGCTGCCATCATCAGCACTAGCTTCAATGGTGCGCAGCATCAATGTCGGCCCATAAACACGATCACGCAATTTCTCCGCAGCGGGCAATTGTGCATTGAGCGCCCACACCAGCGGCGCGCCATCCGGGCAAATCAAATCGAACCGCTTCATCACCGCGCCAAATTCCGCATCGCTGCGCGCAAGTGCGGCGACGTGGGTATTGGCAGCTTCTACCGCGAGGACTTTTTCACCCGCCAGTGCGTGATGCAAAATCCACTGCACGGCATCCGCATAGTTCGTGGCCGCCACTTGCAAACCGATGACGGAAAGACGCTTAATTTCTGGAAGCTCAACCATGGGCAAATCGACTAACGTCAAAGTCTGCAAAACGGCTCCACGGGGCGCAACAGCGGATGCACAGCGAGTGCCGCATCTCGAGCTGCCGAACTAACAAAAATATACAAGCCATAGCCGCCATAGCCGCCACCCGAGTATTTTTTCGCAATCGCCCCCTCAATTTCAGGCAATGGCTGCATGCCCTCATCGAGCTGTGTTTGATGGTAACAAGAAATCCCTTCGGAAATTTTTTGCAAATCTGCAGCAAGCACACCCTCGCGCGCGATTCTACCGCTGAGCGCAATCGCATCATAATCTCGTGGGAGACCAACAACGCCCGGTGTATCATGCGAAGTTCCCGTCCAATAAATCGCCATTTTCCCCTGCAAAAAATCGCCATTCATTTTGAAATCAAGCACTGGCCTGTGCCCCGAGCGCCAGACACAAAGCCCGGTCTCGCGGATCACGGCTGGATCTTGCCAACCCACGCCGAGGTCAATTTCCGAGTCCACTCCATCGCGGCCATTGAGCAATGCCCACGCCCCGCTGCCGCCAAGCCCCGCTTGCTTTTCATACGGCCACTCACGCAGCGAAACAAGCGGAGAAATCGCGCAATTCACCACATACTCCCCCGCCCTCGAAAAGCGCGGAACATCGAGCCAACCACCGGCAAAATCGACGCGCAGCGGCGCCTCTGTCGGTGCCTGCACCCAGCGCACGATCGAACTCGTCGAAACCGGCTCAAAGCGCGGCGGTGTTTTTGCCAGCAATGTGTAATTGGCACCCACTCGCGCGCACAGCTCACGCTTCAAATCGCCATAGCGGTCGTCTTCCGTAACGATTAAAAAATTCGGCTTAATCCGCAGAAAATCATCTTCGAAGTCGAGTCCCTCTTTATGACCATGGGTTACGATCACCTCATCGACCATTCGCAGTCCTTGCAGCAGTGCACGCTTGTGATCATCAGGTATCGATGGCTTGCGCCGCTTGTGATGCCAAAGCACATCTGCAGAAGCAAAAGAAACAATTAAGTAGTCACCTAAAGCGCGTGCTTCCTCAAAAAATTGCAGATGACCTGCGTGCAGAATATCATAACATCCGGAGACAAATACTTTTTTCAAAATGCGTTGAGAATTGGTTAAGGTAAGGGAACGCGGTGAAGTCATCACATTTTTTCTGAAAATCCAAGTAATGATCTTACAAAAAACGTGCGATCTCGGCTTGCTTGCAGAAACGGGATCCGTTCTGTTCGCAGCATGTTTGCCACATACGTGCATGATTTGGATCCGGTGCTTCTGCCAATTCACGGCAGTCTTGCGCTGCGCTGGTATGGTTTGGCGTATTTGCTTGGCTTCGTGGCGGGCTTTTTATTGCTGCGGTCCTTGGCTCGCCGCGGCATCGGCGTGCTGCGCCCTGAGCAGACGGGAGACTTCATCGCTGCGGCGGCGATGTTTGGCGTGTTCCTCGGCGGCAGGCTTGGATACCTGTTTTTTTACCAATTGCCAAAATCGGGTTGGCACGTGTTGTTAGATGATCCGCTGATGGTGCTGCGGGTCTGGGAAGGTGGCATGGCGAGCCATGGCGGGCTGTTAGGCTTGGGGCTTTTCACCGCGTGGTATGCCCACAGGCACCAAATTTCATGGCCGATGTTGGCGGATAATTTATGCGTCGTCGGCCCGCTCGGGTTGTTCTTCGGGCGGATCGCGAATTTCATCAACGGCGAGCTTTACGGCCGCATCACCGATGTGCCATGGGCTGTGAAATTTCCACTCTCCATCGCGGAAGAACCACCAGAAGTGCAAGCGATGGCATGGCAAGCCGTCGCCGAAATCGATCCCAAACTGGCCGATGCACCACTCGAAAAAATCATCGCCGCCGCTCGCCAACAACCGGAAATTTCCGCCACATTTGCTGAGTATTTACAACCCCGCCATCCATCGCAACTCTACGAAGGTCTGTTAGAAGGATTGCTCATTTTCATCATCCTGTGGGTGCTGCGGCTGAGGTTTCCAAAAGCACCGGCAGGCATGCTCGCGGGCCTCTTTTTCCTGCTTTACGCGACTTTTCGGATCTTTTGCGAAACCATGCGGGAGCCCGATGCCGCCATGATCGGCGGCCTCACCAAAGGGCAATTCTTTTCTCTTTTCCTCTACCTCGCTGCGGCTGGATTCTTCGCCTGCGCTTGGAGAAAAATGAAGTCCACCCGCAACTCATGAATCGTTTTCAGCCATGATTTGTCGCGAGAATGGCGTGATTGAATGCTCTTTAAAAAAATGTATCTTCATGCGCATATGGAGGCGCACAGCAGCATAGAAATTCTAGCGGCTCGTGAGCGGTGATTTGATGCCACGCCCGCGGCGGAATGAGCACGGCATCGCCGGCTACTACTTGCTGCGTTTCGCCATCAATTTCCATCAGACCACTGCCGCTCGTGATGTAATATATTTCCTCCGAAAGCAGATGATAATGCCGCGTGGTCGCTGCTCCACTTGGCAAAAATGCTTCCGCGAGACTTTGATTTTGCACCGGTGCGTTGGCACGATCTAACAGACTCCGAATGATCGAGCCATCTTTGGTGGTGAAAGGCTCTTGCTCATCTCGCTGGCGAATTTCCATGCAGAAATTAAATACGCTCAGCTCCTTGAAAACGAGCAAAAATCCCGCATTTTTCTGAGATCATCTGGACATGTGAGCGATCGGTTTTAAGAATCTCGGCATGCCCACCGTCGATGTCGCTCTAACAGATCACCGCTATGCCGTGCGCGTTGAACACGGGCTTTTAGGCCAAGTCGGTGCTATTTTAGCCGAGCACGGATTGGCTGGAAAAAAGGTCTCTGTCATCAGTGATAGCAACGTCGCCGCACTTCACGCCCCGGTGGTGATGGATTCTCTAACAGCAGTGAAACAAGCTGCCTCATTGCACGTGGTGCCCGCCGGTGAAGGCTCCAAAGCGATGACAGTGGTGGAAAATGTCTGCCGCGAAATGATCCTCGCCGGCCACGATCGTTCTTCCTCGGTCATCGCCTTGGGTGGCGGCGTCGTCGGCGATCTCGCAGGATTCATCGCATCGATTTTTTACCGCGGTCTGCCATTGGTGCAAATTCCGACGACGATTGTCTCGCAAGTGGATTCTTCGGTGGGTGGAAAAACCGGCGTCAATACGCCCGAGGGGAAAAATCTGATAGGTTCTTTCCATCAACCGCGCATGGTGCTCGTCGATCCTGAGACGCTGAAAACACTGCCGCCACGCGCCTTTCGAGAAGGTTTTGCCGAAGCCATCAAGCATGCCGCGATTCGTGACGCGGAGATGTTAGAAATGATTTCCCAGCTCGATCCAAACGAATTGGCAGTGCCGGTCGATCTGTTAGCACGCAATTTAGCGATTAAGGCGCGCATCGTTGAAGCTGATGAATTCGAGACTGGGAATATCCGCGCACTGCTCAATTTTGGCCACACCATTGGTCACGGCATCGAAGCCTCAGTGGCGTATGGAAAATTGCTTCATGGCGAGGCAGTGGCCCTCGGCATGCGAGCGGCGCTTTGGCTCTCGGAACAACACGCCGGCCTCAGCCGTCCGGAAAGTCAACGCGTGCTGGATGCGATGCACCACTTCGGTTTGCCCTTGCTGTTAGATTCAGAAATCACCACCGAGACGATCATGGAAAAATTAAGCCGCGATAAAAAATTTTCCGCCGGCGCGATCCGCTTTGTCGTCCTCGAAAAACTTGGCCACGCGGTGGTGATCGATCATCTAACTGCCGCAGATCTTTGCGCTGCCATTGAGCACATCCGCCTGCCGCTCTAATTCGCCCTCTCGGATCAGGAAAATTTTTCCGCCATGAGTCTTGCCTTGGCCATCTCGCCACGCCATGGATGGGCATGGACAACGCATACTTGATCGCCTCAACGGTGCTCGCAGCTGTGGCGGCGATTGCGGGAATCCTGTCTGTGCATCGTGGGCATCGTAGCCGGTGGACGGTTCTTTGGATGCTGGCCGTGTTTGCTTTCCAACTGATGTTCCTCGCTGAGCGCGGCCAATTACGCAAGGCCTGCCCACTCATGGATAGCGGTGAAATTTTGAATTTCCTGGCATGGTCTCTCACGCTTTTTTACCTACTGATCGGCCCGGTTTATCGCATTTCTTTGATGGGTGTTTTTACCGCACCCGTCGTCACCGTTCTGCAATTGATGGCGATGATTCCGGGCAAAATGGATGCCAACCCGCAGCCTGTGCAAAATACCAACCCGTGGCATGAAACGCACTCCGCCACTTCCATGCTCGGCTACGGAGCACTCGGCCTAGCCGCCGTCACCGCACTCATGTTCCTTGTGCTCAATCACCAACTCAAAGGCAAAGACTTGCGCGGCGAGCTATTCAAAAATCTGCCGCCAGTTCCTCATTTACTCATTTCTCTCAAGCGCTTGCTCTGGCTCGGCTGGGCATTGCTTACCATCGGCATCATCGCCGGTTACCTCGCCCCAAATCCGGTTCCAATGCATCACTTCATCTCAGGCATCGCCATCTGGCTGGCCTACGCCGCACTCATCGGCACCCACCGCATTCGCGGCCTCGCCGGACGCACGTTCTCATTGGCCACCATCGTTCTCTTCATGGTCTCGCTAGTCCTTTTTGTTTATATCTGATGGAGCTTTTTTGCCTCGGCCTCAATCACCGAACTGCACCGGTCGAAGTGCGGGAAAAATTCGCCGTCGCGCTGACTCAGCTCGGCTCTGCATCGAAGCATCTTCTCGAGCTCGATGGCATCTCGGAAGCAGTCGTCATCTCCACCTGCAATCGCACCGAATTCTTCATCGCCTCCCCTGCCCCACCGATCGCGCTCGCCTCCCTCAACCATTTCCTCTCCGAAAAAACCGGGCATTCGCTCGATTTCCTCCACCACCATTTTTACCAACACCAAGCATTTCTCGCCGCTCGCCACCTCGCTTGCGTCGTCTCAGGACTCGACTCCATGGTCCTCGGCGAGACCGAAATCTTTGGCCAAATCAAACAGGCCTATGCCGCAGCTCTTGAAAATCAAACTACAGCGGTCGTTTTAAACAAAGCATTCCAACAAGCGTTTAGAATTGGCAAAAAAGTCCGCACCGAGACGAAAATCCAAGAAGGATCGACCTCCGTGGGCAACGTCGCAGTCGATCTAGCAGAGAAAATTTTCGGCCATTTGAAAAACAGCGAAGTCATCGTGCTCGGCGCCGGAGAGATGAGCCGAATCACCGCACAGAGTCTCGTCTCACGCGGCGCGAAGTCGATTTTTGTGGCAAATCGATCGTTTGATCGAGCCCAAGAGCTCGCCGCTCAAATGGGCGGCCGCGCGGTGAAATTCGATGCCTGGCATCGCGTGCTTAGCCAAGTGGACGTAGTGATTTCATCCACCGGCGCACCTCATGCCATTGTCCACGCCCACATGATCGAAGAAGTGCGCCGAGCCCGCCGCTACCGCCCCTTGTTCTTAATCGACATCGCAGTGCCGCGCGACATCGATCCCGCCTGCGGAGAAATCGAAGAAGTCTATTTATACGATATCGACACCTTGGAGCAATTAGCCGATGAAGCCCGCGCCAAGCGCAAATTACAAATCCGCGAATGCGAACTCATCATTGATCACGAATTGGAAAAATGCCAACTTCCAGGCACATCTCACACTCCATGAAAATCCCCTCGCGCTGCATCCTAGGCACTCGTGGAAGTGCCCTCGCCTTGGTCCAGGCCGAGGCGACGGAATCCGCCCTCCGCCGCTCATTCCCGCACATGGAAATCGTCCGCAAGGTGATCAAAACCACGGGCGATAAACGCACAGATGTCGCACTGAGCGAAGTGGCCAAAGCGGACGGAACATTCGACAAAGGCGTCTTCATCAAGGAAATCGAAGAGGCACTCGAAGCAGGCGAGATCGACATCGCAGTGCACAGCTTGAAAGATCTGCCCACCAACCTCGGCGCAGGCTTCCAACTCGCCGCCGTCTTGCCCCGCGCCGCCGTCCGTGATGTGCTCATTTCTCACGATGAGGGCGGCCTAAATCGGCTGAAAATCGGAGCCCGCGTCGGCACCAGCAGCGTGCGGCGCGCTCACCAATTGCAATGGCTGCGGAAAGACCTAAAAATTTCCGATCTGCGTGGAAATGTGCCCACCCGCATCGAAAAATGTGCGGAATCAGGCGATTACGATGCCATCGTGCTGGCCGAAGCTGGCCTCGTCCGCCTCGGGTTCTTGAATAAAAAATCATCCGCTAAAAATCAACCTGAGCGTTTGAAAAAATTTCCCAGCTTGTTCGCCACCCGCATGGCGGAATCTGAATTTTTTCCCGCAGCTGGCCAAGGTGCCATCGGCCTCGAAGTGCGCGCCGAGGATGCGGCCAATCTCGCGCTAGCCGCAGCCCTCAGCCACGCAAACTCATGGCTCCGCACCCGTGCAGAACGCGAGTTTCTCCGCCTGTTAGATGGTGGCTGCAATACCCCTGTTGGCATTTTTTCCAAATATCTGCGTGGCAAGCTCACACTCCATGCGCGAGTCTTTCCTGAAAATGGAGGTCATCCACTCTGCGGCCAAGCCACCGGCCAAGATCCTCTCTCCGTCGCCCACCAACTTTTCCATAATCTTTCATGAAATCAAAAGGCATTTGCTACCTCGTCGGCGCTGGACCAGGCGACCTCGGACTCGTCACCCTCCGCGCCAAAGAATGCATCGAGGCGGCCGATGTGCTCGTTTACGACGCGCTCAGCAACCCAGAACTTCTTTCTTGGACCAAGCCGACTTGTGAAAAAATTCACGTCGGAAAACGCGCAAAAGTCCACACCATGCCGCAAGAGGAAATTAACGCCCTGATCGTCGAGCGCACCCGCCGCGGTCAGGCGGTGGTGCGCCTCAAGGGCGGCGATCCCATGATCTTCGCTCGCGGCGGTGAGGAAGCTGCCGAGCTCGCCGCTGCCAGCGTGCGTTTTGAAATTGTCCCGGGCATCAGCTCTGCCATCGCTGGTCCCGCTTACGCCGGCATTCCGGTAACGCATCGCGACCACAATACGCAATTGACGATTTTCACCGGCCACGAAGATCCGACGAAAGGCTTCACTTCCGTCGATTATCAGCACCTCGCCAAAACGGCCGGCACCAAAGTTTTTCTCATGGGCGTGTCCCGCTTGCGCGAAATTTGCCAATCGTTCGTCGAGCACGGCGCAGCCCCGGAAACTCCCATCGCGCTCGTGCGCTGGGCCACCACCAAAGCGCAGAAAACGATCGTTGGCACCTTGGCAACCATCGCAGATATCGCCGATGCCTGCAATTTTTCCTCACCCGCCGTGGCCGTGATTGGCGATGTCGTCCGCGAACGCGGAAAAATCAATTGGTTCGAGAGTCTGCCACTTTTTGGCAAACGCATCGTCGTCACCCGCACCCGCGAACAAGCGGGAGAACTCAGCAAAGCACTGCTCCAATTGGGGGCCGATGTCATCGAACTGCCCACCATCCGCATCGAGCCACCCGAGAATCGCTTGGAGTTTGCAGAAATGGTCACCCACGCCCACGAATACGATTGGCTCATTTTCACCAGCCCAAATGGCGTGGAACGATTTTTTGACGCATTTTTCTCAACCTACGGCGATGCTCGTAGTTTGGGCAATCCACGCATCGCCGCGATCGGCCCCAGCACCGCCAAAAAAATCGAATCCTATCGCTTCACCGTCGATCTCATCCCGGAGCAATTTGTCGCAGAAGGCCTAATCAAAGCATTCAAAAAAGAATCGATCGAAAACCTCACCATGCTGTGGATCAAAGCCGCGGAATCGCGCGAGGTCATCAGCAAAGAACTCACCAAACTCGGTGCCATTGTGGACGAATGCATCGCCTACCGCACCGTCCCAGAAACGGAAGACCTCACCGGCGCCCGCACCAACCTCATTGAAAATGGCGCCGATCTCATCACCTTCACTTCAAGCTCCACCGTCGATCATTTCTGCGCGCTCGGAATCGATTGGCCCAGCAATTGCGTCGCCGCCAGCATCGGCCCGATCACCAGCGAAACCCTGCGCCAGCATCAAATCAATCCGATCATCGAAGCGAAAAAACACGACATTCCCGGCCTCGTCGCCGCCATCGAAGCCCATTTTTCTAACATCTCCCGGTCTCCCAGCTCCTGAGCTATATGACTGACTAGTGATGGAAAAATGCTGATGTGGCCGCTGCAATGATAAGGCCGACCATGACTCTGGTTTTTAATACATTGGAGATTCACGATTATTGAATTTTCTGATTGGCATCTCGAAAATTGCCGGTGTAGATTAATTCTCCGTTCGATACTGTATATGATGATTCAAGGAGAAGCCCTCGCACTTGCCTGCGCCCAAGCAGCAGCCGATATTAAAGCCGAGCATATTCGCGTTTGGGATTTGCGCGGGATTTCCACGATTACCGACTTCATGGTCGTGTGTTCTGGAAACTCGACTCCACAGCTCCGCGCGATCTTGCGAGACGTGTCTGGACAAGTGGCCGAGCTCCATGGTGCGAAGCCGATCAATCGCGAAGGGAATAGCGAGGCGCGCTGGGTCGTGCTCGATTACATCGATGTCATGGTCCACATCATGGACGATGAACTCCGCGAGTATTATGGCTTAGAATCACTTTGGACTGAGGCGAAAGAAATCGAGTGGTCTGCGCCAGAAACATCGAATCTCACAAAATTCAGCCATTAAAATAACTCTCCCTGCGAGAAAAAACGCGTGAGTTCGGCTGCGGCGGCTTCCGGCGAATCAGAAGCGTGACAGACGTTGCGCATTTTAGCATCGCCGTCCTTAAAACCGTAATCGCCGCGGATGGTTCCGGGAGCGGCCTGTGTCGAATCAGTTGGGCCTAACAGCTCGCGCACACGGGCAATGGCATCGTCTCCTTCGAGGGCGAGTGCTATCACTGGCGTTTCTTGCATGAAGCCGCGCACGGATGGGAAAAATGGCTTATCGGCGATGTGGGAATAATGCTCGGCGAGGATTTCATCGCTAAGACGCATCATTTTGAGGCCGCGGACGGAGAAGCCTTCTTGTTGAAATTTTGCTAACAAGATGCCTGCCAATTGTTTTGCCATGGCATCGGGTTTGAAAAGAATGAGAGTCGTTTGATGAGACATGGCGTGGAAATAATGCGCACGGACGGAGCGTGCAAGCCTTTTAGAAAAAGTGCAGCGATGATAAGTTACTCAATTTTTTTCCGGATCCGCCAAATTTCGCATAGCTGATTGCGCTCGGGAATGCGGCTGCTGAAGCGATCCGTTTGCCCCAGATAGACAGCTTGCACATTTTGGCCCGGACGCTTCACGGAAGAATATAGCTCGGCCACTGCTGTGGCACGATCTGATGACAAGAGGCGATTGTCATCGACATTGCCAGTTTCCGAAGCATAGCCGACGACGAGTAGGAGATCGCCATCGGGCAACTGAGAGACGAGCTGGCGAATCGCCTCTTCGTCTGCTGGCGCTAAGCCGCTGGAGCCAGTGGAGAAATTCAAAGTGTGAAGAACGCTGGCTCCAAGTTCCAAGCCTATTTTGCTATAAGCGGTTGCTACTTCCGAATCCGTTTTATTTTCCAGCTCGCGCAAGGTGCGGAAAAGCTCGACTGCGGCGGGCAGCAGTTCGTTCTCAGATTTTGCGAATAGTTTTGATCTCGTAAGCTCATCTATCCGTGCTTGGAGCGATGCGTTGAGCGCGAGCACTTCGTCGAGTCGGCTTTGCAACGTTTGCAAATCGGCAGAGGATGGGCGCTCGCCCTGCGCTTTGAGTTGTTCGGCAAGGGCATCGCGTTGGGAGCGCATGGCGGCAAGGTCGCGGCGTAGGAGCTCTACGTCTGACGCGCTGACGAGTGCGCGTTGCAATTCAGATTGGATCCGGGCACTCTCAGCTGTTAGAGCAGCACGAGTTTTTTCAGAGCGAATTAGCTCGGCACTGCGGGCAGTCAGTTCGGTGTCTTTTTCCGCGAGCATTTCTTGAAAGCGGGCGGAGAGGGAAACGAGTGTATCGGCATCCGCTTTGAGGCGTTTTGCAATGTCATCGACAGGTTCGGCATTTGATGATATGGGCGAAAGTCCGGCCTCAATACGCATGCGGTTGAGCTCTGAGCGGCGCGCGTCGAGTTCTGCCTCAAGTTGATTCGCCTCGGATTTCGGTGCAGGATTGAAGAGGCCGCCACGCACGCTCATCATCAGCATTACACCTAACAGAGCAACGATCACAAATCCCCAAATGACGTTCGGCGGAATAGTTGATTTGTTAGAATCAGTTAGATTCTGATGCTGATCGATTTTTTCCGCAGGTGCTTCTGCAGGGACATCTGATGGCTCGGACATGGCTGAGGGATGGCGAACTTAGGTGAACCTGTCAATGACGAGGAATCAATCGCAGAAAGTCGCTAGGTTGATTGAAGAGAAAATCAGGTGCGGACGCAGCGAGTGAAGTGGGGGAATTAAATCCCCAAGTGACGGCGGCGACGGGAATGCCCGCTTTTTTAGATGCGGTGACGTCGCGTAACTCATCGCCGATGTAGAGCATTTCTTCTGGTTTGATTGAAAATGTTTTACGGATCGCGCGGATGTGCTTGGCCTTGCCGGTCAACTTCGATGTGGACGAAATGAAATCAAAGGTTTTGCGCAGTTGATGAGTTTCCAAAAACAGCTCTACGTTGGAAGCGGTGTTTGATGTGAGGATGCCAAAGCTGTGAAAATGCCCGCGCAGGATCGGCAGCACTTCGGCCATGCCGGAAATCAACTGCAATTGGGTGATGTTCGCACGCATCATGCCACTGCCTCGCGCAATGAGCGATGGCACTCGGCGCTTGGGAATTTCCAGCCGCACTAACAGTTCTTTGAGCGAAAGGTGGCGCAGCTCCGCAATCTCATCCTCGGTCACATTGCGGATCCCATATTCGGGAGCGAGCTGATTGAAAATGCGGCGTGTCTCGCCAAGCGTATCTGCGATGGTGCCATCAAAATCAAAGACAAGTATGCGGAAGTTCATCTGGTTTTCAAAAGTTGGTGCGGCGAATCTTGAGATGTTGCAAGAGGTAAATTTGGATGAATGTCTTCTTCTAACAAAGAACTCATCCCGCGCTGGAATCTCAACAAGCCAGCAAAACCGATCATCACCGCGTTATCGGCGCAAACTTCTGGTGCGGCCACGGCGAGCGTGAAATTGTTTTTGGCGCTTGCCTCTTCTAACGCCAGACGAAGTGCTCGGTTCAAACTCACCCCACCAGAAATCGCCAATATCTGGTGCCTGCTTTGTTCCACAGCTAGGCATGCTTTTTTGACTAACACATCGATGACTGCCTGTTGAAATGAGGCGGCAATATCATCTAACGGAAAATTTCCATGCATGCGCTGCAAGGTATAAAGCACTGATGTTTTTAATCCGGAAAATGAAAAATCCAACTCATCTCCATGCACCATCGAGCGTGGAAAATCGAATGCTCGCGGGTTGCCCATGCGTGCAGCTTTTTCCACTTCCGGTCCACCGGGATAGGGCAAACCTAACATTTTCCCCACTTTATCAAAGGCCTCGCCCGCTGCATCATCCCGTGTCGATCCCAGCATCCGATATTGGCCGATGCCTAACACATCGAGCAACATCGTATGCCCGCCAGAAACGATCAATGCGACGTGTGGCGGCACTGATCCAACTGTTAGAAAAGGCGAACACAAGTGCCCTTCGAGGTGATTGATTGCTAAAAATGGTTTTTGCAAAGCACAGGCCATCGCCTTCGCCGCGGTGCTGCCGATGAGTAACGACGACGCAAGGCCGGGGCCAATCGTCGCCGCAAATCCATCAATTTGCGCCATGGAAACATCCGCTTGGCGCAGAGCTGCCTCCACCAATCCGCGTAAACGCAATGCATGATTTCGAGAAGCGAGCTCGGGCACAACTCCGCCGTGCTCGCGGTGCAACGGAATCTGTGAGGCGATTTCCGAGGCTAAAATTTGCAACGGTTCTCCCTCGCTGCCGCGCACAATGGCGACGGCCGTTTCATCACAGGAAGATTCGATTGCGAGCAATTGTGCCACGCGCGGAGCATAATAAGATCAAGTCGCCTTCGGCAAATGGATTCCCATGCTTGGATTGTGCTTCGCACTTGCACCTCGCATCATCGCAACGATGCTCGTCTCGGTATGCGGCATTTCCATCATCGCGAATTTTCGGATACTTTCGCCCTTCTGGCCCTGAAAGGTTCCCACCGCATTTCCGTCTGCTTACCCACACTCAATGAGGCGCGCACTCTTGGCACGATTCTTGATTGCCTTCGCAAAAATCTGATAGAAAACGTGCCATTGATCGATGAAATCTGGGTCGTTGATTCCGGCTCGAGCGATGACACGCTACACATCGCCAAAGAGCATGGCGCTCATGCCGTTCTTGCCGAGGAAGTCTTTCCCTCAGCGGAGAAATATACCGGAAAAGGGGAAAACTTGTGGAAGGCACTGCAAGTCGCGAAGGGAGATTTGATCGTCTATTTGGATGCGGATCTAATCGATTTCGGCCCGCATTTTGTGCTTGGTCTGTTAGGCCCATTGCTAACAGATCCGACGATTGATTATGTGAAATCATTTTATCAACGCCCACTTGCGCTGGGCAACGGAGTCGCGCCTGATGCGGGCGGACGTGTTTCGGAAATTTTGATTCGCCCGTTGCTCGCTCTTTTTTATCCAGCACTTACCGCGATTCAGCAGCCTCTTGCTGGCGAATACGCGGCGCGCAGAGAATTGTTAGAAAACTTGGCTTACCCGACTGGCTATGGCGTTGAAATCGCGCATTTGATTGATCTCTATCAGAATGGGAAATTCAATTCGTTAGCGCAGGTGGATCTGGATTGCCGCACGCATCGGAATCGTGATGACGTGGCACTCGGGCAGATGACTTTTGCTCTGATGCAAGTGATTTTCCGGCGCCTCGAGCGCGATGGCAAGCTGAGCTTGCATGAGCCGCTGTTAGAAATCTATCAGACGTGGCGGATCGATGGAAAGCGGGCAATCAAGCAAAGCATGTTACTCGATGAGCCGGAGCGCCCACCGATCCGCTCACTTCAATCGATGCTAAATCCCTGATAGAACGGTGGAAAAAACATCCAGCGTCTCATCCAAATCCGCCTCAGTATGAGCAAGAGAGAGAAAGCCCGTCTCGTAGGGTGATGGCGCGAGATACACGCCGTGATGCAAACAACCCCAAAAGAATTTCTTAAAAAAATCCAAATCCTGCCGCATCACATCGTCCACGCGCAGAATCTCGTGATCACAAAAATACAAACAAAACATCGAGCCAACGCGGTTGAACCGATAAGGAACACCTTTGGATTCTAACAATTTTTTCAAACCATTTTCAAAGTGGGCACCGAGCGCATCCAAGCGGGCAAAGCCAGAGTTATTTTCCAGCTCTCTGAGTTGGGCGAGACCTGCGGCCATGGCAAGTGGATTGCCGCTGAGTGTGCCTGCCTGATAGACTGGGCCGAGTGGGGCGAGAAAGTCCATCACATCCGCTCTGCCGCCAAATGCGCCAACCGGCAAGCCGCCACCGATGACTTTGCCGAAGCAGCTTAAATCTGGGGCGATGTTTTCTAAGCCTTGCACGCCTGCTTTGCCGAGCCGGAAGCCCGTCATCACTTCATCAAAAATGAGCAATGCACCATGAGTGCGAGCTATTTCTAACATTTTTTGCAAGTAGCCTTCTAACGGAAAAACAAGGCCCGCATTTGCTGGATAAGACTCGACGATGATGGCTGCAATTTTTTCGCCATGTTCTGAAAATGCGGTTTCCAGAGCAGCTGGATCATTGTAGGGGAGCACCATCGTTTGCTGTGCAAAAGAGCGCGGCACGCCGGCCGAATCAGGCTCGCCATGAGTGAGTGCTCCCGAGCCCGCCGCGACTAGGAGCGAATCACTATGACCATGGTAGCAGCCGTTAAATTTGACAATCAGATCGCGCCCCGTAAATCCGCGGGCGAGGCGAATGGCGGACATCGTGGCTTCAGTGCCCGAATTGCACATCCGGACTTTTTCGACCGATGGCACCCACTCGCAAATTTGATTGGCCATTTGCACTTCAAATGGATTTGGAATGCCGAAGGATATCCCGCTCTTGGCGACTTCATGAATCGTGCTGGTGATCGCGAGCGGCGCGTGGCCCAAAATGTTAGGGCCCCAAGATCCGATGTAATCGATGTAATGTTTGCCATCGACGTCTTCAATCCGGCAGCCACTTGCTTTGCGCACAAAAAATGGATCGCCGCCGACGTTGCGGAAGGCACGCACTGGCGAATTGACTCCACCTGGAATTCGAGTTTTTGCGAGAGCGAATAATTTTTGCGATAGCGGACCTTGCTCAATCATGGGCATAGCATGCCGCCGAATTGCGCATTTTCCAATGGTTAAAGTGCGGCAGCTTTAGTCGGACTCGCGCCATTTTCCCACAAGCGGTTGCGGAGTGCTTCTGCGGCGGCACGGGCTTCCGCTTCTTTTTTGCTCTTGCCTTTACCGCAGGCGAGCACGCGCTCTTGCCATGATACTTCTGATTGAAAAACACGCCGATGGTCCGGCCCATTTTCAGCAATGATCCGATAAACAGGTGCCTCTGGGTGAATCGCCTGAAGGCATTCTTGCAGCTCTCCTTTCGGATTGCGCTCTTCTGGACTTGCCACCATGGCGCCAATTTCTGGCTTGAGTAATTCTAACAGAAAAGTCTGTGCTGCGAGTAATCCAGTATCCAAATAAATTGCGCCTATCAGAGATTCGAAAGCATCGGCAAGAGTCGATGGACGCCGCCTGCCGCCGGTGGCTTCTTCGCCTTTTCCTAACAGCACGTAATCGCCCAAATGGATGGTCATTGCGAAGCGTGCGAGCGCTTGGCGCGAGACAATGCGGGACCTGAGCTTGGTGAGATTTCCCTCGGGAAAATCAGGAAACATGCGAAACAACTCGGCGGTGATGACTAATTGCAAAACGGCATCGCCAAGAAATTCTAACCGCTGGTTATCGAAATGCGGTTTGTGCGATTCATAGGCCAAGCTAGGATGCGTCAACGCTTCTGCGAGCAAAAGCGAGTTGCGAAATTTGTAGTTGATCCGGCTTTCGATCGGCAGCATCTGAAAGTTAAGTGCGGGTTCCGTTTCTTCTATCCGATTTAAACTGCGCATTGCCAGATAAGGCACTCAGCAAATCCGATGGAAAAAATGGGGTGATCGACGGGGCTCGAACCCGCGACAACCAGAATCACAATCTGGGGCTCTACCAACTGAGCTACGACCACCATTTCAAGCGGGCGAGACAAATATGTTGAATCGCGCGCTTTGGAAAGAGAAAAATGCTGCCCAAACAAGGGATTCAAGCAGCATTTTATGAAATAATTTCTTAACCGATCACTCGGCTTTCACATCCACCGTTTGCTCGGCTGCTTTTTCTGCCTTCGCAGCTGCTGGCTTTGCTTTTGGCTTGGCTTCTGATTTCACTTCGGCTTCTGGAGCAGGAGCTTCATCTTTGCTGGCAGTGCTGTCCACCCACTCGATGATGGCCATCTGAGCGGAGTCGGTCATGCGAGCACCTAATTTGGTGATTCTGCAATATCCACCTTGGCGGTCCTTCGCCGCAGGAGCGACTTCTGCAAAGAGCTTTTTGACGAGGTCTTTTTGCTGCAAGAAGGCAATGGCCAAGCGGCGCGAGTGAAGATCGTCACGCTTCGCGAGTGTGACTAATTTTTCAGCCACTGGGCGCAGTGCTTTGGCTTTGCCAAGGGTGGTTTTGATGCGGCCGTGCTCGATTAGGTTGCATGCCAAGCCGGCAAGCAATGCCCGACGTTGTGCGGCGTTGCGTTTAAGTTTTACGGATTTGCTACGATGTCTCATCGGATAATCTTTGTGTTAGAGTGTGGTTTAGTCGTCTAGGTTTTGCGCGATCAGATCGGCAAGGCCGACGGGTGCTTCTTCCTCAGCACCGAGGCGTGGGCCACGAGTTGCCAGAGCAGGTCCAGAGAGGAGAGATGATTCAAAAGTCATGCCAAGGCCAAGACCAAGTTCGACGAGCTTGTCTTTAATCTCGTTGAGTGACTTTTTACCGAAGTTGCGATATTTGAGCATTTCTGCTTCTGATTTCATCGCCAATTGACCGACGGAGGTGATGTTCGCATTGTTCAAGCAATTTGCCGCACGCACCGAGAGTTCGATTTCGTTGACGGACATGTTGAGCAACTTCTTGAGCGCGGCGTTTTCTTCGCTGGATTCCGCAGGTGCTTCTTCAAAGTCCACGGCATTTTCATCGTAATTGACGAACACATCGAGGTGGTGACGAAGAATCGCGGATGCTTGCAGCAGCGCGTCTTGAGGAGTGAGGCGGCCATCCGTCCAGACATCGAGCACGAGTTTGTCGAAATCCGTCATTTGTCCAACACGCGTGGTCTCCACGGCGTATTTGACGCGAGTGACAGGCGAGAAAATCGAATCGATCGCAATCACGCCGATCGGCTGATCCTTGCGTTTGTTTTCGTCTCCAGTGGAAAAACCACGGCCCACGCGCACTTCAAATTCACAATCAAATTTGACTTTTTTGTCTAAGGTGCAGATGAGTTGGTCTTTATTGACGACTTCAAAAATGTGGTCTTCAAGGATATCTCCCGCAGTCACGGGGCCTTCTTTTTCGACCTTGATGGTCAAAATTCGCGGCTCTTTTTCGTGGTGAATGAACTTCACCTTCTTCAGGTTGAGGACGATGTCGGTGACATCTTCCACCACACCCGGCAGGCTGGAGAATTCATGTTGCACACCGGCGATGCGCACTGAGGTGATGGATGCACCCTCTAATGAAGAAAGGAGCACGCGGCGGAGTGAGTTACCGATCGTGTGGCCATAGCCGCGCTCAAATGGCTCGGCGATGAATTGCGCATACGTTTCGGTGGCGGTTTCCTCGTTGCGAACGAGGCGGTTTGGTAGCTCAAAACGAGCTAATTTAGTTGCTGACATTGGGATGTTTGGTTGCCGGGTTACCCTCATGCGAGCATTGTTCATGGTAATTCATGAAACTGAGGACCGACGGCGGTTATTTGATCACGTGCTCGCGGGGGCGGAAATAAATCCCGCTTTGAGTGATATTGCAACGTATTTTTTACATTTTACGAAGAAACGATGCGTAAATGAATATTTATGGTAATTGCTCCCCAGCCGTGTCGCGGAGCAATGGAACAAGGCTGATTGAACCTCGCTCGAGCGCCATTGCTCACGGAATCACTGGCGGCCTAGAAATCGATGGACATAGGAACATTACCCACTAAATTCGCAGGAAATCTAAATAGAATCGCAATGGAACCACGAACATTCACAATTGAGGAAGAAACCTACGTGGCAAGAACACCCCATGAGGAGGATTTTTCCGAGATGATCGCGCTTCACAAGCGCTGCTTTCTGGTGGGAATCAACGAGGACGGCGCATGGCGTGAAGATCAATTGGAATCCCAGTTGCAAATTTTCCCAGACGGCCAGGTGGTCATCGAGAGGGCTGGGCGGATCGTGGGTGTCTCTTCAAGTCTGATCGTCTGGATGGGATTGGATCCGCTGCGCCATCACACCTATTACGGCATCACGGACGATGGCTACTTTTTTAATCACGATCCGCAAGGTGATACGCTATATGGTGCCGAAGTTTACGTGGATCCTGATGAGCGCGGCCGGGGCATTGGAGCTTATCTTTACGCGTTGAGGCGTGAGCTTTGTAAACGGCTCAACTTGCGACGCATCCTCGCGGGTGGGCGATTGTGGCACTACGACCAATACAGCAATCTTTACACTCCGGAAGAATACGTTTACGCGGTCCAAGATGGATTGGTGAAAGATCCGGTCCTCGGCTTCCAACTCAAAGAGGGCTTTGTGGTGCGAGATGTGATGCCGAATTACATTCGCGATCCAAAGAGCCGGAACTTTGCCTCATTGATCGAGTGGCTAAATTCAGAATATCAGCGCAGCGAAGGTGATGACCGGAAAGTGCGGGTAGCTTGTGTGCAGTATCAGATGAGAAAAATCGCGGACTTCGACGAGTTTGCAGCGCAGGTGCGGTATTTCGTCGAAACGGCTGGCGAAGACTACGGCGCGGACTACGTGCTGTTTCCAGAGTTTTTTTCCGTGCAATTGCTTTCCGCGATGGAGCCCTACTCCTCGCGGGACGGCATCCGGAAATTGGCAGGGCTCACGCCGAAATTTTGCGAATTGATGTCCACGCTGGCACGGGAGCAAGGACTCCACCTCATCGCGGGCTCTCACCCAGTGCTGCAGGATGATGGCACCTTGCAAAACGAAGCGATGTTGTTCCGGCCTGATGGAACTTTCGTATCTCAACCCAAATTGCACATTACGCCAAGCGAAACGACATGGTGGGGCATCACTGGAGGCAACCAGTTGTTGGTGATCCAGACTCCGAAGGCCAAAGTCGGCATCCTCATTTGTTATGATGTCGAGTTCCCAGAAGCCGCGCGCTACCTTGCCGAGCAGGGCGTGGAAATCCTATTCGTCCCGTATTGCACCGACAATCGCCAAGGATACCTGCGAGTTTCAAAATGCGCGGCTGCCAGAGCGATCGAGAACCAAATCTACGTCGTGACCACCGGGGTGGTTGGAAATTTACCAGATGTGCCCGCCATGGACATCCATTACGGACGTGCCGCGGTTTTTACACCATCCGACTTCGAGTTTGCCCGCGATGGCATTCAAGCGGAGGCCGATCCTAACGTTGAAACCATGCTCGTCACCGATCTCGATATCAACGATCTTTACCGCTCCCGAGAAGCCGGTTCTGTCACGCCTCTAATGGACCGGCGGCGTGATCTCTTCGAGCTCCGCGTCAACTTGGGCGGCGAGTAGAATGAAATGTGAGGTTCACGGGCGCAGATAAAGATTCCCAAGCGGAATCCATCGCGTGGCCCAAGTTCCTTGCTCGAAAAAACGTAGCTCGATCAGGCCGCCGCCGTTGCGAGGATCGGTTTGATCGAATATGAGATTGCCCAAGGAATGAAAATGCAGGGCTGTGTCTGATCGTTCCCAGCGAGGCGACGGGCGATGCGGGTGACAGCCGAGAATGAGTGCGGCTCCGGCGTTTTCAGCGCATGTTACCCCGTTAGTTTTTTAGTTTATCATT